>NZ_JADOGI010000028.1 GCF_015645445.1 Nonomuraea cypriaca | reverse complement strand
GGACGAGCGCACCCCCAAACCCGCCTGGAAGAAAGCCCTCCACTTCGCCATGAAGAAGCGCGGCATCCCGTACGTCTGGGGCGGGACCAGCGACCGGGGGTACGACTGCTCGGGGCTCATGCTCAGGGCGTACGAGAAGGCGGGGATCGAACTGCCGCGCGTCGCGGCGGACCAGTACAACGCGTTCTCGAAGAAGATCTCCTGGGACGATCTGAAGCCGGGCGACCTGGCCTTCTTCAGCGGCCTGGGACACGTCGGGATGATCTCCCGTCCCGGCTACATGGTGCACGCGCCGCACAGCGGTGACGTGGTCAAGGAGGAGCGGCTCTCCGCCTGGCGCAGGGACGCCTTCGTCGGCGGCGTACGCCCGGACCCCAAGGGCGTACGACTGTGGTCGAAGCTGACCGAGCGGCGGCACGCGCCGGCGCCGGCCATGCTCACGGCCACCCTGTAGAACGCGGGCGGCCCCGCGGGGACACCGCGGGGCCGTCTGCCGTTCTCTCGCGTCAGGGCACGATCGGGCCGGCCAGCTTCTCCACGAAGCAGGCGTTGGGGTAGGTCTCCTGGAAGATCTTGAGCTCGCCGTGGTAGTCGCCGGTGATCTCGACGCGGACCGGGTCGTAGATCCGCGGGCAGGCCACGTCCGGCCGGAACCTGATCCGGTCCAGGTCGCCGCCGATCTCGTCGAGCCGGTCACAGGCGGCGACCGGGCTGGGGTGGGTGCCTTCGTCCGGTGTGCATGTGAGGTACCAGCGCTGGGCGGTGCCTTCCCTGATGTCGTACCTCGTGATGCTGAGCTCGGCCGCCTGCGCGTGGGCGGGCGTGGCCGCGACGACCAGGGCGGCGGCGGCCAGGACACCGGTGGCGACACGCCGGACCATGGTGCGGGGGGTGTGCATGGTGGGACCTCCTCATTGATCGGATACCGAGCGTGACATTATCACCACACTCTGTATCCGAAGAGGAAGGTGTTCCTATCCCCAGCGAGTCGTCTCGCAGGCGAAGTGGCCTGTGCGCTACCGGTTGGGATGCTGGGGCGCGCCGCCGTTGTCCCTGCGGTCCAGCGCGGTCTGGACGGCCTCGGCGGCCTTGTCCTCGTGCTCTTCGGCGCGGTTCCAGGCGTACATGTCGTACATGTGACTCATCTCTCTTCGCGAGCGTTCCATCGGGGGACGTCGGACCCCGGTCGCGAATCCGACCGGGCCTGAGCTCGTGGTCCGGATCACGGACCAAAACGAAAGGGACTTACCGGCCGACACACCGCTCACCGCGGCGAGTCGTCGACCTGCCCTAACAGGCCCCGCCGCGGCAGGTAATGAGTACGAGAACCTGGCGCATCCCTGTCACAGTACCCGAGCAATCTCGTTGGATGTCCTAGTATCTCGCATCCTGAGACAACAAAAGGCCGCCACCGGGAACGCTCCCGGTGACGGCCTGCCGGCCTGTCGCGGTGGCTCAGTCCTCCAGGTCGACCGAGCGGCCGCTCTCCGCGCCGATCTCACCGATGATCTGGTCGACCACGTCGGCCGGGATCGCCGAGTCGACGGTCAGCGCGATGAGCGCCTTGCCGCCCTTGACGCTGCGGGCCACCTGCATCGAGGCGATGTTGATGCCGTGCTCGCCGAGGAGGCGGCCGACCACGCCGACGATGCCCGGCCGGTCGGTGTAGGTGAAGAACGACAGGTGGGCCGTCGGCTCGATCTCCATCTCGTAGCCGTTGACCTCGACGATCTTCGTGATCTGGCGGGGCCCGGAGAGCGTGCCGGAGACCGAGACCTGGCGGCCGTCGGCCAGCACGCCGCGCACGGTCACCACGTTGCGCCAGTCGGGGCTCTCGGAGCTGGTCACCAGCTCGACGGTGACGCCGCGGTCCTTGGCCAGCAGCGGCGCGTTGACGTAGGTGACCTGCTCCTCGATCACGTCGGCGAACACGCCCTTGAGCGCGGCCAGCTCGATCACCCGCACGTCCTGGGAGGCGATCTCGCCACGCACCTCGACGTCGAGCTTGGTGGCGACCTCGCCGGCCAGCGCGGTGAACACCCGGCCCAGCTTCTCGGCCAGCGGCAGGCCCGGCTTCACGTCCTCGGCCACCACGCCGCCCTGGACGTTGACGGCGTCCGGCACGAACTCGCCCGCGAGGGCCAGCTTCACGCTGCGCGCGACCTGGGTGCCGGCCTTCTCCTGTGCCTCGTGCGTGGAGGCGCCCAGGTGCGGCGTGACGACGACCTGGTCCAGCTCGAACAGCGGGCTGTCGGTGCACGGCTCCTTGGAGAACACGTCGAGGCCCGCTCCCGCGACGCGCCCCTCCTTGATCGCGGAGTAGAGCGCGCCCTCGTCCACGATGCCGCCGCGCGCGACGTTGATGACGCGCACAGACGGCTTGACCTGGTGCAGCTCCCGGTCGCCGATGAGCCCGAGGGTCTCCTTCGACTTGGGCAGGTGCACGGTGATGAAGTCGGCCTGCTTGAGCACCTCTTCGAGGCTGAGCAGCTTGACGCCCATCTGCGCGGCGCGGGCCGGCGGCAGGTAGGGGTCGTAGGCGATCAGCTCGACGCCGAACGGCTGCAGCCGCTGCGCCACGAGCTGGCCGATCTTGCCCAGGCCGAGGATGCCGACGACCTTCTCGTCGAGCTCGACACCGGTGTACTTGGAGCGCTTCCACTCCCCGTTCTTCAGCGCGGCATGGGCCTGGGCGGTGTTGCGGGCGCTGGCCAGGATGAGGGCGACGGTCTGCTCGGCGGCGCTGGTGATGTTGGAGGTCGGCGCGTTGACGACCATGACACCGGCCTTGGTGGCCGCCTCGACGTCGACGTTGTCGAGGCCGACACCGGCGCGGGCGACCACGCGGAGCTTGGGCGCCGCGGCGATGGCCTCGGCGTCGACCTGAGTGGCGGAGCGGACGATCAGCGCGTCCACGTCCGCGAGAGCGGGCAGCAGCTGGGAACGGTCGGCGCCGTCGGTGTGGCGGACCTCGAAATCAGCGCCGAGCACGGCGAGGCCAGCCTCGGACAGCTCCTCTGCGACCAGAACGACGGGCTTGTTCACTGGTGTGGATCCTTAGGGGCATGCGGGCGGGTCATCGGGGGACACGTCCACGGATCCCCCGGCGGTCCCACAGAGTGTATCCGTCGCTTGTGAACGCGTTCACGAGGGACCCACCATGTGAGACAGGTCCGCCGTACCCATCGGGGACAAACTCATCCATCCAGCGGCTAACTTTGTCTTGATCGGGAGATTTATTAGCCATTAGCCTGATAAGCCGTGGCCGAGTACCTAGGGTTCGTCATATGAGCATCGGGAATCCAGCGCTTGCCGACGTGCTCGCACAGCATGGCACGCCGCATCGCCTGCTGGGCGCCCTCGCCGACAGTGGTGTCCTGGTGGCAGTGCGACCAGATCGATCAGTCGTCCTCGGGACGACCCAAGCCGGTGACCGGGTCCTGCTCGGTTACACCAGCCCCGCGACCTACGCCAGGCACCGCGGCGGCCATTCCCTGTCGGCGTGCGACGCCGACACCATCCTGGACATCCAGCGCGTCACCGGCGTGCGGGAGATCGTGATCGACGCGGCCGGACCAGCCGCCGCGGCCGTGCCCATCGACGATCTCCAGCGCTTCCTCACGACGACGCGCACGGGGCCCACGCCCGTGTTGTCGGGCGCGGCGCCCGCCGCCTACGCGACGGGCGCGATGGCCACCGTGTCACGCGGTGCCGCGCTGGCCCAGTTCGCGCCGCAGACCGCGGACGCGCCCGCGCTGCCGTGGGTGCCCGCGCCGCGGCCGCACCTGTCGGGGCCGATGCAGCAGGTGGATCCGGGGTACCGGCGATGCACGCACCCGATCCTGCCCGCCCTGCGGCAGGCCATCGCGCAGTTGCTCATGGACTTCCCGCTCGTGCACCACGTCTGGATCTCCGAGGCCCGTACGGCCTCCGGCGCGCCAGGGATCATGCTGCACGTGAAGGTGCACATGTCGGCCGCCGAGGACGTCGTACGCGACCTGCACCGCCTGGTACGCGCCCGGCTGCCCCAGTTCGCGGCCTCCGAGGCGCCGATCCTCATGGCCAGGGTGGCGGACTCGCGCAGCGAGCGCCGGATGATCGAGATAGGCGCGCACGTGGTGTGCGCCGACGTGCGGGACTGAGAGACGAGCCCCGAAGGCCGGGCGCGAAAACTGGGCCCTACCGAACAAGCTTCCGCTCGGCTTCAATGAGGGCATGATCGCACCGGCGGCGAGCACGCCCACGGTCCCCGGAGGCGTGCGCCTCGGCTACGGCGTGGGGTCGTTCTGCACGGCCACGGTCGGCGCCGTCCCTGGGCTGCTCCTGCTGTACTACATGACGAACTTCCTGGCCGTACCCGCGTGGCTGGCCGGCATCGTGGTCACCGCGCCCAAGGTCTGGGACCTGATCATCAACCCGCTGGTGGGCCGCTGGTCGGACCGGACCAGGTCCCGGATGGGGCCGCGGCGTCCCTGGCTGCTGGCGGGCGCCTGCACGTTGCCGGTCGCGTTCTTCCTGGTGTTCGCCGGGCCGCCGCTCACCGGCGTCCCCGCCGCCCTGTACGTGGCGATGTGTTTCATGGCGACGGCGACCGCGTACGCGTTGTTCGAGGTGCCGTACAAGGCGATGCCAGGCGAGATGACGAACGACTACCACGAGCGGACGTCGCTGCTGCAGTGGCGGATGATCTTCGTTGGCGCGGGCACCGCGATCAGCGGCGTACTGGCGCCGGCCATCGTCTCGAGCCAGGGCGACGACGGCACGCTGGGCAGCTACCGGCTGATGGGCGCCACGATCGCAGTCATCCTGCTGGCCGCCATGCTCGGCTCCTTCTTCGGCACCGCCCGCGCTCCCATGACCGGGGCGCCCGAGCCGGACCGTGGCGGATGGCGGGAGCAGTTCGCCGCGATCAAGGGGAACTCGGCGTTCCTCTGGATCACCGTGCTGGCCTGCACGCAGATGCTCGCGGTCAGCATGATGCTGGCGGCGGCGCCGTACTTCGCGGCGTACATCATCGGCACGCCCACGGCCACGCAGACGCTGTTCGCCGCGCTGGTCGGGCCGATGCTGCTGACGATGCCGCTGTGGGTGCGGCTGTCCAGGCGCTTCGACAAGCGCGGCGCGATGATGCTGGCGGCGGGGCTGTTCGGTGGCGGCACGGCGGCGGCCGTGCCCACCCCGCTCTTCGGCCCCGTGTACGCGCACGTGATGATCCTGGTGGTCGGGGTGGGCATCGCCGGGGTGCAGCTCCTGCTGTTCTCGATGCTCGCGGACGTGATCGCGGTGGACGCGGCCACATCGGGCAAGCGGCGGGCGGGCGTGCTGACCGGGCTGTGGACGGCCATCGAGAGCGGGGTCAGCTCGTTCGGCGCGTTGATCTTCGGCATCATCCTCTCGCTGGGCGGCTTCATCGAGTCCGAGCCGGGCAACCCCGTCCAGCAGCCGGACAGCGCGGTGACCGCGGTCCTCATCGGGCAGACCGCGGTCCCCGCCGTGATCATCCTCGCGTCGGTGCTGATCACGATGAAGTACCGGCTCAGGTCATCCGACGTGCCGGTGCCGACCGTGTCCGGGTGACGAGCCCGGCCAGCAGCGCGGCCAGGACCGGCAGCCCCAGCACGACCACGGCCAGGAAGAGCCAGGGCACGGAGATCGTGCCGGCGCCCGTGCCGGGCCCCCTGACCATCGTCCGCGCCGGCGCCGAGCTCAACGCGACCCCGGCGGCGACACCTCCGGCCAGCCCCACCAGGGCCCCCAGCCCCGAGATGTACGCGGCCTGTGCCGCCACCACGAGCCGGCGGTTGCGCGGCCGGCCCCCACCCGGGAGAGCGTCGTGTAGACCTGCCCGATGTTGAGCGGCCAGGTCGCCCCCGTGGACGCCTCGAACTCCACCCGCAACTGGTAGCCGTAACGGGCGCCACCGCTCAGCGGCGCCAGCAATCCATGCCTGATCGACATGGATACGAAGTATGCATACTGAGTATGCTCATCGCAACTGATCCGCGTATTCTGGACACAGAACGCGGTTGAGGCCGATACTCGCTACATGAGCTCCACGCACCCGCACTTTCGCGCATCCGATGGGGAACGTGACCGTGCGATCGACGAGCTCAGGGACCGCGCCGTGGAGGGGCGGATCTCACACGACACCTTCGTGGGCCGGGTGGACCAGGTGCTGCGCGCCCGCAACCGGTCGGAGCTCGACGATGTGGTGGCCGACCTGCCGCGGCGGGCGACGTTCAGGCAGCGGATGACCGACGCGGTGGCGTCGGTGTCCGAGTTCACCACCAAGCTGCAGTCGGCCTGGCGGCGGCCGCGGCTGCCCCGGCTGGCGCTACCCGACGACGAGCGGCTGCGTTACGTGGTGGGGCGGGGGTCCGCGTGCGATCTCGTACTGTCGGACCTGACCGTCTCCCGGGTGCACGCCGAGTTGCGGCGCGAGGACGACGGCGGGTGGATGCTGATCGACCTGGGCTCGCTCAACGGCACCCGGCTGAACGGGTGGCGGCTGGTGGGTCCCGCACGGGTGCGGTCCGGTGACGAGATCTCGTTCGGCGACTGCGGCTTCCTGCTGTCCGCCGGCCAGCCGTCCCTCTGACGTCGCGCTTTCGGGGCGCAACAGGGGATAAATACGGATATTTGCGGATTACAGGCTGAGTGCGGTGATCCATGCTCTCATGCGATCCCCCAGTCACCTGGAGACCCCATGCGGCGCACCTCAGCATCCCTCGTCGCGGGCGCGCTCGTCGCGGCCCTCGCGTGGGCTTCCAGTCCCTCCTCCCCCGCCGTCGCGCTCGACCCCTCCGCGGGCGTGGCCGACCTCACCCAGGACATCAACCAGATTCTCAGCGACTCCCGGCTCACGATCGCCAGAGCGGGCGTCGTGGTCAAGAGCGCGCAGACCGGCGAGGACCTGTACGCCACCGACGCCGGCAAGCTCCTCACCCCGGCGTCCAACACCAAGCTGTTCACCTCGACCGCCGCCGTGGAGACGCTCGGCCTCGACTACCGCTTCCCCACCACGGTACTGAACGCCGGCCGCAAGCTCGGCTCCGTGCTCACCGGCGACCTGGTGCTGCGCGGCACGGGTGACCCGACGATGCTGGCCGAGGACTACGACGCGCTGGCCAAGGAGGTCGCCGCGGCGGGCATCAAGCTGGTCACGGGCAAGCTGGTCGCCGACGACACGTGGTTCGACGGGCAGCGGCTCGGCAACGACTGGGCGTGGGACGACGAGACCGCGTACTACGCGGCGCCGATCTCCGCGCTGACCGCCTCGCCGGACACGGACTACGACGCCGGTTCGGTGATCGTCGCGGTGGCCCCGGAAGGCGGCAAGGTCAAGGTGACCACCACACCGGACACGGACTACCTGAAGATCGTCAACAAGGCCACCGTGGGCTCGGAGACGGACGTGCTGATCGAGCGGCAGCACGGCACCCGTACGGTCGTGATCACCGGTACGGTGGCGGGCTCGTACCAGGAGTGGGTGGCCGTGGACGACCCCACCGCGTACGCCTCGTCGCTGTTCCGCGCGTCGCTGGCCGCGCACGGCGTCAAGGTGCTCGGACCGACGGTCACCGGGGCGACGCCGGCCGGGGCCAGGAAGCTGGCCGAGCACGAGTCGATGACGCTGGGCGAGTTGCTGGTGCCGTTCATGAAGCTGAGCAACAACATCCACGCCGAGATCCTCACCAAGGCCATGGGCCGCGAGGTCGCGAACCAGGGCACCTGGGCGGCCGGGCTCAAGGTCAGCACCGACTTCGCCAGGGCGAACGGGGTGCAGGTGATCAACATGCGGGACGGGTCCGGGCTGTCGCGCCGCGACGGCTTCTCGCCGAGTTCGATCGTGCAGTTGCTGAGCGCCGTACGGAGCAAGCCGTGGTTCAGCACCTGGTACGACTCCCTGCCCATCGCCGGCAACTCCGAGCGCTTCGTCGGCGGCACGCTGCGCAGCCGGATGGCGAACACGCCGGCCGCGAACAACGTACGCGGCAAGACGGGTTCGCTGACCGGGGTGACGGCCTTGTCCGGGTACGTCACCAGCGCCGACGGTGAGCCGCTGATCTTCTCGGTCATGCTGAACCAGTACCTGTCGGGCTCGCCGAAGGACATCGAGGACAAGATCGCCATCCGGCTCGCCCAGTTCTCCCGTGCCACGCCGGTCGACGCCCCCGCCCAGCTCCGGGCCGCGGACAACGCCACCGCAGGCGACCTCGAGTGCTCGTGGACGAAGCCCGTCGAGTGTTAGCACCCCGTCGAGGCCCCCTGACGCGCGGGGGGCCTCGACGGTTGACACTTCGACCACTTGGAGCTCCAGGTATAGGACGACTTTTCAGGACATGACCGACTTCGTGGCACCAGAATTCGGTTCTGAGGCACTACGCCGGGGGACGCGCCTGGTGCCGCCCCCTGAGACGTAGACCACTGAGAGACACCGCCCAGACCAAGGGAGCCTCGGGCTTCTACCGGCCCCACCCCGAGCCGGTTACCCACCGCACGCCCAAGCGCTCCCCTCCGGGCGGGCCCGGCCGCGCCTCCCCCCGCACACAGGACCGCGGCCGGGCCCGCATCACCCCAGTCCGCACGACCCGGCAGTGGCTCGGGCTCGGCGGGAAAGCTCATCACCCGACAGCGGCTCGGGCCCGGTCGGGAAACCCGGCGACCGGCTCAGGGCCGGTCGGAGAAGCGGGCCAGGACCAGCGACTCGACGACGCCGACGACCGCGTACGCGAGGATGGACACGCCCGTGACCACCACGATGTCCGCCCAGACCTCGTCATAGCGAAACCCGCCGATCGCCCGCAGGATCTCGGCGCCGATGCCCTGCCCGGTGGCCAGCCACTCGGCGATGAGTGCGCCGATGATCGAGGCCGGCACGGAGATCCTGGCCGAGGCGAAGACCGCGGGCATCGCGGTCGGCACGGCCACCTTGCGCAGGACGGTCACGCGGCCGCCGCCGTACGCCATGATCAGGTCAGTGGCCTGCGGGGACGCGGATCGCAGCCCGAAGGCGATGTTGACCAGCGCGGGGAAGAACACCACGATGCCGCCGATGACGGCGACGCCCACCAGGTCCCTGCCGAAGACCAGCGTGATCAGCGGCGTCATCACCACGAGCGGCACCGAGCGCAGCAGCATCGCGACCGGCATGAACGTCCGCTCGACGGCGCCGAACAGCACGAACGTCACCGCCACCGCCATCGCGGCGATCATCCCGGAGCCGAACCCGATGGCGGCGTCCCTGATCGTGATGCCCAGCGCCCCGAACACGACCTCGCGGTGGGCGGCCGAGGCGGTCAGGTACTCCCAGACCTGCGGCGGCCGCTTCCCCACGAGCGGGCTGATCCCGAACGCCTCGAGGAACGCCCACCACGCGCCCACGACGATGACCACGGAGGGCACGAGCGGCCCGACGATCCTCAGCACGGTCCGGCCCATTCACACGCCTCTCGACCAGGGGGTCACCACTCGGGCGACGAGCGCGACGACGGCGTACCCGAGACCGGCGATCAGGCCGGACACGAGCGCCAGCCCCCAGGTACGGGGCACCTGGAACTGCTGCTGGGAGATCATCAGCGAGACGCCGAGGCCCTGGTCGTTGCTGCCGAGGTACTCGCCGATGATCGCGCCGAGCAGCGCGGAGGGGGCGGAGATCTTCAGGCCGGCGAACGTGCTCGGCAGCGCGGAGATGATCTGCACGTAGCGGAGCCTGGCCAGCCGGCCGCCGCCGTACACGGTGACGAGGTCGAGGCTGACCCGGTCGGCGGAGCGGAGCCCGAGCAGGGCGCCGATGAGCGTGGTGAAGAAGACCGAGATGGCGGCGAGGAACACGACGGTGGCGTCGCCGCCGAAGACCACGAGCACGATGGGGCCGATCGCCAGCAGCGGGATGCAGTAGCTGATCACCGCGAGCTGGGTGGCGACGGCTTCGAGCCTGGGCACGAGCAGCACCAGCAGCGCCACGCCGATGGCCAGGCCGTTGCCCCACAGGAAACCCTGGACGGCGGCGGAGAGGGTGGCGGAGGTGTTCGGGCCGTAGAAGGCCAAGCCGTCCGCGCCCATCGAGGCCAGTACCGCCCACGGGGTGGGCACCGCGCCGCCGCCGGCGAACACCGTCGCGGCGAGCAGCCACCACAACCCGACGAGGGCGGCGACGCCGGCCAGCCCCTGGACGCCTCGCATCAGCCGTGCCCGAACAGCAGGTCGCTGAGGTGGTCGTGGAGGGCGTGGAACTCCGGCGTACGCATCATGTCCGGCGTACGGGGACGCGGCAGATCGATCTCCACCATCTCCAGCACCCGGCCGGGACGCGGGCTCATGACCGCGACCACGTCCGACAGGAAGACGGCCTCGCCGATGCCGTGCGTGACCATCAGCGTCGTGGCCGGCTTCTCGGTCCAGATCCGCAGCAGCTCCAGGTTGAGCCGCTGCCTGGTCATGTCGTCCAAAGCGCCGAACGGCTCGTCGAGCAGCAGCACGCTGGGCTTGACGACCAGGGCGCGGGCGATGGACACGCGCTGGCGCATGCCGCCGGACAGCTCGGCGGGCCTGGCCTTCTCGAAGCCTTCGAGGCCGACCAGCTTGATCAGGTCGTCGATCACGCCGGGCTCCGGCCTGATCCCGGCGACCTCCAGCGGCAGCCGGATGTTGGCCGCGACGCTGCGCCAGGCCAGCAGCGCCGAGTCCTGGAAGGCGATGCCGAGGTGGTGGCTCCTGCGCAGCTCCTCCGGGGTCTCGCCGTTCACCCGGATCTCGCCGGCCGTGGGCTGTTCCAGCCCGGCCAGGATGCGCAGCACGGTGGACTTGCCGCAGCCGGACGGGCCGAGCAACGACAGGAACGACCCCTTCCGCGTACGCAGGTCCACGCCTTCGACGGCGGTCACGCCCTTGCCGAACGTCTTGCTCAGCCCGGTGACGCTGATGCCGGTCATGACAGCTTCAGGCTCGGGTCGGCCTCGTAGACCTCGTCCAGGATCGTCAGGTCGAACAGCTGCTCGGCCTTGATGGTCAGGCCCGCCTTGGCCAGGGAGTCGATGTTCTGCTCGATCAGCTCGGGGGTCATCGTGAACAGGCCGTTGGCCCGGACGTCCTCGGTGACGACGAGGTCGTTCTGCATCTTGGCCTCCTCGGTCTGCTCCTTGACGTCGAGGTTCTGGTCCTTGCCGTAGACCGTGGCGGCCAACTCGGCGGACCTGGCCGGGTCGGCGACGGCTTCCTTCCAGCCCTTGATCTCGGCCGTCAGGAACGCCTTGAGCTTGTCGCGCTCGCTGTCGATGGTCTGCTGCGTCACCGTGAACGTCTCGGCGACCAGCGGCAGGCCGGCGTCGGCGAGCAGCAGATAGGCGGGGTCGTGGCCCTGCATCCGCAGGTTCACCGGGCCGCTGGTGACGAAGCCGACGTACCCGTCGAGCTGGCCGGAGGTGAGCATCGAGGGGTCGGACTGGAACGGCACCCGCGTCACGCTCGCCGCGTCGATGCCGTTGGCCTTGAGCAGCGCGTTCCAGACCAGCTCGTTGGAGTCCTGCACGCCGATCCGCTTGCCGACCAGGTCCGTGGCCTCCTTGATCGGGTTCTTGTTCAGTGAGATGACGGCGAACGGGTTCTTCTGGAACGTCGCGCCGACGATCTTCAGCGGGGCGCCCTGCAGGACGGCGGGGGCGGTGATGGTCGGCGCGGACAGGCCCGCCCAGCAGCGGCCGGTCGCCAGTCCCGACTCGACAGAGGTGCCTGAGCCGCCGCCCGACAGCAGCTCGACCTGCGTGAACCCGGCCGACTTGAAGTGGCCGTTGGTGTCGGCGAAGTACTCGCCGGCGAACTCGACGTTCTTCTTCCATGACAGCTGCAGCTTGACCGAGCCGAACCCACTGCCGGAGGAGGCGGTCGACGTGCCGCTGTCACCGCAGGCGGCCAACCCGAACGCCAGACCGGCCAGACCCGTTGTCCGCAGGAACGCGCGGCGGTCGAGGGTAGCCATATCTCTCCTTGGACGGCAGGGGAACGTGCAGGTCAGGAAGGTATACATCGATTATTACCATCATGTGACGGTATTTCCGGACGATACGCGGGCCTGGCCGCCGTAGCGCGCCAACTCGGGAAAACCGCTGGCCGATCCTGTAGGTCCCTACGAGAAGCTCGTACGAGGACCGTAGATCCCTCCAACCGTATGGAGGCTCGGGTAGCGTCGATCGTGAAATGAGACTCGACGGAATCCCCCTTTGGGACGGTACCGAACATCGCGGCCCGGTCGATCTGAGCTGGGAGCCGGACCAGATCACCGAGGTGGCCCCCGCCGCCGCCCGCTTCGACGACCTGTGCGTCCTGCCCGGCCTGGTCGACACCCACGTCCACCTGATCGGCCACGCGGGCCCCGGCGACCCGCCCGACTTCGCGACCTGGCCACTGGTCACCTCGCGGGACGAGCAGGTGCTGCACGGAGTCGCCCACGCCCAGCGGGCGATGCGGCACGGCGTGACGACGCTGCGCGACCTGGCGGGCGACGAGGCCCAGATCGCGCTGCGCCGGGCGTTCGACGCGGGGGTGCTGCCGGGGCCGCGCATCCAGGTGCACGGCGTGGTGGGGATGACGGCCGGGCACAACGACCTGTTCGTGCCGCCGGCGTTCCCGCTGCGCAAGCCCACGGCCGACGGGCCCGACGAGTGCCGCAAGCTCGTACGCACCTGGGCCAGAGCCGGAATGGACGGCATCAAGCTCACCACCAGCGGCGGCGTCCTGTCGATCGGCGACAAGAACCGCTGGCGCAACTACACCCGCGACGAGATCAAAGCGGTCGTGGACGAGGCGCACGCGCTCGGCATGCCGGTCGCCTCGCACGCCCACTCCGAGGACGGCATCCGGGTGGCCGTCGAAGAGGGCGTCGACTCGATCGAGCACGGCACGCTCATGAGCAGGGACCTGGCCGAGACCTTGGCCGCCCGCCGCACGCCGGTCGCCCCGACGCTGCTGATCAACGAGGCCATCGCGGAGGGCCGCGTCCCCGTCACGCCGGAGGCCAGGGCCAAGGCCGCCGAGCTGGTGGCCACCCGCGACGTGCTGCTGGCCCAGGCCCACGCGCTGGGCGTGCGGTTCGTGCTCGGCACCGACGCGAACGGCCACCACGTACGGTTCGGCGACCAGCTCGCCGAGGTCGTCCACATGACCAGGATCCTCGGCATGGACGCCGAGTCGGCGCTGCGCGCGGCCACCTCCGACGCGGCGGACTCGATCGGCGTGCCGGTCGGCAGGATCGCGCCCGGCCTCGGCGCCGACCTCATCGTGCTGCGCGGCCGCCCGTGGGAGCGCGTCGAGGACCTGGCCGCCGCCAACATCGTGGCCGTGGTCTCACGGGGCAGGCTCGTCGCGGGCCGCCTGCCCTGACCGCAGCGCCAGGTACAGGTCCGTACGATCCCGCATCGACGACATCCGCCGCCCGGTCAGCTCCTCGATCCGCTGCATCCGGTAGCGCAAGGTGTTGACGTGCACGTACAGCTCGTCGGCCGTGCGCTGCCAGGATCCGCAGGTCTCCAGGAAGATGTCCAGCGTGCGCAGCAGCTCGGAGCCGTGCCGCGCGTCGTACTCCACCACCGGCCCGAGCAGGTGCTCGCGGAACGACCTGCGCACGCTGGCCGGCAACGAGGCCAGCAGCAGGTCGAAGCTGGCGATGTCGGCCACCGACATGATCGACACGGGTCCCTGGCCGCCCCTGGCGGACTCCATGCCGCGCCTGGCCGTCTCCAGCGCCTCACCCAGCTGCGCCACGCTCGCCGCCACCTCGCTGATCCCGGCCGCGATGCTCAGCCCCGGCCGCTCCGCGACCAGAGCGCGCAGCTCGTCGGCCAGGCTCCTGCGCGACGCCCGGCCGTTGACCAGCACGGTCGCCTCGCCGGGCGAGCCGCCCACGATCAGGTGCCTGCCCTTCCTGGCCAGGCCCGCGTGCAGCACCTCCGGCAGGTCGTGCTCGCCCCCGGCCCTGAACACCACCATGGCCGTCGTGGGCAGCCCGGGGTCGGCGCCGAGCAACCTCATGTGTGCCGACACCTCGCCCGGCGGGATCTCGCCCAGCACGTCGAGCAGCGTCTGCGCCCTGACCCGCTCGGCGCCGCGCCGCTCGGCGGCGAAACCCTCGGCGGTCACGACCTCGGTGATCGCGCCGAACGACTGGTCGGGCGCCGCCAGGAGCAGCGGCAACCGCCGGCTCTCGCACGCCTTGACCAGCGCGCCTGGCAGCTCGCCGAGCACGATCAGGCCCACGACCAGGCCCGCCGCGTCGCTGGCCCACAACCCGTCGGCGAAGCGCTCGCAGTCGGCCGGCTCGCCGTACCAGACGCCGCTGGTGAGCACGAGATCGCCGGAGCGCAGGTAGCGCCGGGGGTCGGGCAGATCCGTCGGGTACGCGCGCCGGATCTCGCGATCCAGCACGTCGGCACCGGTGATGAGGGTCAGCCGCAGGTCGTCGCGTACGAGCAGATCCGCCAGCCTCATGAAATCTGATGTTATGCCAGCTCAACGCCTGAGAGTTCAGAGGTTCGCACGATACCTCCGGTGATCGCGGTCCGGTTTACTCGTCGTCATGCGTCCCAAAGCGGAACTCCACCTGCACATCGAAGGCACCCTCGAACCCGAGCTCGTCGTCGAGCTGGCCAGGCGGAACCGGGTCGATCTGCCGTCCTTCGACCCGGAGGTCATCCGCGCGCGCTACTCGTTCACGGACCTGCGGTCGTTCCTGGACGTCTACTACGAGAACCTGGCGGTGCTGCGTACCGAGGCGGACTTCTACGACCTCGCCACCGCCTACCTGCGGCGGGCCGCCGGGCAGGGCGTACGCCATGCGGAGATCTTCTTCGATCCGCAGGCGCATCTGAGCAGGGGCGTTCCGCTGGAGGTCGTCTTCGGCGGGTTGTCGGAGGCGGTGCGGGACGGCGAGGTGCCCGCCGCGCTGATCCTCTGCTTCCTGCGTGACCGAGGCGCGGAGGAGGCGGAGGAGGTGCTGCGGGCGGCGCTGCCGTATCGGGACCTGTTCATCGGGGTGGGGCTCGACTCGGCGGAGGTCGGCTATCCCCCGTCGCTGTTCAGGCGGGTGTTCGACATCGCCGCCTCCGAGGGGCTGCGCCGGGTGGCGCACGCGGGCGAGGAGGGCGGGCCCGACTACGTGTGGGAGGCGCTGGACATCCTGCGGGTGGAGCGGGTGGATCACGGGATCAGGGCGATGGAGGACCCTAGGCTCGTGGCCAGGCTGCGGGACGAGCGGATCCCGCTGACGGTGTGCCCGCTGTCGAACGTACGGTTGCGGGCGGTGCCGTCCCTGCGGGACCACATCCTGCCGGCGATGCTGGACGAGGGCCTGGTCGTGACCGTGAACTCGGACGACCCCGCGTACTTCGGGGGTTACGTCGAGGACAACTACGAGGCGCTGCGTCGGGAGCTCGGGATGACCGAGGAGCAGCTCGACCGGATCGCCCGCAACTCCTTCGAGGCGGCCTTCGTGCGGGGAACCGAGAGCGGCGGAGGGGCCCACCCTGCGGGCGGGCCCCATGATTGCGTTGATCAGCTTATGAGGACCGAGGTCAGCTGAGTGTGCACTTCACGTCGTCGCCGCTGCCCTTGCCGAGAATCCCGGACAGGATGTCGCCGGTGTCGAGGAAGATCAGGCCGGTCTTGTTGGCCTCGGCCTCGTGCGCGATGATGTTTTCGTCACCACAGACGAGGATGATCTTCCTCGAGTCGTCGCCTTCGTCCGCGGGCCACTTGGTGGTCGACGCGAGTGCGGAGCCGCCGGACAGGAGCAGTCCTCCAACGACCCCGGCCAGGATGAGCCCTGATTTGAACATAGAAGTATCTCCTCTGATACGGATTGACTACGCTCCGTAGCTACCGGGGAAGATCTGCCCTGCGGCCCAATTCGACAAACTACGAGGCCTTCGGCCTTGACCGGTACGAATACAACACCTGCACAAAGCAGTGCCGAAGATCAGCCGCCTTGACGATCAGATGTGATTCCGAGAACGGCGACCGGTGAATTCCTGCCCTTCCCGCGACCATGGTCCGAGCCCTTTTGCGGCATCACACTGGTCCTGGCCCGTAGGACGAATCATGACAACTCATATCGAACCATTACAATGAGTAACCGCCGCACGGCGTCGGAGAGCTCGCCAGACCCGCTCGCGGGCCCCCTACGGCACGGTGAGGATGACCGGGCCGTCGGCGGTGATGGCGACCGTGTGCTCGACGTGAACACTCCTGCTGCCGTCGCCCGAGCACACCGACCACCCGTCGGTGGCCACGTGGTAGTCGTCGTCGCCCCCGGCCATCAGGCTCGGCTCGATGGCGATCACCAGGCCGGGGCGCAGCCGCATCCCGCGTCCCCTCCTGGCCTCGTTGGGCACGAACGGCGACTCGTGCATGGCCCGCCCGATGCCGTGGCCGCCGAAGTCGTTCTGCATGCCGTAGCCTGCGCCGCGGCCGACCGTGGACATCGCGTGGCCGATGTCGCCCATTCTGCCGCCGGGCACGGCCGCCTCGATGCCGGCCGCCAGCGTCTCCTCGGCGACCGTGATGAGTTTGAGGTCCTCCTCGCGTGCCTGCCCGACCGTGAAGCTGACCGTGCCGTCGGCGTGCCAGCCGTCGATGTACGCGCCGGTGTCGATGCTGATCAGGTCACCGTCCCGCAACCGGTACGGCGTCGGCAGCCCGTGCAGCATGACGCCGTTCACGGACGTGCAGATCACGCCCGGGTACGGCATGGCGCCGAACGACGGGTGGTATCCGAGGAACGACGACCCCGCCCCGGCCTCCTCGATGACCGTCCGCGCCACCTCGTCCAACCGCTTCAGCGACACGCCGATGGCGGCCTGGTCGCGCACGGCGGCGTGGACGGCGGCGACCACCCGGCCCGCCTCCCGCATCGCGGCTATCTCCCCGGTGCTCTTGAGTTCGATCACGTCCATCCCTCCTTACCGATAACTATACCGGTATTATTATCACGGATCATGGTCGTGTCGAATCCCTCGCGATCGCCGACTTCCGGCTTGTCGACGTCCTGGAGCTTGAGCACCTCCGGCGAGCCGTAGGCGTAGTAGCGGATGGCCTTCATCGCGGCGCCCCTCTCCCACCGTAACGGCGGCTGTTCATGTGTAAGAAACTTCTGACATATGAAAGAAGGTAGCGCCAAGGATTCACTCGGACAATGCTCAGGTGCCGGCGGCCACCAGTTCGACCTCGAACCCGTCCGCGTTCTCCAGGTAGGCCGCGTAGTGCCGGTCACCGCCGGCATAGGGGTGACGGTCGGCGAACATCAACGTCCACCCGTGCCCGGGTGCCTGCTCGACCAGGGCATCGAGCGCGCCCCTGCTGCCCACGTGGAAGGCCAGGTGGTTCAGCCCGGGACGGCGACGGTCGTGCCGGTCTGCGGTGAGCGCGGGAGACCGCTCCACCACCAGGTAGGTGGCGCCCAGGCGCCAGCTGCGGCCGTCGTCCCAGTCCTGGAAGCGGGAGTAGCCGAGGGCCTCCAGCAGCCACTCCCAGCACGCGATGGCCCGCCGCAGGTCGGGCACCCAGATCTCGACGTGGTGCAGCGTTCCAGTAGGGACGTCCTCGCTCATACCGGGACATGCTAAAGGGGCAACGAGCGAGTGCTCGTTGCCCCTTCAGAACAGGTGGTTACGCCTGCAGCCAGCTCATCATCGGGCGGAGCTTGGCGCCCGTCTTCTCGATCGGGTTCTCGGCCAGCTCCTCACGGTGGCGGGTGAACTCCTTCTGGCCGCTGTCGAACTCCTCGACGAGCTGCCGGGCGAAGGTGCCGTCCTGGACCTCGGCCAGGATGCGGCGCATCTCCTGGCGGGCCTCGTCACCGATGACGCGCGGGCCACGGGTGTAGCCGCCGTACTCGGCCGTGTCGGAGACCGACCAGTACATCTTCGAGATGCCGCCCTCGTACATGAGGTCGACGATCAGCTTCATCTCGTGCAGGCACTCGAAGTAGGCGACCTCCGGCTGGTAGCCGGCCTCGATCAGCGTGTCGAAGCCCGCCTTGATGAGCTCGGAGACACCGCCGCACAGCACGGCCTGCTCGCCGAACAGGTCGGTCTCCGTCTCCTCCTTGAACGTGGTGCGCAGCGCCCCGGCGCGCGTCCCGCCGATGCCCTTGGCGTACGACAGCGCCAGGTCCAGCGCCTTGCCCGAGGCGTCCTTCTCGACGGCCACCAGACACGGCACGCCCCGGCCGGCCTCGAACTGCCGGCGGACCAGGTGCCCAGGACCCTTGGGCGCGACCATGCACACGTCTACGCCCTCAGGGGCCTCGATGAGGCCGTAGCGGATGTTCAGGCCGTGGCCGAAGAACAGCGCGTCGCCCTCGACCAGGTTGGGGGCGACGTGGTCGGCGTACAGGTGGCGCTGGATGTGGTCCGGCGCCAGGATCATCGTGAGGTTGGCCTCCTCGACCGCCTCCGACGGGGTGAGCACGCGCAGCCCGTCGTTCTCCGCCTTCTCGCGGCTCTTGGAGCCCTCAGGCAGACCGACTCGCACGTCCACGCCGGAGTCTCGCAGGGAGAGCGCGTGGGCGTGGCCCTGGCTGCCGTACCCCAGCACGGCCACGTGGCGTCCCTGGATGATCGACAGGTCGGCCTTGTCGTCGTAGTAGATCTCGGTCACTTGCTCAAAACCTTTCAGGCGATGATCAGGCAGTACGGTCCAGTGCCCTGAGGGACCGGTCGGTGATGGAACGGGCGCCGCGGCCGATGGCCACCATGCCCGACTGGACGAGTTCTTTGATCCCGAACGGCTCGAGCACCTTGATGAACGCGTCGAGCTTGTCGGGAGTGCCGGTGACCTCGATGGTCACCGCGTCGGCCGCCACGTCGATGCAGCGGGCACGGAAGAGTTGGACGAGCTCCAGCACGTGGGAGCGGTTCTCCGCGTCGGCCTTGACCTTGATCAGCATCAGCTCGCGCTGCACCGACTGCGTCGGGTCGAGCTCCACGATCTTGAGGACGTTCACCAGCTTGTTGAGCTGCTTGGTGACCTGCTCGAGAGGCAGCTCCTCGACGCTGACCACGATGGTCATCCGCGAGATGTCGTCATGCTCAGTAGGGCCTACGGCGAGGGAGTCGATGTTGAACCCGCGCCGGCTGAACAGCGCAGAAACCCGTGCGAGCACCCCAGGCTTGTTCTCGACAAGCACAGACAACGTGTGACGGCTCATTGGTCGCTCACCGCTCCTCGTTCGCTCCGCGGGCGCTCCTTCGTCGCGACCACTCCGCTCATTGCGTCGGGTTCGCTCCTAGTCATCTTCGTTCTCCCACCTAGGCGCCATGTCACGGGCGATCTTGATGTCGTCGTTGCTCGTGCCGGCCGCGACCATGGGCCAGACCATGGCGTCCTGGTGGACGACGAAGTCGACCACGACGGGCACGTCGTTGATCTCCATGGCCTTCTTGATGATGGCGTCCACGTCCTCGGGACGCTCGCAACGCAGCCCCACACAACCATAGGCCTCGGCCAGCTTGACGAAATCCGGAATGCGGCGTGTCGCCTGCAGGTCGGTGTTGGAGTAGCGCTGGTCGTAGAAGAGCGTCTGCCACTGGCGGACCATGCCCAGGTTGCCGTTGTTGATGACGGCGATCTTGACAGGCACGCCCTCCAGCGCGCAGGTGGCCAGCTCCTGGTTGGTCATCTGGAAGCAGCCGTCGCCGTCGATCGCCCACACGGTCGCGTCGGGCCGGCCCATCTTCGCGCCCATCGCGGCCGGCACCGCGAAGCCCATCGTGCCGAGGCCGCCGGAGTTGATGAACGTGCCCGGGTTCTCGTAGGCGATGAACTGCGAGGCCCACATCTGGTGCTGCCCGACCCCGGCCACGTAGTAGGTGTCCGGCCCGGCGATGGCGCTCAGCCGCTCCATGACGTACTGCGGGGCCAGCGACCCGTCCTCGAACGTCTCGTAACCCAGCGGGTACGTCTCCTTGTAACCGTTGAGCGTCGTCCACCAGTCGGCGTAGTCGCCCAGCTGCCCGGACGCCTGGATCACGCCGATGAGGTCGCTGATGACCTCCTTGCAGTCGCCCACGATCGGCACGTCGGCGTGGCGGTTCTTGGAGATCTCCGCCGGGTCGATGTCGGCGTGCACGACCTTCGCCTGCGGCGCGAAGGACGACAGATCGCCGGTCACCCGGTCGTCGAACCGCACGCCCAGGCCGATGAGCAGGTCGGACTTCTGCAGCGCGCCGACGGCGGAAACGCTGCCGTGCATCCCCGGCATGCCCATGTGCTGCGGGTGGCTGTCGGGGAAGGTGCCCCGCGCCATCAGGGTGGTGACGACCGGGATGTTGGTCAGCTCCGCCAGTTGCAGCAGCTCCGCCGCCGCGGCCGCCTTGTGGACGCCGCCGCCGACGTACAGGACCGGCCGCTTGGCCTCGGCCATCAGCTTGGCGGCCTCGCGGATCTGCTTGGAGTGGGGCCGGGTGACCGGTCGGTAGCCCGGCAGCTGCATGGTCGGCGGCCAGTTGAACGTGGTCTCCTGTTGCAGCGCGTCCTTGGAGATGTCCACGAGCACCGGCCCTGGCCGGCCGGTGGAGGCGATGTGGAACGCCTCCACGATCGTACGAGCGATGTCAGCCGGATCCGTGATCAGGAAATTGTGCTTGGTGACCGGCATGGTGATGCCCGAGATGTCGGCTTCCTGGAAGGCGTCCGTGCCGATCGCCCCGCTCGCCACCTGCCCGGTGATGGCCACGATCGGCACCGAGTCCATGTACGCGTCCGCGATCGGCGTGACGAGGTTGGTGGCCCCCGGTCCGCTGGTCGCCATGCACACCCCGACCCGGCCCGTGGCCTGCGCGTAGCCTTCTGCCGCGTGTCCCGCGCCCTGCTCGTGGCGTACGAGCACGTGCCGGACCTTGGTCGAGTCGTAGAGAGGATCGTAGGCCGGCAGAATGGCGCCGCCCGGGATCCCGAACACGGTGTCGACTCCCACGTGCTCCAACGCCCTCACCAGGGCTTGTGCACCTGTCATCCGTTCGGTCATCGGCTCGTTCCTTGCGTGGCTACTCGCTTAAGGACATAAAAAATGCCCCTTCCCACCAGGCGGTGGGGCTGGGGCGGCGCGCAGGTCGTGGTGCTTCGCTATCGGCCTGCGCGCCGGCGAAGTACTACGAGAATCTCACTGCGAAGCATGGCTTACACCATAGCCGCTCCGAATGCCCTGGTGTCAACTTGGTGGACACAAGTCTCAAACCGTGAGACTCGTCCTCATCAGCGAGTCGACTCCGCGCGCCGCCATCGGGCGGGCCACCAGGAAACCCTGGCCTCTCGTGCAGCCCATCTGCTTCAGCAACTCGAGCTGCTCGGGACGCTCGATGCCCTCGGCCACCACGATGAGCCCGAGGTCGTGACCGAGCCGCACGATCGTGCTGGTGAGCAGGGTCAGCGTGTCGTCGTTGCCGAGCCCGGACACGAAGGACGGATCTATCTTGATCATGTCGACAGGGAGCTGTCTGAGGAACGCCAGCGACGCGTAACCGGTGCCGAAGTCGTCGATCGCCAGGCGGACACCCAGCGCCCGCAGCTCGGACAGCCGCTTGATCGTCTCCTCGGCGTCCTCGACCAGCATCTCCTCGATCACCTCGAGGGTCAGCGCGGAGGCAGGCAACCCGCTCTCCGCGAGGGCCTCCTCGACCGTCTCGACGAACCGCGGCGCGGTGATCTGCCTGGCGGACAGGTTGAGCGACAACCCGATGTCCCACGAGGAGGCCCGCCACGCGGCCACCTCGCGGCACGCCTCGCGCAGGATCCACTCGCTCAGCGGCACGATCAGCCCGGTGTCCTCGGCCGGGCCGAGGAACTGCTCCGGCGGCACGAACACCGACCCGCGCCACCACCGCACCAGCGCCTCGACCGCCGTCACCCGCGACGTGGCCAGGTCGACGACCGGCTGGTATTCGATCGCGAACTGGTGCTCGATCAGCGCCCGCTGCAGGTCGGCGGCCAGCTCCAGGCGGCGCACCACGTCGGCGTGCATCTGCGCGGCGAACACCTCCACCCGCCGCCCGCCCAGCTCCTTGGAGCGCGCCATCGCCACGTCGGCGTTGCGGATGAGGTCGCCGGCCGGCATGTCGTCCTCGATGAACGCCACGCCCACGCTCGCGGTCAGCGCCACGTCGCGGTCGGCGACCCGGAACGGCTCCTGCGAGACCGCGCGCACGAGCCGCTCGGCCAGATCGACCGCGGTCTGCGCCTCGCCACCGGTCTCCACCAGCACCGCGAACTCGTCGCCGCCCCAGCGGGCGAGGGTGTCGTCGGCGCGCACGGCCCCGCGCAGCCGCCTGGCGGCCTGGCCGAGGAGGTAGTCGCCGCTGGCGTGGCCGACCGAGTCGTTGACGGAGGTGAACCCGTCGAGATCGAGGAAGATGACCGCGACGTTCGCCGCTCCGGCGCCGGACGTGCGCCCGGACAGCACCTCGCGGGTGCGCTCCTCGAAGTAGGCGCGGTTGGGCAGCCCGGTGACGCCGTCGTGGAAGGTCAGGTGGGCGACCTGGTTGCGCAGCGCCTCCTCGTCGCTGATGTCCCTGGTCGTCACCAGCATCAGCTCGTCGCCGCCGACGTGGCGGGTGGCGACGGACTCGGTGGGGCGCCAGGTGCCGTCGGACGCGCGCACACGGCAGGCGATCAGGCAGGCGCCGGGCGAGGCGTTCTCCTCGTCGAGGTGCATGGCGCGCATGGCGACCTGGATGCCCGGCACGTCCTCCGGGTGGATGTAGTCGAAGATCGACCCGCCGACCACCTGGTCGGCGCGGTAGCCGTACGTCGACTCGACGCCCGCGTCCACCTCGCGGACCACGCCTTCGTAGTCGCACAGGAGCACCACGTCGCCCGTGCTCTCCGCCAGCTCCCTGAGCTGCCGCTCGCCGAGCTTGACCAGGCCGCGCAGGCGTGTGTTGACCGCGGAAACCGTGAACAGGCGCACGACCAGGAGCAGCACCACGGAGACGGCGACCGCCACGACCCCGGTGACGGGCCGCTGGCCAGGCCCGCCGGCCAGGTGGGCTAGCAGCGTGCAGGCCGCCACGATGACCAGCACCAGCGGGACCACCGCGACCACGTTGCCGATCGCCTGGCCGCCCGCCGCGCTGGGGCGCGGGCCCCAGGGGATGGCGGCGAGCAGCAGGAACGCCACGGGCACGAGCATGAGGCTCCACGCCTGCGGATCGCCGTCGTCCAGCCGGGCCACGGCCGCCGCCAGGCCGGCCACGGTCATGGCGGCGAGCACGCCGACCCCGGCCAGGCCGAGCAGCCAGGAGGTCGCCTTGCTGGTGAGCACGGACGGGATCACGGCACACGTCACCAGCAGCGCCACCATGGGTGGCAGCATGACCAGCGTGAACCCCGCGGGGTCGCCCGCTCCCATGTAGACATGGCGCAGCTCGACCACCCAGCCGACCAGGAAGAGCGAGGCGGCGCACAGGTAGGCGTCGGTGAGGTGCCGCAGGACGACGCCCGCGGGAAGCTTGCGGTCGGCGGCGATCAACGCGCCGCCCGCCGTGACCACCGTGCCGACCAGCACGAACATGTCGGCGAAGCCGGACAGGAAGCTGTCGCCGAAGGGGCGCAGCGCAGCGCCGGCCGCCCAGATGACGGCGCCGCCGCCCATCCAGCGGGCGCCCATCGCCGCGGGGCGGTGCGCGGCCTGCCGCGCGGAGGCGGTCAGCAGGGAGGCCACGGCGACGATCGCCGTGAGCCCACCGGCGATCGCGCCGGAGAGCAAGGCCTGACCGCCCACGAGGAGCGCGGCAGCGAACACCACCGCGCCGGCCACCGCCGCTGCGGTCAGTGGCGCACGTGGATCACGCCAGCGGATCACAGTCGTTGCCCATCCCGTCTCGAACTCTGCACCTGTGAACCGCCGAAGCCCGGCGGACCACTTCGCCAGTGTGCGCGGTCACGGGTGCGCGGGTGGTGACAACGTCGATGTCGTCACCGATCTGATAACCACACAGACCAATTGCCGCCAAGAATTCCTTGACAGTGAGTCAGGAACTCCCTGCGAACGTAACCGTACGCACCGGAGGTCACGGACCAGCCACGGTCCGGAATCCTCTCAGTACGACTCGGTGATGATGTTGGTCAACTCCTCACCAGCGAGGTAGCGCCGCAGCTGGGAGCGCATCAGCCGCAGCATGCGGCGGCCGGACGCGGGGGTGCTGCCCGCGACGTGCGGGGTGATCAGCAACCCCGGAGCGCTCCAGAGGGGGTGGCCCTCGGGCAGCGGCTCGGGGGCGGTCACGTCGAGCGCGGCGCGCAGCCTGCCGTTCTTCAGCTCCGCGAGCAGGGCGTCGGTGTCGACGACCCCGCCCCTGGCGGCGTTGACGAGGACGGCGCCGCTCTTCATCCGGCCGAGGAACGCGGCGTCGACCATCCCGGTCGTGTGGGGGGTGGCGGGCACGAGCAGGACCACGACGTCCGCCTGGGGCAGCAGGGCGGGCAGCTCGTCCATGCCGTGGACGCCCTCGCGGGGGCTCCTGGCCACGCGTACGACCTCGACCTCGAACCCGTCGAGCCGGCGTTCGAGCGCGGCGCCGATGGAGCCGTACCCGACGATGAGGACGGTCGAGTCGGCGAGGACACCGGTGTGGTGGTAGGTCCACTCGCCCCTGCGCTGCGCGTCCACGAACCCGGGGAAGTCCCTGAGCACCGCGATCATCGCGCCGACCGCCCACTCGGCGGTGCCGGCGTCGTGGACGCCGCGCGCGTTGCACAGCACCGCGCCCTCGGGCATGTGCGGCCGGTACGGCTCCACGCCCGCGGTCACCGTCTGCACCAGCCGCAAGGAGCTCATCCTGGCCAGTGTCCCCGGCACGTCGGGCACGGTGATGAGCGGCGGGATCCAGACCTCCACCTCCTCGATCCCCTCCGGCATCGGGGACGTGCCGTCATAGATGGCACATTCCACCCCCGGAAGGTCGGACAGTACATCAGCCACCGAATCGGACGGAACCCAGGTCTTCATGCGGAGAACCTTACGACTCCGGGGGAAGTATGGAACACATGAGGAAGCTCTGGACGATCATGCTACTGGCCGCGCTCACCGCCTGCTCCAGCGCCGGAGAGCAGGTCGTGCCGACCGCCGCCGTGGTGGACGCCGCAGCGCCCGGCGAGCCGGAGGACGTGGCGACCGGACTGGCCGTGCCGTGGGCGATCGAGTTCCTGCCCGGCGGAGCGGACTCCGACGCGCTGGTGACCGAGCGGGACTCGGCCAGGCTGCTGCGCGTCAGCCAGTCCGGCGACGTGTCGGAACTCGCGACGATCGAGGGGGTACGACCGGACGGCGAGGGCGGCCTGATGGGAGTGGCCGCAAAAGGTGAGCACATATTCCTTTACTTCACCGCGGAACAGGACAACCGGATCGTCCGCTACACGCTCGGCGACAGCGGACTCAGCGACCGGAGAATCCTGGTCCAAGGCATCCCCAAGGCCGCCATCCACAACGGCGGCCGGCTCGAGTTCGGCCCCGACGGCTACCTGTACGCGACCACCGGCGAGACCGGCGACCGCGACCTTGCCCAGCGGCGCGACTCGCTCGGCGGCAAGATCCTGCGCATGACCGTGGACGGCGCGCCTGCGCCGGGCAACCCGTTCGGCACGCTGGTCTACAGCTACGGCCACCGCAACGTACAGGGCCTGGCCTGGGACGACTCCGGCCGCCTGTACGCCTCCGAGTTCGGCGCCGACGCCTACGACGAGGTCAACCTGATCAAGCCGGGCGCCAACTACGGCTGGCCCGAGGTCGAGGGCCGCGGCGACGACGACCGCTTCGAGAACCCGATCGTCACCTGGACGACGGCCGAGGCGTCGCCGTCCGGCATGGCGTACGCGAACGGCTCCCTGTGGGTCGGCGCGCTGCGCGGCGAGCGCCTGTGGCAGGTCCCGCTCGGCCGGGACGGCTCGGCGGGCAAGCCCGTCGCCCGCTTCCCCGACAGGTACGGCAGGCTCCGCGCGGTCACCAGGACCCCCGGCGGCGCGCTCTGGGTGGGCACCAGCAACAAGGACGGACGAGGGGATCCGGGCGCCGGTGACGACCGGATCATCTCTGTCAGCCTGGCGTAGCGGTGCAGGTCACCTGCGTCTGCGGCCGGTATTTCGTGGTCAGCTTCTTGTCCCGCTTGGCGACCTCGCCGTCCTGGAAGAACACGCGGGTGACGTCGATCGTGAAGCCCTGCTGGCCGGTCGTGGGCAGGCAGTCGGGCGCGGAGCTGGTCTCGCTGCGGAACGGCGTGAAGCTCCGCCGCTCCGACTCGACCGCCTGGATCTCGTCGTAGCGCTTGACGCCCCACAGCGCGACCGTGACCGACGTGTCGGTGAAGGCGGTCTTGACCAGCACACCGTTGTCGGAGTCGTTGCGCCACTTCAGATCCAGGTTCGGATAGAGCAGCGAGACGTCCCGGCCGGCCGGGTAGCGGGGGGCGTAGAAGTCCATCGGCTTGTGCTCGATGTCGTCGAACCCGGCGAAGAATGCCGCGTTGTACATCGCCGTGGCGAACTGGGCGTCGCCGCCGCCGACGATGTTCACCATCCGGCCGCCGACGATCTGCCCGGCCTCGACGTAGCCGTCCTCGACCGTGCGCTCGCCCACGACGTCGTTGATGGAGAACGTCTCCCCCGGCTTCACCAGGTGGCCGTCGAGCTCCTGGGCCATGCGCTTGATGTTGGTCACGCGCGGCTGACAGCAGTCGAACCGCGTGGTGAACGTGCTGACGAGCTCCTTGATGCCGAGGCCGCGTACCTGTGCGGTGGTGACGACCGGCTCGACGGTGCCGAGCCGCACGGGGATCGTCCTGGCACCGCCGGTGTCGAAGACCTTCTCGGCGTCCCTGGCCAGCAGCTTGTCGTTCACGCCCCGCCCGGTGCGCGAGGACACCAGCACCGGCTCACCGCCGACGATCTCGTACGTGGCGTCGCGCGGCTGCTGCGTGGCGTCGACCAGGCTGCTCTCCACGTTCGCCAGCACGGCCTTGGCGTCGAACTGGGGCACCAGCCCGCCGTCGCCGCTGGAGTTGTACGTGAGGTGCGCCGCGATCATGGCGGGCGGTATCTGCACCTGCTTGTCGTCGAGAGTCAGCGTGATGGGCCCGGCGACGGCCGCGCGCGCCTTGGTCAGGGCGTCCTGGACGGCCTCGGGCGTGGTGACGGGCTTGGCCGGCCGGATCGTGAGCGCCACCGTGCCGCCCCCGCTGAGGAAGGCGTCGCCGATCCTGCGTACGGCGTCGTCCCGGTCGAGCAGCACGCCGTCCTCCGGCTGGCGGGCCTTGGGCGTCAGGCCCTCGAAGAACACCCGGCCCTCGTGGGACTGCTTGTCCGCGGCCTCCGCCAGGCCCTCGACGGTCCTGGTGAGCTGCGAGGCGTCGACGGTGACCCTGGGCTCGAGCTCGGTCGTGCCGGTCAGGCCCCGCCACACCTCCTGCGGGCTGGGGAACCCGCTCGGCGCCTGCCCGATCGTGCCGACCACGTCGAGCTCCAGCCCGGCCTCGTCGACCTGGATGGTCTCCTTCGTGGCGCCGATCTCGACCACGACCGGCCTGCTGAGTCTGGTGGCCAGCTCGGTGCGGAGCTTGTCGGCCGCCTGGGTCACGGTGAGGCCGCCGATGTCGACGCCGCCCACGTGGGTGCCGCGCAGCACGGAGCCCGACATGACGACGGCGGGCACGACGTACGCCAGAGCCGCCAGCAACACCACGACCGTGAGCAGGCCCGGCAGCAGCCGGCGGCGCCTGGACGGCTCGGAGTCGTCGTAGGACGGCTGCAGTTCGGCCGGGGGCGGCGCGCCGAACACCGGGGCGGGCGGCTCCTTGCCGGCCATCGGCCACGGCTGCGCCGGTGGCGCCACCGGCGGCAGCGCGCCGCCAGAAGGACCGCCCTGAGCGCTCGGGGCCTGGGCCGGCCGGGACTCCTGCCTGTCCTGCGGGCCGAAGATGTCCCTGGACACACCCGGGGGCAGGCCTTCGATCCGCGGCTTCTTGGAGACGGCCGACGTGGGCATGGGCACCGAGGCGAACGGGTCGGTCGGTGATTCGATCGGTCCGGCGTTTCGCACGCCTCAATCTCCTCCCGGTCCGCAGCCAAGTCTCAGGCAACAGTAAGGCACGCCGATCCACATATGTCACGGGAAATGGCTACGGAAATGTGTCAACCTAGCCACCGGTAGCGATGTTCCGGTCGGCCGGCCGTCCCGTAGCGCGGCCTGAGTTCGGCCTGCCCCGCGACGCACAGGTATTCGAGATAGCGGCGGGCGCTGACCCGCGACAGGCCGGCGAGCTCGGCGGCCTCGGCGGCCGACAGATCGCGGCCCGCCTCTCGCAGGGTATCGGCCACCAGCGCGCAGGTGGCCGCGGACAACCCTTTCGGCATGGGGGCGACGCTCTTGGGGCTGCCGAAGAGGCGGTCCACGTCGTCCTGGCGGGCCTCGGGGCCGATGGCGGTCAGGCGCCTGCGGGTGTCGGCGTACTGCTGGAGGCGTTCGATGAGGGCGGCGGCGGTGAACGGCTTGATGAGGTAGTTGACCGCGCCCCCGCGCATGGCCTCCTTGACCGTGGGCACGTCGCGGGCCGCGCTGATCATGAGCACGTCCACGTCGTTGAGCGCCTTGAGCACCTCCAGGCCGGACATGTCGGGCAGGTAGATGTCGAGGAGCACGAGGTCGGGCCGCAGCTCGGCCACCGTGGCGAGCGCGTCGGCCCCGTTGTGCGCGACCGAGACGACACGAAAGCCCGGCACGCGAGCCACGTATCCACTGTGAATCCGCGCCACCATGAAGTCGTCGTCGACGACCAGAACTCTTATGGGGGAGGAGTTCATGGCCTCACCCCGTGAGGCGGGCTCGGTCGCCTCACGCCGCCGCCTTCCCCCGCTCCGGTCGCTCCGCTCCCGCCGCTCCTCCAGGCGACGGCACTCCCTCGCGTGCTCATGGCCTCACCCCGTGAGGCGGGCTCGGTCGCCTCACGCCGCCGCCTTCCCCCGCTCTGGTCGCTTCGCTCCCGCCGCTCCTCCAGGCGACGGCACTCCCTCGCAGGCCGGGGGCCTTCGCGGGGAGGAGGGCGGTGAAGACGGCGCCGCCGGAGTTGCGTACGCGGAC
Source organism: Nonomuraea cypriaca (assembly GCF_015645445.1). Lineage (GTDB taxonomy): Bacteria > Actinomycetota > Actinomycetes > Streptosporangiales > Streptosporangiaceae > Nonomuraea > Nonomuraea cypriaca. The sequence goes on along the minus strand of NZ_JADOGI010000028.1, from coordinate 38,992 downwards.
CCAGCCGCCCCTGCGCAGGCAGGCCTGCCTGGTGAGGGCCAGGCCGAGCCCGCGCGGCCCCGAATGGGCGGCCTTGGTCGTGAAGCCCTCCCTGAACACCTCGTCCACCAGATCAGGGGCGATGCCCGGACCGGAGTCGCCGACGCGGACCCGCAGGCCGCCGGCGTCCGCCTGGACCGACACCTCGATCGTGCCCTCGGCCCCGTCGAGCGCGTCGATGGCGTTGGCGACCAGGTTGCCGACCACGAGGACCGCGTCCTGCGGGTCGCCGATCAGGCCCTCGGGCACCGCGGAGTCCTCCGACAGCACGAGCTCGGCGCCGCGCTCGGCCGCCTCGGCGGACTTGGCCAGGAGGAGGGCGGCGAGCGTGGGGTCCTGGACACGTTCGCGCAGGTCGGTGGCGTAGGTGCCGCGCGTGGTGCGGGTGATGAAGCTGATCGCCGCGTCGTGCTCGCCCAGCTCCAGAAGGCCGACGACGGTGTGCATGCGGTTGGCGAACTCGTGCGCCTGGGCCCGCAGCGCCTCGGTCGCGCTACTGGTGTCGTCGAGCTCGCGGGCCAGCCGGACCAGCTCGGTGCGGTCGCGCAGGGTGACGACCCAGCCGCGGTGCTGGCCGCGTACGGAGACCGGGGTGCGGTTGAGCACCAGCACGCGCTCGCCGTGCAGCACGACGCGGTCCTCGCCCGGGTCGGCGCCGCCGAGCACGTCGCGCATGCGCTCGGACACCGCCATCCGCGACAGATCCTCCCCCGCGCCGACGGACACGTCTTCGAGCAGCTCGCGGGCGGCGTCGTTGACCAGCGTGACCCGGCCGGCGAGGTCGAGCGCGAGCACGCCCTCCTTGACGCCGTGGAGCACGCCCTCGCGCTGCTCGAGCAACGCGGCGATCTCGCGCGGCTCCAGCCCGAACGTCTGCCTGCGCACCCGTGCGGTGATCAGCGCGGCCAGCGCGAGCCCGGCGAGCAGCACCGCCAGCGCCGTCCAGACCAGCGGCGGGAGCGCGGCGCCGAGTTGGCCGGTGACCGTGGTCTGCAGCACGCCGACCGAGACGAGGCCGATCACGGTGCCGTATTCGTCGCGGATGGGCGCCTTGCCCCTGACGGTGGTGCCGATGGTGCCGGTTTCGGTGCCAACCCAGCTCCTGCCGGTCCTGAGCACGGTCGTGCCGTCGGTGGACAGTTGCTTGCCGATCAGCGTGGCGTTGGGGTGGGCGTAGCGCTTCTGCCGGTCGTTGGCGATCACCACGTAGTCGGCGCCGGTCTCCTGCTGGACGCTCATGGCCAGCGGCTGCAGCACCGTCTCCGGGTTGGCCAGCTCGAACGCGTCGCGGACCTGCGGGAGCCCGGCCACCGACTGGGCGATCGCGAGCGCCCGCTGCTGGTGCAGGGAGTCGAGCTGGTTGCGTGTGTGCCCGGCCCATACGCCGCCCGTGCCCCCAACTGCGAGCAGCACGATCACCATCTGGAGCACGAACAGCTGGGTCCCGAGTGAGGCGTCGCGCACCCTGAGCCGGATCCGCAACGAGGCGAGGGCATCCATGTCAGGCCGCCTCTGGCCGGAAGGCTTGCACGGTTCACATGCAAACAAACGCAGGTCACGGCCAGGTCGCGACCAATACGACCACTATGACGCCAACCGCGCAAAGCCTCGACGCCCGTGGGAAGAAGCTTCACCATGCCAGTTCTACAACCGTGAAACCCCCCTGGAGTGATCATGCGTCTGCGCGTATTCGCCGCCCTCGCGGCGCTCTCCCTCGGCGCGCTGACCGGCTGCGGCCAGTCGGGCACCACCGCGAGCTCCTCCTTGCGCATCATGGCGCCGGCCGCGCCCGGCGGCGGCTGGGACCAGACCTCCCGTACGGCGGAGCAGGCGTTCAAGGCCGCCGACCCGCAGCGCAAGGTCGAGGTGTACAACGTGCCCGGTGCGGGCGGCACGATCGGCCTGGCGCAACTGGCCGGCGAGAAGGGCAACGGCAACCTGCTGATGACCATGGGCCTGGTCATGGTGGGCGCCATCGAGCAGAACAAGTCGAAGGTCACGCTGTCGGAGACCACGCCGATCGCCAAGCTGACCGAGGAGTACGAGATCGTCGTGGTCCCGGCCGAGTCCCCGTACAAGACGCTGGCCGACATGGTGACGGCGTGGAAGGCGGACCCGGCGAAGGTGTCGATCTCGGGCGGTTCGGCCGGCGGCACCGACCACATCGTGGCCGGGCTGATGGCCAAGGCCGCGGGCGTGGACCCCAAGCAGGTCAACTACATCGCCCACTCGGGCGGCGGCGAGGCGCTGAACGAACTGCTCGGCAACAAGGTCAGCGCGGGCATCTCGGGCGTGGCCGAGTTCGCGGAGCACGTGCGGTCCGGCAAGCTGCGCGCCCTGGGCGTGACGTCCGGCGAGCGGCTGCCCGACCTGGACGCGCCCACGCTTAAGGAGGCCGGGCTGGCCGTGGAGCTGGCCAACTGGCGCGGCTTCGTCGCCCCCGCCGGGATCTCCGACGCCGACAAGAAGACGTTGACCGACCTGGTCACCAAGATGCACGACGCGCAGCCGTGGAAGGACGCGGTGGCCAAGAACGGCTGGATCGACTCGTTCCAGACCGGGCCGGAGTTCGCCGCCTACCTGACCGCCGAGCAGACCCGGGTCAAGGCCATCATCGCCGAGATGGGGCTCGTCTCCTGATGGCGCGATGGTGGCGGCCCGAACTCGGGCTGGCGATCGTGGTGCTGGGGCTGGGTGTGTTCGTCGTGATCGGCACGCTGGACGTATCCGCGGCGGCCTCCCAGCTCGGCCTCGGTCCCCGGTTCTTCCCCATGCTGGTGGGCGGGGCCATGCTGATCGTCGGCCTGTGTTACGTGGTCGACGTCGTACGCGGCGGGCACGGCGATCCGGAGCAGAGCGAGGACGTGGACGCGGACGCGCCCGCGGACTGGCGCAGCATCGGCCTGGTCAGCGGCATCTTCCTGGCCTTCGCGGCCCTCCTGAACATGCTGGGCTGGATCATCGGCGCGAGCCTGCTGTTCTTCGGCCTGTCGGTGGCGCTCGGGGCCGAGCGCAAGGGGCGCGCGGCGCTGGTCGCGGTGGTCGTGGGCGTGGCGACGTACCTGCTGTTCGTCAAGGGGCTCGGTGTGTCGCTGCCGGGCGGGCCGCTGGAGGGAGTGATCTAGGTGGAGTCGTTCCAGCTCCTGATCGACGGCTTCGCCGCCGCCCTCACCCCGGTCAACCTCCTGTACGCGCTGGTCGGCGTCACGCTCGGCACGCTCGTCGGCGTCCTGCCCGGCATCGGCCCGGCCATGACCGTGGCGCTGCTGCTGCCGATCACGTTCACAGTGCCGCCGGCGAGCGCGTTCATCATGTTCGCGGGCATCTACTACGGCGGCATGTACGGCGGCTCGACCACCTCCATCCTGCTCAACACGCCGGGTGAGTCGTCGTCGATGATCACCGCGCTGGAGGGCAACAAGATGGCCAGGCGGGGCCGCGCGGCCCAGGCGCTGGCCACCGCGGCGATCGGCTCGTTCGTGGCAGGCACGCTGGCCACGGCCCTGCTGGTGGTGGCGGCTCCAGCCGTGGTGGCCTTCGCGATCTCGTTCGGACCCGAGGACTACTTCGCGCTGGCGATCCTGGCGTTCACCGCCGTGTCGTCCGTGTTGTCCCGCTCGGTCGTGCGCGGCCTGGCCTCTCTGGGGCTCGGCCTGGTGATCGGCCTCATCGGCATCGACCAGCAGACCGGGCAGGCGCGGCTGACCCTCGGCATCCCGCAACTGCTCGACGGCATCGACGTGGTGATCGTCGCGGTCGGCCTCTTCGCGCTCGGCGAAGCCCTCTACGTGGCCTCCCGGCTGCGCCACACCCCGCCGGAAGTGGTGCCGGTGGGGCGCGCGTGGATGGGCCGCGCGGACTGGCGCCGCTCCTGGGCGCCCTGGCTGCGCGGCACCGCGCTGGGCTTCCCGTTCGGCGCGCTGCCCGGCGGCGGCGCCGAGATCCCCACCTTCCTGTCGTACGCCGCCGAGAAGCGCCTGGCCAAGGGCGTGGCCAAGGAGGAGTACGGCAAGGGCGCCATCGAGGGCGTCGCCGGGCCGGAGGCGGCCAACAACGCCTCGGCCGCCGGCACCCTGGTCCCGCTGCTCACGCTGGGCCTGCCCACGTCGGCGACGGCCGCGATCATGCTCGCCGCCTTCCAGCAGTACGGCCTGCAACCCGGCCCGCAGCTGTTCGACCACAACCCGGCGCTGGTATGGGGCATGATCGCGTCGCTGTTCATCGGCAACACGATGCTGCTGGTGCTGAATCTGCCGCTGGCTCCCCTGTGGGCCCGCGTGCTGCGGATCCAGCGGCCGTACCTCTATGCCGGGATCGTGCTGTTCGCCGCACTGGGCGTCTACGCGTTGAACGGCACGGTGGTGGACCTGTTCGTGCTGTTCGTGCTCGGCCTGCTGGGGTACGCCATGCGCCGCTTCGGCCTGCCGATCGCGCCGGCCGTCATCGGCATGATCCTCGGACCGATGGCGGAGATCCAGCTGCGGCGGGCGCTGGCCATCGGGGCGGGTGACGTGAGCGTACTGGTGCGCAGCCCGGTAGCGGTCGTCCTGCTGCTTCTGGCCGCTCTCGCCCTGCTCGTCCCCGTGTTCAGGAGGCTCGCGACCCGGCGGTAGGGCCCACGCTCCCGCTTCGGTCCCTGTGCTTCGGTCCCTGTGCTTCGGTCCCTGTGCTTCGGTCCCTGTGCTTCGGTCCCTGTGCTTCGGTCCCTGTGCGCGAAAGGGCCCCGCCACTTCAGTGGACGGGGCCCTCAGACGTCGCGCGCTACTCCGAGACGCCCAGCTTCTCCAGGATCAGCTGCCGGGCGCGGCCCGCGTCGGCCTTGCCCTTGCTGGCCCGCATGACGCCGCCCACCAGGGCCCCGGCGGCCGCGATCTTGCCGGACCGCACCTTGTCCGCCGCGTCGGCGTTGTCCGCGAGCACCTGGTCGACGATCGCCGACAGCTCGCCCTCGTCGTTGACGATCCGCAGCCCACGCCGCTCGACCACCTCGTCGGGCGTGCCCTCGCCGCCCAGCACGCCTTCGAGCACCTCACGCGCCAGCTTGTCGTTGAGCGCGCCCGAGGCCACCAGCTCGGTCACCCTGGCGATCTGGGCCGGGGTGATGGGCAGGTCGGCGAGCGGGGTGACGGTCTCGTTGGCGCGCCGCGCCAGCTCGCCCATCCACCACTTGCGCGCGTCCGCGGCCGGTGCGCCCGCCGCGACCGTGGCCTCGACCAGGTCGAACGCGTCGGCGTTGTGCATGGCCTGCATGTCCAGGTCGGACACGCCCCACTCGGCCTGCAGCCGCTTGCGGCGCGCCAACGGCAGCTCGGGCAGTGCCGCCTTCAGCTCGGCCACCCACGCCGCCTCCGGTGCGATCGGCACCAGGTCGGGCTCGGGGAAGTAGCGGTAGTCCTGCGCCTCCTCCTTGGACCTGCCCGACGTGGTGGTGCCGGAGTCCTCGTGGAAGTGCCTGGTCTCCTGAACGATCTTCCCGCCGTCGGCCAGGACGGCCGCCTGCCGCTCGATCTCGCTCCGCACGGCCCGCTCGACGCTGCGCAGGGAGTTGACGTTCTTGGTCTCCGTACGGGTGCCCCATTCGGACGCGCCGCGCGGCATCAGCGACACGTTGACGTCGCAGCGCAGCGACCCCTCCTCCATGCGCACGTCGGACACGCCCAGCGAGCGCATGATCTCGCGCAGCTCGGTGACGTAGGCCTTGGCCACCTCGGGCGCGAGCCTGTCGGTGCCCGGGATCGGCTTGGTCACGATCTCGACCAGCGGGATGCCGGCGCGGTTGTAGTCGACGATCGAGTAGTCGGCCCCGTGGATGCGCCCGGTCGCGCCGCCCACGTGGGTGGACTTGCCGGTGTCCTCCTCCAGGTGCACCCGCTCGATCTCGATCCGCACGCTCTGCCCTTCGACCTCGATGTCGAGGTAGCCGTCGAAGCAGAGCGGCTCGTCGTACTGGGAGATCTGGTAGTTCTTCGGCATGTCCGGATAAAAGTAGTTTTTCCGGGCGAAGCGGCACCAGTCGGCGATCGAGCAGTTGAGCGCGAGGCCGATGCGGATCGTCGACTCGATGGCCATGGTGTTGGCCACCGGCAGCGACCCGGGGAACGCCAGGCAGGTCGGGCAGACCTGCGTGTTGGGCGGGGCGCCGAAGGTCGTCTTGCAGCCGCAGAACATCTTCGACTTCGTGCCCAGCTCGACGTGCGTCTCCAGTCCGAGCACCGGCTCGAACCGGTCGAGCGCTTCCTCATAGACCATGGTCATAGCGACGGGGCCTCCTTCAGCAACGGGCCGCCCCAGCGGCTCTCCAGGGCCTGCTCCACGGCCGCGCCGACGCGGTAGCAGCGGTCGTCGGCCAGCACCGGGGCCATGATCTGCAGGCCCACCGGCAGGCCGTCCTCGTCGGCCAGGCCGCACGGCACCGACATGGCCGCGTTGCCCGACAGGTTGGACGGGATGGTGCACAGGTCGGCGAGGTACATCGCCATCGGGTCGTCGATCCGCTCGCCGATCGGGAACGCCGTGGTCGGCGTGGTCGGCGACACCAGCACGTCGACCTGCTGGTAGGCGGCCTCGAACTCACGGGAGATGACCGTGCGGACCTTCTGCGCCTGGCCGTAGTAGGCGTCGTAGTAGCCGCTCGACAGCGCGTACGTGCCGAGCATGATGCGCCGCTTGACCTCGGGACCGAAGCCGGCCGCCCTGGTCAGCGCCATGACCTCCTCGGCACTGCGGGTGCCGTCGTCGCCGACGCGCAGGCCGTAGCGCATGGCGTCGAAGCGCGCCAGGTTGGACGAGGCCTCCGACGGCGCGATCAGGTAGTAGGCCGGCAGCGCGATCGTGAACGACGGGCACGAGACCTCGACGACCTTGGCCCCGAGCGACTCCAGCAACTGGACGGCCTCGTGGTAGCGGGTCAGGACGCCGGGCTGGAAGCCCTCGCCGGCGAACTCCTTGACCACGCCGATCCGCATGCCGGAGATGTCGGCATTCCTGGCGGCCTCGACCACGGACGGCACGGGGGCGTCGATCGACGTGGAGTCCATCGGGTCGTACCCGGAGAACGCCTCGTGCAGCAGCGCCGCGTCGAGCACGTTGCGGGCGAACGGGCCCGGCGTGTCCAGCGAGCTCGCGAACGCGATGACCCCATAACGGGACGAACCACCATAAGTGGGCTTCATGCCCACGATCCCGGTCACCGCAGCGGGCTGCCTGATCGATCCGCCCGTGTCGGTGCCCGTGGACAGCGGCGCCTCGTACGCGGCCACGGCGGCACTCGAACCACCCGACGACCCGCCAGGCACCCTCGACAGGTCCCACGGGTTGTGGGTCGGGTGGAAGGCGGAGTTTTCCGTGGAGGAGCCCATGGCGAACTCGTCGAGGTTCGTCTTGCCCAGGATCACGAGCCCGGCCTGGCGCAGCCGCTTGGTGACGGTGGCGTCGTACGGCGGCCGCCAGCCCTCAAGGATCTTGGACGCGGCGGTCGTCGGCATGTCATGCGTGCTGAAGATGTCCTTGTGCGCGATCGGCACCCCGGCCAGCGGCCCGAGCTTCTCGCCCGCCCTGAGCCTGGTGTCGACGGCCCGCGCCTGCTCGATCGTCGTTTCGTGATCGACGTGCAGGAACGCCCTGACCTTCGGCTCGACCTCGCCCATCCGGCCCAGGTGCGCCTCGGCCACCTCGACGGCCGACACCTCGCCGTCGGCGATCATCGAGCCCAGCTCGGCAGCCGTCTTGCGGATCAGACTCATGCCTCCTCCCCGAGGATGCGCGGCACCTTGAAGCGGTCGTCCTCGACGGCGGGAGCGCCGACGAGGGCCTGCTCGGGCGTGAGGGACTGTCGCACCTCGTCGGCACGGAAGACATTGGTCAGCGGAAGCGCGTGCGACGAAGGCGGCACATCTTCGGCGGCGACCTCGGACACCTTCGCGACCGACTCGATGATGGTATCGAGCTGGGTGGCGTAGTGGTCGAGCTCGTCGTCCGTGAGCGCCAGCCTGGACAATCGGGCCAGGTGTGCGACCTCGTCGCGGGTTATGGCGGACATGAGTCGTTGAACCCGTTTCGTGGATGGAGTTTTGACACTGCCATCCTAGGGGGCTTGACCAAGCGCCCCCGAACCATTAACCCCGCTCGGAACTGGCCACCCTGCCCCGCCTCCTCTCATCCGTAGAGTTCGTCCACCCCGACCCGGCGCACGTCGCTCTCACCCGCGAGCGCGCCGTCGAACCCCGCACCGCTGTAGCAGGCCAGCACGGTGTCTCTGACGTCGTATCCCTTGGCGTCGAGCAGGTCCCTGGCCCGCCTCAACCGGGCGACGTGCCCCGGCCTCATGGTCTTGCCCCACTTCACCTCGCCCAGCGAGAGAACGCGCTTTCGCTCACCAGGCATGGCGGGCGCGAAGACCGCCACATCGATCTGGATCTGCTCGTGCCGAACCGGATCAACGACGACCCCGGCGCCGATCTCGCAGGGGAGTTCCTCGAAGAAGTCATCGTAGAGCAGCACGAACTGACGGCACATCTCCTCGAAGTGCGGCCCAAGCACCTGATCAAGAAACCTGGCCCTGGACCCCTTCCACACGTTCGCCGCTCTGCCGCTCTCCAGCAGCCCCCAGCGTGGCCGCATCACGGCGTGGTAGAAGTTGAGCAGCGGTTCGCAGACACGGTAGACCGAGCGCGATGAGCGAAAGACGTCGGGCTCCCTGCGCAGGAAACAGGAATCCTCCAGGACGTTGAGGTGGTGACCGATGTCGGCCGCCTTACGCCGACATACCCGGCGATCCCGCCCCGCGTGCAGTTGCCCGCGGCCACCGCCGCCAGCACCGAGTGATACATCGCCGAATCGTGCACCTCGGCCTCTTCCTTCAGGAGATAACGAGCCTCCTTGAACAGCGGGATGATGGGGTTGAGTGCCGTTCGCCGCACCCAGTCGTCGAAGTCGTCCAGACCGTCCGGCACGTCGCCGTTCGCGAGGGGAAGGTACGCGGGGGTTCCTCCCACAACGGCGTGGGCCTGCACAGCCAGCAGCGGGTCCGTGATGCTCCAGTACCGAGCGGCGAGCCGGTAGTCGAACGGACGCACCACAAGTTCCAGCGATGCCCGCCCCCGCAAAGGGGCATTGCCCGCCAGCAAGCGGCCCATCACAGACATCGCAGAACCGCACAACAGCAGGAACACCGGAGCGTTCTTGAAGACCGCCCGGTCGATTTCCCGCTGGATGGTGGAGGGCAGCGCGGGCGAGACCTTGCTGAGGTTGGGGAACTCGTCGATCACCATGAGCTCACGCCGCTCCGCGCTGATCGCGAAGAGCTGCTTGATCGCGTCGTCCCAGCTCGCAAAGCTGAACGGCGCCGGTGGGCCGACGTGCTCGGTGAGCGCCGTGGCGAACAGGTTCAGCGCATCGCCTTGTTCACGCTGAGCGACTGACTTCCGGTCGGTAGTCGTATTCGATCTCCGGGCCCGTTCCTGAGTGGTCGCGGAGCCAGACCGTGACGTCGGCGGCCGACATGGGCTCGCCGAACAGCCAGCCCTGTCCCATGTCGCAGCCCATCTCGGCGAGCCGCATCGCCACCTCGTCAGACTCCACGCCCTCCGCGACCGAACGCAGGCCGAGCGAGCGGACCAGGTCGACGATCGAGCGGACGATCCGGTCGTCGTCCTGCGACTCGGCGATGCGGCGGACGAACGAGGCGTCGATCTTCACCTCGGACACCGCCAGGCCCTGGAGCCTGATCAGCGAGGAGTAGCCGGTGCCGAAGTCGTCGAGCGCCAGGGGGACGCCCAGCGTGGCCAGGGCCTTGATCGTCTCCTGGGTGTAGGCCTGGTCGCCCGTCAGGATGCGCTCGGTGACCTCCAGCTGGATGGCCGCCGGCGGCAGGCCGTACTTGGCCAGGCCCACCTCCAGCCGCTCAGGCAGCGCCGAGTCGAGCAGGTCGCGGGCGGAGATGTTGACCGAGATCTGCACCCGGAGCCCGGTGTGCCACCAGAGGGCGGCCTGCTCCAGCGCCGCGTCGATGACGTACGCCGTGAGCTGCCGCATCAGGTAGGACTGCTCGGCCAGCGGCACGAAGTCAGACGGCGCGATCGGCCCGTGCACCTGGTGCCGCCAGCGCAGCAGGGCCTCCACACCGTGGACCGCGCCGGTGCCGAGACCGACCTTGGGCTGGTAGTGCAGCCGCAGCTCGCGGTTGTCGATGGCGCGGCGCAACTCGCCGAGCAGGTTGAGGCGTTCTGGCGAGTTACGGTCCTTGTCCGGCTGGTAGAGCTCGACCCCGGTACGCGCCTCCTTCGCCAGGTACATCGCCACGTCCGCGCGCTGCAACAGCAGCTCGAAGTCGGGCGCGTGGTCCGGGTAGAGCGCTATCCCGACGGAGCCGTCCACGTCGAAGGTCATGCCCTCCAGCCGCACCGGCTCGGTCAGCGCCGCCCGCAACCTGGCGGCCACCTCCCTGGCCGCGTGGGTGTCCCTGATCGAGGGCAGCAGCACGGCGAACTCGTCGCCGCCCAGCCGCGCCACGACGTCGCCCGGCCGTACGGAATGGGTGAGGCGGTGCGCGACCATCTGCAGCAACCGGTCGCCCACCGGGTGGCCCATCGTGTCGTTGACCTCCTTGAACCGGTCGAGGTCAAGCAGGAACAGCCCGACCCGCTCGTCCTGGCGGGCCTCGGCGAGGGCCTCCTCGGTGCTGACGACGAGCATCTTGCGGTTGGGCAGCCCGGTCAGCTCGTCGTGCATGGCCTGGTGGTCACGGCGCATGGAGAGCGTGGCGGTGAAGTAGACGGCGGCCAGGGGCGCGACGAAGAGCGGCACGAGGCCCGGCGAGTGGCTCATGACGACGACGACCAACGGCGCCAGGCCAAGCAGCCCGGCGTAGACCAGGCCCTGCGGAACCAGCGTGGCCTTCAGCACGCGCGTGATCGAGCGCCGCTCGTGCAACGCGACCGCGCCGCACACGAGCGTGGCCCTGGTGGCGAAGTACGCGACCCCGGCCAGCGCGATCGCGAGCAGATCATCCCCGCCGGGCACCCACGGAACGGCGGAGCTCGGCACGATCCCGAACGCCCCCAGCACCACGGCCGCCGCGGTCAGCGCGAGGGTCGACTGGGCGATGTTGAACATGACCCGATGCCACGACTTACGCGTCACCACGCCGTTGATCACCACGCCGACGGCCTGCATCAACACCGCCACCGGCAGCCCGAAGTGCAGTAACACGGCGAAGGTGAACATGGTGGACGGGTAGGTGCCGCCGACCGCGGTCGCGGAGGACACCATCACGGGCCGCAGCTCGCCCAGGATCACCAGCACCGCCAGCACCCAGAACAACGGGGTGCGGGCGAACTCCTCCAGCGCTCCCGCGTCCAGCCGGAGCATGGCCACGACGAGAGCGGTGAAGCCGATCACGGTGACGCCCGCGAGAAACGCCCACAAAGGCGTACCGACGCGTGGTCCTGTGTCGCGGGTGTCAGTTGGGTCAGTCATCGGTAACAGAACCCCCATTAGGTCACTATGGGAGGGTACGACCTTCACCCCACTTCGCGAAACCAACCGCGTACGTTCCGTAATACTCCTATCCGACATATACCCAAAAACCACCGTATGTAGCAAACCGCTCACCCATGCGTGCGGAGGCGGCCTTCCAGGGCGCCCCTCAGCCACCGAACAGCCACCCACCAGGCGTAAGCCATCACCACCGGCCGCGGAACGGCGGCCCGCCCCACCACAGCCGCCCGCGTCCAGACCCGCCACACCAGTCGGAGCCCCAACCCCGCCATAGGACGGCAACCCGGACCGCCAGGGCGCCGTCAACCCACAGGACCCTCGGAGCGAACCCCGACCTGGGACCTTCGGGGCGACCGTCATCCCACGGGAGCCCTCGGGGCGACCTCAACTCAGGGGACTCTCGGCGCGCATGTCACTCATGGGAGCGTCCGGGGGACAGCCTCGGAACCGTCGGGGCGAGCGTCAGGCCTCGGGAGTGACCGCCGCCTGCGCCGCCGCCTCCGGGCCTTCGTTCAGCAGGACCTCGAAGCCGGCCCCGTCCAAAACCGGCACGCCGAGACTGACCGCCTTGTCATACTTCGACCCCGCGTTCTCCCCCGCCACCAGGAACGACGTCTTCTTCGACACCGACGAGGCCACCTTCCCGCCCCGGGCGGCCAGGGCGTCCGAGGCCGAGTCTCGTGTGTAGCCCTCCAGCGTCCCCGTCACCACGAACGTCAGCCCTTCGAGGGTCTGCGGCCCCTTCTCCGGCGCCGGCTCGTCCTCCATCCGGACCCCGGCGGCCCGCCACCGCTCGATGATCTCCCGATGCCAGTCGACCTCGAACCATTCCTTGATCGTCGCCGCCACCCGCGGCCCGATGCCCTCGACCGCGACCAGCTCCTCCTCCGAGGCGTTCATGACGGTCTCGATCGAGCGCATCTCCTTGGCCAGGTCGCGTGCGGTGGGCAGCCCGACGTGCCGGATCGACAGGGCCACCAGCACCTGGGCGAGCGGGGCCTGCTTGGCCTTCTCCAGCTCCTCGATGAGCTGGAGTGCGTTTTGGCTGGGCTCACCGCTGACGTTGGAGAAGAAGGTGACGACCTTCTCCTCGCCGGTCTTGGGGTCGATCTTGGGCAGACCGTTGTCCTGGTCACGGACCACCGACCTGATGGGGATGAGCTGCTCCAGCGTCAGGTCGAACAGGTCCGCCTCGGTGCGCAGGACCGGCTGCTGCGACGGCACCGGCTGGGTGAGCGCGGTGGCCGCGACGTAGCCGAGCCCGTCGATGTCGAGCGCGGTCCGGCCGGCGATGTGGTAGACGCGCTCACGGATCTGCGCCGGGCAACCACGGGCGTTGGGGCAGCGCAGGTCGGCGTCGCCCTCCCGCTCGTACGCCAGCTCAGTCCCGCACTCCGGGCAGTGCGTGGGCATGACGAACTCCTGCTCGGACCCGTCGCGCAGCGCCGTCACCGGCCCGACGATCTCGGGGATGACGTCACCGGCCTTGCGCAGCACCACGGTGTCGCCGATCAGCACGCCCTTCTTCTTCACGATGGCGGCGTTGTGGAGCGTGGCCCGCTGCACGGTCGAGCCGGACACCACGACGGGCTCCATCACCGCGAACGGCGTGGCCCGCCCGGTCCTGCCGATGCCCACCTGGACGTCGAGGAGCTTGGTGTTGACCTCTTCCGGCGGGTATTTGTAGGCGATCGCCCACCGGGGCGCCCGCGAGGTGGAGCCCAGCTCCCGCTGCGTGCGGAAGTCGTCGATCTTCACCACGACCCCGTCGATCTCGTAGGCGGGATCGTGCCGGTGGATGCCGTAGTGCTGGATGTACTCGTTGATCTCGGTGGGCCCCGGCAGTACCTTGTAGAGATCGCTGACCGGCAGCCCGAGCTCGCGCAGCCGCTCGTAGACCTGCGACTGCGTGCGCGGCTCGGTCGCGCCCTCCCAGACGCCGACGCCGTGCACCAGCATCCGCAGGGGCCGCTGGGCCGTGATGCGCGGATCCTTCTGCCTGAGCGTGCCCGCCGCGAAGTTGCGCGGGTTGGCGAAGGGCGGCAGGCCCTGCTCGACGAGCTGCTCGTTGAGCCGCCTGAAGTCCTCGACCTCGATGTAGACCTCGCCGCGCACCTCGACCAGGCTCGGGACGTCGTCTCCCTTGAGCCGGTGCGGCACGCCCCTGATCGTGCGGACGTTGGGCGTCACGTCGTCGCCCGTGCGCCCGTCGCCCCTGGTCGCGCCGCGCTCCAGCTTGCCGTCGCGGTAGATCAGCGCGATGGCCAGCCCGTCGATCTTGAGCTCGCACAGGTAGGGGCCGGGGTCGCCCTCGGCGAGCCGCTCGGTCCGCGCATACCAGCCCGCCATGTCCTCGGCGTGGAAGGCGTTGTCGAGGCTCTCCATCCTGGCCAGGTGGGAGACCTTGGCGAAGTCGCCGGAGACCGGCGCGCCGACCTGCTGCGTCGGCGAGTCTGGCGTCTGCAGCGCCGGGTGGGCCTCCTCCAGCGCGAGCAGTTCCTTGAACCACTCGTCGAACTGGGCGTCGCTCACCGTCGGCTGGTCGAGCACGTAGTAGCGCCAGCGCGCCTCCTCAACCAGCTCGCTCAGCTCGGCATGCCGCTTGAGCGCGGCCACGGGCACGCCCCCGACCTCGGCGTCCGGCCCGCCCGCTGATGCGGTCGATCGCTCGCTCACGTGGGGTCTCCTTCCATCCAACACCCACTGCAAACGCTACCGTCCAGCACCGACAAGAACAGGCCGGCAACTGGGGCGACTTCCCTGGTCGTACGGCATAAGAGCGTCATTTCGCGGGATCGTCCTTGAGCACCTGGGCGGCCTTGCGGCAGGCGGTCAGCGCGGCCCGCGCGTAGCCGGGCGACGCCCCGGCGAGCCCGCAGGCGGGCGTCAGCACGACCTGCCCGGACAGCCGGTCCGGCGCGAACCCGAGCCGCCGCCAGAGCGCCACCGCGGGTTCGGCCACCATCCCCACGTCAGGCAACCGCGCGTCCCTCCCCGGCACGACGCCCAGGAACAGCGCCATCCCCGCCTCGACGAGCTCACCCAGCGCGTCCTCGTCCCGCCGCCGCAGCCGGGAGGCGTCCACCGAGATCCCCCGGACCCCGGCCCGGCGAAGAACGTCGAAGGGCACCGAGGACGCGCAACAGTGCAGCACGGGCGCGTCGAACGAGCGCATCGACTCCTCCACCCGCCACTCCTCCACCGCGGCCAGCCGTCCGAACCCGGAGGCCGTCGGCACGGTCCCGGCCAGCGCGCCGGGCAACCCGGGCTCGTCGAGCTGCAACACGATCTCGGTCACCCCGGGCAGCCGCCGCCGTACCTCGGCGCAGTGATCGGCCACCCCCTGCGCCAGCGAGGCGATCAGATCGCGTACGGCCCCCGCGTCGGAGAGCATCTTGTCCCCGTGCTTCAGCTCGATCGCCCCGGCCAGCGTCCACGGCCCGCACACCTGCAGCTTCAGCGGGCCCGCGTAGTCGTGCCCGACCTCTTCGAGCCCGTCGAGGTCCCGCCGCAGATGATCGACCGCCCGCTGGTGATCGCGCCCCGGCCGGTCGCTCAGCCGCCACCCCGAGGGCTGCACCTCGACGGAGAGATCGACGAGCAACCCGGCGGTCCTGCCGGTCATGTCGGCCCCGACGCCCCTGGCCGGCAGCTCTGGAAGGTACGGCAGTCCCGGCACTTCACCGAACACGACCCTGATGGCTTCGACATGATCCTCGCCCGGGTGCGAGCCGATCCCGGTGGCTTCCCACGTTGACATGGCACAAGCGTAGGCTCTGCTGAATGAAGCTCACGAAATACGGCCACGCGTGCGTACGCTTGGAGAAGGACGGCAAGGTCCTGGTCATCGACCCGGGGACGTTCACCGAGGGGCCGATCCTCGACGGCGCGGACGCGGTGCTCATCACCCACCAGCACGCCGACCACGTGGACGTCGGCAGGCTCACCGCCGCCTCGCCGGACCTCGAGGTCTGGACCTGCGAGGGCGTCGCCGCCGAGCTGACCGGTGTGCCGGCCAAGGTCCAGGTGGTGCGGCACGGCGACGCGTTCGACACGGCCGGGTTCGGGGTGAAGGTGTTCGGGGAGTGGCACGCCAAGAACCACCCCGACACACCCGTCGTCCAGAACGTCGGCTTTCTCGTGGAGGACGAGGTCTTCTACCCCGGCGACGCGCTCACCGTCCCGGACGTGACGGTGCCGACCCTGCTGGTCCCGACGAACGCGCCGTGGATGAAGCTCATGGAAATGGTCGAATATCTGCGTACGGTACGGCCGCGCAAGGCGTTCTCCACCCATGACGGCCTGCTCAACGACCTCGGGCTCAGCCTGGTGGACAACTGGCTGAAGATGGAGTCCGACAAGCAGCACGCCGAGATGCGCCGGCTCGGGATCGGCGAGTCCGTGACGCTCGGCTAGCGGGGACTCGGCGACGCTCAGCCGGCGGAGACGATGGTTGCCGAACCGATGACGGTGGACCCCGAGTAGAGGACCGCCGCCTGCCCGGCGGCCACGCCGGTGGCCGGCCGGTCGAGGTCGACGCGCAGCCCGCCGCCCTCCTCCTCGAAGCTGCAGGAGTAGACCTCGCCGTGCGCCCGTAGCTGCACGGTCAGGTCGTCGAAGCGGGACGGCCCGTTCCAGACCGGGCGGCCGCAGGTGATCGAGGTCACCTGCAGCGCCGAACGCGGGCCGACCGTCACCGTGTTGGACACCGGCTCGATCGACAGCACGTAGCGCGGCCTGCCGTCGGTGGCGGGCCGGTCGATGTGCAGGCCCTTGCGCTGGCCCACCGTGAACCCGTGGGCCCCCTGGTGGCTGCCCACCACGGCACCGCTCTGGTCGACGATGGGACCTTCGGCCGCGCCGAGGCGCCCGGCCAGGAAGCCACGCGTGTCGCCGTCGGCGATGAAGCAGATGTCGTGGCTGTCGGGCTTGTCGGCCACGGTCAGGCCGCGCCTGGCGGCCTCCTCGCGCACCTCGGCCTTGGTGGAGTCACCCAGCGGGAAGATCGCGTGGCCGAGCTGCTCACGGGTGAGCACGCCCAGCACGTAGGACTGGTCCTTGCCCTGGTCGGCGCTCCTGGACAGGACGCCGTCCACGAGCCTCGCGTGGTGACCCGTGGCCACCGCGTCGAAGCCCAGGGCCAGCGCCCGGTCGAGCACCGCCGAGAACTTGATCTTCTCGTTGCACCGCAGGCACGGGTTGGGCGTGCGGCCCGCGGCGTATTCGGCGACGAAGTCCTCGATCACGTCGCGCTGGAAACGCTCGGCCATGTCCCAGATGTAGAACGGGATGCCGATCACGTCCGCGGCCCGCCGCGCGTCGCGTGAGTCCTCGATCGTGCAGCACCCCCGCGCGCCCGTGCGGTGGGATTGGGGGTTGGCGGACAGGGCGAGATGGACACCAGTGACGTCGTGACCGGCCTCGGCGATCCGAGCGGCGGCCACGGCAGAGTCGACGCCGCCCGACATGGCGGCAAGCACACGCAGTCCCATGGTGTTTCCAGCGTACTGTCCGGCGGGGAGTGTGCTGAGCGGCGAGGAGTCTGGAAGGATTCACGGCATGCGACTGTTCGGGCGCAAGAACGCCGAGGAAGAGACCGGCAGGCGGCGGGACGAGGAGATCGCGCGCTTCTGGGCGTGGTGGCAGGAGACCAGGCCGCGGCTCGACTCACTGGTGGCGGCGGGCGAGACCGGCGGGCTGGAGGAGTGGCTGGCCCCCGCCGTCGCCGCGCTCCATCCCAGCCTGGTCTGGGAGCTGGCGCCCGGCAGGAACGCCGCGCACGCCCTGGTGGTGACCTCGGCGGGCGACGCCGAGCTGCGCCCGCTCGCGCATCGCTGGGCCAAGGCGGCGCCGCCGGCCGACCTGCTGTGGGAGTTCCACCCGTCGCGGCAGGCCAACCCGCAGGCGACGGACCTCACCATCGACGTGGGCGGGTTCGACTTCGCGCTGGACAAGCTGGCGCTGGGGCTGCGCGTCCCGAGGAACCAGTCGCGCGTGGACGTGGCCGCGTACCATCCGATCTTCGGGGAGCTCGACGAGGAGACCAGGATGGAGACCGCGCTGCTGGCCCTCGACTGGCTGCTCGGCGAGGACGACGTGGCGCGGTGGGTGGGCGAGATCACGGCCGCCACGTTCCCGCCGATCGACTCCGTGGCCGCCGTGCACCTGCCCGCCGTGGTCGCCGACCTGGCCTCCGGGTTCGAGGAGGAGCAGTGGGTGCTGCTCGAAGGTCAGACCGCGGGTGGCGCGCCGCTCGCCGCCGCGGCCCGCCACCCGCTGCGCCCGGTCGACCATCCGCTGCTCGATCAGCACATCGCCATCACGCTCCCGTACGCCCACCGCGACGACAAGGGTCTGCCCACCGGCGACTCGACAGCGGCGTTGAGTGACTTCGAGGAGCGGCTGACCGCCTGCCTGGTGGAGCTGGGCGACCAGGCGATGCTCGCGGTGCATCTGACCGCCGAGGGGCATCGGATCATCCACGTCTACGCCGACTCCGCCGGTGACGCCGCGACCCCGGCCAAGGAGCTGGTCGCGGGCTGGCGGGAAGGCCGCGCCCGGGTCGACGTGGCCGCCGACCCGGCCTGGACCGCCGTGTCCCCCTTCGTCAGCTGATCATCCGCCGTCGCGGCCCCCGCCGGACCGGCTGGGGCCGTCGGCTGGGAGCGCGCCTGGCGAGTCAGCTCAGGCCGGCTCGGCGGGCGCGTTCGACGGCGGCGGGCAGCACCTCGATGAGGCGGTCGACGTCCTCCTGCGTCGAGGTGTGGCCCAGCGTGAACCTGAGCGACCCACGAGCCGCCGCCGCGTCCGCCCCCATGGCGAGCAGCACGTGGGACGGCTGCGCCACCCCCGCCGAGCACGCGGAACCGGTCGAGCACTCCACACCCTTGGCGTCGAGCAGCATGAGCAGCGCATCGCCCTCACACCCTGGGAACGAGAAATGAGCGTTGCCGGGCAGCCGCCCCCGCGCAGCCGGGAAACCGGGCCCCGGCAGGCCAGGGCCTTCCAGCTGGTCTTGGGGCGAGGGGCTTGCCCCCCGCAGGTCGGGATCGCCGTTCAGCACCACGTCGGGGATGGCTTGGCGGACGCGATGGATCAGGTCGTCGCGCAGCGCGGTCAGACGGCGGCCCAGCGCCTCCTGCTCCTTCACCGCGGTGCTGACCGCGGCGGCGAGACCGGCGATGGCGGGCGCGTCGAGCGTGCCCGAGCGCACGTCGCGCTCCTGGCCGCCGCCGTGTTGCACGGAGACCGGCGTCAGCCCTCTGGCCAGCAGCAACGCGCCGACCCCCATCGGGCCCCCCACCTTGTGCCCGGTCAGCGTGAGGGCGTCGGCCCCCGAGCCGGCGAACGACACCGGCAGCTGCCCCACCGCCTGCACGGCATCGGTGTGGAACGGGATGCCGTGGTCGTGGGCGATGGCGGCCAGCACGTGCACGGGCTGGATGGTGCCGACCTCGTTGTTGGCCCACATGACACTGATCATGGCGACGTCGCCTGGGTCGCGGTCGATGGCGGCGCGCAACGTGTCGGGATGGACCCGGCCGTACTCGTCGACCTCCAGCAGCTCCACCTCGGCGCCCTGGCTGTCGGCCAGCCAGTGGGCCGGGTCGAGCGCGGCGTGGTGCTCGACGGAGCTGATCAGCACGCGCCGCCTCGGCCGGCGCGCCCAGTAGAGACCCTTGATGGCGAGGTTGTCGGCCTCGGTGCCCCCGGACGTGAACACGACCTCGCTGGGCCGGGCGCCGAGCGCGTCGGCTATCGTCTCGCGGGACTCCTCGACCACCCTGCGCACCTGCCGCCCCGCCGCGTGCAGCGAGGAAGCATTTCCGACCCGTTTCAGTTGCTCCGTCATGGCCTCGATCGCCTCGGGCAACATCGGGGTGGTAGCCGCATGATCAAGATAGGCCGACGGTCTGCTCACCCGCTCAGAGTATCTCGTTTGAAACTGTACCGTCCGGACGGTACAGTTGGCCGTATGAGAAGGGACGGACTCTTGGACGCGGCGGAGGAGCTCCTCTGCGACCAGGGTTCCACCGCGCTCACCCTGGCCGCCGTGGCGGACCGCGCGGGCGTGAGCAAAGGCGGTCTTCTCTATCACTACGGCTCCAAAGAAGCCCTGATCAAGGGCATGGTGGAGCGGTTGATCGAAGATTTCGACGAGCTCGTGGCGGCCCAGCCCGGCGCGACCTATACCGAGCGTTACGTGGGCGCCACGATGGCGGCCGTCCGTTCGGGGAGGTTGCGACGGTGGGCGGTCGTCACCGGGGCGTCGGGCAACCTGTTCCTGCTCGCGCCGCTGCGCGAGGCCATGGCCCGATGGCATCGGGAGGGGTTGAGCGAGGAGCCGGATCCGGTGGGGGCCCAGATCGTCCGGCTCGCGTGTGAAGGGCTCTGGGACGTGGCCAGCCACGACCCGGAGCTGAACACGGAGGACGATCTCCAGGCCCTGGAGACCCGCCTCAGAGCCCTGCTCAAACCCACCTGACCCACCCTTCACCCACCCTCACCAGCACCGCGGCCCGGACCGTGATCGGTCCGGGCCGGTCCCACGTCTTGAGAGCCCGGCTGAAGCCCGCTCGGACCTTCCCTGCGTCCCCTCCCTGGTCACCCCCTGCCCGTCTCCACGGCCCGGGGGTGCTGACGCGCCAGAAACCCATTGATGAACTCGTACGAGGAGCAGCCGTATGACCCCCGACCTGAGGAACGCCCGCTACGGGGCGGTCCTCACCTTCGTCCTCGCCGGCCTGATGGTGGGCACGATGACCGTGCGCATCCCGGCCCTGACCGACAAGCTCGCCCTGTCCGAGTCCACGGTCGGCGCCGTCCTGCTGGCATGGGGGCTGGGCGCGCTGGTGACCATGCAGTCCATGCGGCGGGTCATGGCCGGCGCGGGCAGCCGGGCGGTCCTGCGGGTCGGCGGCCCGCTCACCGCGCTCGGACTGATCGCCGTGGCGTTCGCCCCTGACCTCCCGTCGCTCCTCGCGGCCGTGGTGTTCTTCGGCATGGCGTTCGGCACGGTCGACGTCGCGATGAACGCCCAGGGTTCCACGGTCGAGCAGGCGTACGGCCGTCCGCTCATGAACGGCATGCACGCCGGCTGGTGCGTGGGCGCCATCTCAGCCGGCGTCCTCGGCAGCCTGTCGATCGCCGCGGGCCTGTCGTTCACCGCCAACGTGGCGCTGGTCGGCGTGCTGTCGCTGCCGGTCATGGTGCTGCTCGGCCGCACGTACCTGCCGGAGGCCGCGACGGCGGAGCGGGCCACGGCGGGTCGCCGCCGCATGCCGCCGATCGTCTACCTGCTGGGCACGATCATGTTCTTCGCGTTCATGGTCGAGGGCACGGTCGCCGACTGGAACGGCCTGTACATGCGTGACGAACTCGGCGCCCCCGAGGCGCTGGCTGCGCTCGGGTACCCGGTGTTCGAGACCGGCATGCTGGTCGCCAGGCTCATCGGCGACCGGCTGCGGGTCAGGTTCGGGGTGCGCGGCATGCTGACCGTCTCCGGGGTGGCGACGGCCGGGTTCTTCGCGGTCGTGCTGGTGGCGCCGGCGGCGATGGTGGCCGTGTTCGCGATGTTCTTCGTCGGGCTCGGCGTGGCGACGATCTCGCCGCTGACCTTGTCGCTGGCCGGCACCGCGACCGACGCTCCCGGCCCGGCGATCGCCCAGGCGGGCGCCATGGGGTACGCGGGCCTGCTGCTCGGCCCGGTCGTGATCGGGTTCCTGTCGGACGCCACCTCGCTGCGTACCGCGCTCGGGATCGGCGTGGTCCTGGGCGTGCTGATCGCGCTGGCCGCCCGCCTCCTGCCACGCGCGGAGCGCGCCACGGTCAGCCCGCTCCCCACGCGGGAGCGCGAGCCCGCCGAGGCCGCCGCCTGACCTCCGCCTCAGGCGGGCCGTCTCATGGTGGCGGCGAGCTTGAGCACCCCGCCGATCGTCCATGGCCCAAGAGTCGCACGGCGGGGCGCACCCGGAAACAGCTCAGTGCACGCTGAGCCGGGGCTGTGGTCAGGTGTAGCCCCAGGCAACGGCGTACTTGGCGAGCTCGGGTGACGTCGCGCCGGTGTACTCCAGGGTGCGGGCGGGCTGGATCCGGCCGGACTTGATGGTGTCGCTGCGATCGCCGAGGTTCGGCAGGAACGGGCCGTGGTCGTACTCGCCGTATTCGAGCATCCCAGCCTCCCACTCCACGCCCAGGTACTCGCAGACCTCGCGGGTGACCCGCGCGGGGTCGGCGGTCAGCTCCTCGTACCGCAGCGTCAGGCCGTCGAGGGTGCGGCGGGCCTGTTCCAAGGGTTTGAAGTACTTCAGCGCGTTCGCCCCCAGGGCGGCCCGGGTGGCGGTGTTGCCCTTGCGGTTCTCCAGCGAGGAGACCACGGCCTCCGGGTGGCGCAGCAGGAAGAGAAACTTCGCCTTCGGCCAGGCGTAATGCAGCCGCTCCCAGGTGAAGACATTGCCCGGGGTCTTGTCGACGACGATGTCCTTCTCGCTGCGCAGCAGCTCCAGGTGCAGGATGCGGTCCCACAGCACGTGCTCCAGCTCCACCTGGTCCAGCCCGAGCTCCTGCATGGACTGCTCGGAGAAGCCGGGGGTCAGTTGCACCCCGATGGTGCGCAGGTGCAGCTCATGCGCGGCGCGGATGCGGGAGTGGCTGTTGAGCAGCATGCGTAACAACGTGGAACCCGAGCGCACGGGAGCGATCACGAAGACCGGCGACTCCACCTGCCGCGGCATGATCGGAATGTTGTAGTCGACGACCTGCGTGCGCTTCGGAGGCCGCGGGGCCTTCGACTTCTCTGCGGCCTCCGCCGCCGTCAGCGGCCGCGGGGGGCGCAGCGCCTGCCCCAGAAGCCGAAACCGTCGCTTGATGCCGGTGTTCACGACGCCCATGCTGCGTTCTGCTGCCCTTCGTCCCTCTGTTCGCTCTCTTCTTGGAGTGGGCGCCGGAACCACTGCGGTAACGGGCGCCACAGCTGGACAAACGTAACGTAACGGGCAGGTGGCGGCAATTGCTCGGATCTGGGAGTTACCTGTGGATTTCTGCAGGCAGGCCCTCATGGCGTGGCCCCCTCACAGAGAACGCACAGATTCCCACAGAACGCACTCAACCCGCCGCCCCACGCTTGGACCCATGATCCAGCTCACCGGATTGACCAAACGCCACGGCGAGGTGCTCGCCGTGGACGATCTCACCTTCACCGTACGACCCGGCCTGGTCACGGGCTTCCCGGGACTTGCGCGCTCGGTGTCCGTGGCTCGTCACTGCGTTAGAAGCGTCCTGGCCGCAGCCGGGCATCAGAACGTCGACGGTGCGCTGCTCGTGGTCAGCGAGCTGGTGGGAAACGCGGTGGTGCATACCGTCTCGGGGCTGGCGGGTGGGCTGGTCACCGTGGACATCCGGGAAATCGGCCAGAACATGGCCCGTATAGACGTTATCGACCAAGGAGCGTCTACCGCGCCGCAGGTGTGCGAATCCAGTGATACGGCCTCTTCGGGACGTGGCCTCCGACTGGTCGAGGAGACGGCGGTCCGGTGGGGCGTCCGCGATGACTCCCTTGGAGGCAAGGCCGTGTGGGCGGAGGTGCTCACGACAGAAGACACCCCAGTCGCCTTGATCGATGCGTCGATCTGGGCCGTCGAGGAGGATGCCAAAGCGTGAGCAGCGCCGACCTGGCCAGCCTCTCGTCTCCGCGCACGACGCGAGGTAGGACGATGAAGAGCGCCGCGATCCCCACGATTGAGACGGCCTGAATCTTCCCCCCGCGAAGCGCCCACCGCGAGGACCTCGCCCGTGAAGCCGGGGGCCCGCGGAGAAGGCGGGCCCCGGCTCCGAAAGGGCTACTTGCGCTTGTTGACCTCTTCGGTGAGTTGGGGAACGACCTGGTGGAGGTCGCCCACGACCCCATAGTCGGCGAGTTCGAAGATCGGCGCCTCGGGGTCCTTGTTGATGGCGACGATCGTCTTGGCGGTCTGCATGCCCGCCCGATGCTGGATCGCCCCCGAGATGCCGGCCGCGATGTACAGCTGCGGCGACACCGTCTTACCCGTCTGGCCGACCTGGAACTGGTGCGGGTACCAGCCCGCGTCCGTGGCGGCACGGGAGGCGCCCACCGCGGCGCCCAGGGCGTCGGCCAGGCCCTCGATGACGGAGAAGTTCTCGGCTGAGCCCACGCCGCGGCCGCCGGAGACGACGATCGCGGCCTCGGTCAGCTCGGGCCGGGCGCCCTTCTCCTGCTTGACCCGCTCGACGACGCGGGCGGCCTTGGCGGCGTCGGACAGGGTGACCGCCACCTCTTCCTCGGTCCCGGCGCCGGCGGCCGCCACGGGGGCGGTCGAGTTGGGACGTACGGCGAAGATCGGCGTCCCCTTGCTCACCTTCGCCCGTACGTTGATGCCACCGCCGAAAATGGACTGGTCGGCCACGAAGCCGTCACCCAGCCCCACGGCGTCGGTGATGGCGCCGGAGTCGGTCTTGACCGCGAGGCGCCCGGCGATCTCCTTGCCCTCGGCCGTGGCGGCGATCAGGACGGCCGAAGGCGCCTTCGCGGCCACGAGCTGGGCGAGCAGCTCGGCCTTGGGCGCGACCACGTAGTCGACGATGTCGCCCGAGGCGGCGACGTAGATCTTGTCAGCGCCGTACTCGGCGAGCCTGGCCTTGGCCTCGGCGGTGATGCCGGGACCGGCCCAGACGGCGGCGGGCGTGCCGAGCGAGCGGGCCAGGGTCAGCAACTCCAGCGTGACCTTCTTGACCTCGCCGTCGACATGCTCCACGAGAACGAGAATTTCCGACATTTCCGCAATCCCCCGTTCTCAGATGAACTTCTTGTCGGCGAGGAAGTCGGCGGCCTTCGTCCCGCCGTCACCCTCGTCCTTGACGATCGTGCCGGCGGCGCGCGGCGGCGCGGCGGCGAAGTCGACGACCTCGGACCACGCGGCGCCCAGGCCGACCAGGGAGGCGTCGATGGAGGCGTCGCCGATGGCCAGCGTCTCGACCGGCTTCTTCTTGGCCGCCATGATGCCCTTGAACGAGGGGTAGCGCGGCTCGTTGATCTTCTCGACCACGGATACGACGGCCGGCAGCGTGGCCTCGACCTTGTCGTAGCCGTAGTCGGCGAGGCGCTGGATCCTGATCGAGGAGCCCTCGACGTCGACCTTGTTGGCCAGCGTCAGCTGGGGCGTGCCCAGGCGCTCGGCGAGCATCGCGGCGAGCATGCCGGTGCGCGCGTCGGTGGACTCCGAGCCCAGGATGACCAGGTCGAAACCGATCTTCTTGAGCACCTGCGCCATCGCGTACGAGGTCGACAGCGCGTCCGAACCGTGCAGCGCGTCGTCGCTGAGATGGACGGCCTTGTCGGCGCCCATGGCCAGGGCCTTGCGGATGGTGTCGGTGGCCTTGCCCGGGCCCATGGTGAGCACCGTCACCTCGCCACCGTGGGCCTCCTTGAGCTTCAGTGCCTCCTCGACCGCGTACTCGTCAAGCTCGTTGACCACGCCGTCGGCGGCGTCCCGGTCGAGCGTCTTGTCATCGGACCGCAGCTTGCGCTCGGTCGCCGTGTCGGGGACCTGCTTCACGCAGACGACGATGTTCATGGCCGGTGGCCGACCTCCCGTTTCGCGTGCGCCCCCGCCTCGCTGCGGTGGCGCCGGATGCAATGCTGTCCAGACTGCCAGGTGCCCGCCGGGCTCCTGGCAGCGGGTGTGTATTGTGGTTTTCGGTCATGTTACCCAGCAGTAGCTTAAGCGCAAACACGCTGTGCCCCTGCCTCCCCACCATACCGAACTTCATTCTGTTCGTGCGGCCGGGGGGTCATGCCGACAGCAGGAACACGATGCCCAGCACGAGCGCCGTCCCCGCGAACAGGGCCAGCGTGAACGTGCTGAACAGCGCCGCCAGCCCGAAGCAGAGCCCCACGGCCCCCGCAACACTGACCATATCGACGATCATCCGGCTACGCCGGTAAGGGCTCCGCGAGAACAAGGCGACGCCGGCGTCGGAGACCACGCCCAGCGCGTACGCCGCCAGCAGGAAGAGCGCCACCTCGGGCAGCGGCTCACGGGCGGCGGCGGCCAGCAGCGACACGAACAACCCCGAGCCGACGAGCCACCACCTGCGCACCTTCTCCCGGTGCCTGGCCCTGGACTCCTCCACCGTCCTGCGATGCCGTTCCTTGCCGGGCCGCCACTCCCTGGTGCTCTCGTCGTCGGCGGCGGGGTGGGGGCGCGCGACCGTACCGGCGGGCTGGGGGTGAACCTGGCGCACGTGGGAGACGGGCGCGACGCCCAGCCTGGCGCAGATCTGCGTGGCCGTCGGCCGCGCCGCCGGGTCGGTGGACAGGCACTCCCGTAACAACGGCTCCAGCCAGTCCGGCACGCCTTCGAGGTCGGGCGGGTGGTGCACGACGCGGTAGGCGACCGCGGAGGCGGGCCCCTGCCCGTACGGCTGCCGCCCGGTCGCCGCGTACGCCAGCGTCGCCCCGAACGAGAACACGTCGGCCTCCACGCCCGCGCTCTTGCCCTCCAGCACCTCGGGCGCCAGGTAGCCAGGCGTGCCCACCACCGCGCCCGAGGCCGTGACAGACAGCGAGTCGAGTGCGCTGGCGATGCCGAAGTCGATGACGACGGGCTCGCCCTCGGTCATCATCACGTTGGCCGGCTTGAGATCGCGGTGCACCACACCGGCCTCGTGCATGGCCAGCAGCGCGTCGGCCAGGCCAGTGGCCAGCCTGCGCAGGTCGGCGACCGGCACGGGCACCGCGCTCAGCGGACGGCCCTGGACATAACGGGTCACGAGGTACGGCCTCGCGCCCTCCAGCGAGGCGTCGAGCACCTCCGCCACGTGCGGCCCGCCTGCCCTGCGCATGGTCTCCACCTCGCGCGCCAGTCGGGCGAGCGCGCCGCCGTCGGCCGCGACGTGCGGGTGGAGCACCTTGACCGCGACCGTGCGGCCCTCGGCGTCGAGCGCGAGGTGTACCGCACCGAACCCGCCCGCTCCGAGCCGGGAGAGTAGCTCATACGGGCCGAGGTGCTCGCTCATACCTCATCTCTCCCCACGGGAGGCGACGGGGACACTACCTCTCCCCACGGGAGGCGGCGGGGACACTCAGAACCAGTTGGTCAGGAACCCCAGCCCGAGGGTGTCGAGCAGGTTGCCGATCAAGCCGGTGATCAAGGTGATGGTGTTCTGGCGGGCGTCGTCGGCCAGGTCGTTGATGACCGACTCCGGCGCCCGCCACGGCGACCAGACCGGCTCCTGCCCGAGCGCGAACATCACCGCGAACAGCGCCGCCGTGCCCATCAGCACCACCGCGACCAGCGCCGCACCAGGGCTGCGCAGCACGCCGGTGAGTGTGCGGGTGACGGCTTTGCGCGGCGCGCCGCCGCCGGGCAGCACGAACAGGCCCGCAGCCACGGCGCCCGCCGCGTACGCGGCCGCGTCGTTGACGCCCATCCGGCCCGCCCAGTAGAGGACGCCCCAGACGCACACGCCGAACAGCAGCGCAAGCGGCACGTGCACCGCCGTCACGAGCGCCGACTTCACCAGCGCCCACGGCGTGCCGACGAGGGCGAGCAGCGGATCGGCGGCGCTGTTGCCCCGCACCTGGCGCCTCTTGACGAGGTCGCCGAAGAGGTATTCGCCGAGCCGCAGCACCAGCGCGAGCGCGACGGCGATCGCGCCCACCGTGACCGGCATCATGACGGTCAGCGCGATCAGCGTGACCAGCATGAGCAGCCCCACGAGCTGGCTGCCGAACAGGTATCTCTTCCGCTCGGCCGGCGGCGTGTGCCGGCGTGGCTCGGGCGGCGGAGTGTACGGCCTGGCCTGCTGCTGCGGCGCGGGATAGCCGGCCACGCGCTGGTCGGTGCGTGGCATCGGCTGCCGGGCGGCGACCGGCGCGGGCACGTAGGGCGGCGGCCGCTCCTCGCGGTAGGGCGGGGGCCGCTCCTCGCGGTAGGGCGGGGGCTGCTGCTCGCGGCGGGCCTGCTTGCGGGACGGGGCCGTCGGCGGCGGCGCGGTGCTGCCGTACTCGACCGGCGGGAGCAGGTCGGAGAACGTCTCCATGGTCCGCGTACGGTCGCCCATCCGCTTGGTGCCCGTCGGCCCCTCGAACGCGGCCTCGTTGAACGTGGTGACGGCGGGGTCGAGCGCCCTGGCCATCCGCAGCAGCTCCTGGGCACCTGGCCGGGCCGTCGGTTCGACGTTGAGCGCCCGGCTGAGCCAGCCGCGCAGCCACACGGGCGCCTTGTCGAGCTGCGCCCGCCCTTCCATGATGTTGAAGCAGACCGCCTCGAACGTCCCCGTGCCGAACGGCGGCGCGCCCGTCGCGGCGAAGAACACCGTGGACGCCAGCGCGTGCACGTCGGCCGCCTGGGTGATCTCGGAGTCGCGGATGATCTCGGGCGCCAGGTAGCCAGGCGTGCCGACGAACATGCCCGTCTGGGTGAGCCTGGTCGCGTTGACCAGGTGGGCGATGCCGAAGTCGATGACCAGCGGCTCGGCGTCGACGAGCATGACGTTGGAGGGCTTGAAGTCGCGGTGGATCACGTCGGCCGCGTGGATGGCCACCAGGGCCTGGCAGAGCCCCTGGGCGAGCCTGATGATCTCGCGCGCCTCCAGGGCCCCCTCGGCCAGGACGGTGTCCTCCAGGGTGCGGCCGGGGGCGAAGCGGGTCACGACGTAGGGCTGGCCGCCCACGAGTTCGGCGTCGATGACCTCGGCCACGTGCGGGCTGCGCACCCGGCGCATGGTCTCGACCTCACGGGTCAGCCGGTCGCGGGCCTTGAGGTCGGCGGCCACGTGGGGGTGCAGCACCTTGATGGCGACCTCGCGGCCGTCGCCGTCGAGGCCCAGGTGGACGACCCCCATGCCGCCCTCGCCGATCTTCCTGACCAGCCGGTAGGGTCCGAGGCGTTCTGGTGCTTGGATGGTCATCGCCGCCTTCCCCGCGTCATTCCCCGGAACTCCCCCTCAATCCTTCGAGTTCCCCGACCACTGGCTGGACGTCCAGCGGGCTCCATACGGCCCCCCTTGCCTTGTCCCCGAACGTGCTCGCGGCGAGGATCAGCGAGAGCGCGGCACCCGCCGCGAGGACTCCCGCCATCACCATGGCCGCTGTTCTCGAGGGTACGAGCGATGAGAGCGTTCTGCGCATCTGTTTGCCCGGCCCCTCGACTCCGGGGCCTGCGCAAACGGTCCAGAGAGCGATCGCGGCGCCCCAGGCCAGTGCGTAGGACGGGTCCATCCCGGCGACCACGGTGAGCAGCAGCGTCACCGGGAGTCCCAGGATGAGCGCGTAGAGTGCCAGTGCCAGCGTGATGCCCGCCGACTTGGCCAGCGCCGCGGGCTGCGCGAGCACCAGGAGCACGTCGAGCGCCGCCGCCCCCGCGGCCCTGCGGGCCGTGAGCTGCGGCTGCGCCAGGTCTGCGGCGCGCAGCAGCACCGCGACCGGGACCGCCACGACCGCCACGAGCACGGGCGCGAACACGGCCGCCACGATCATGAGCACTAAAAGCATCGCCCCCGCCACGCCGTACGCCCGGGAACGCTGCAGCACGTTGCCCGGCGGCACGCTCGGGATGTACGGCTCGCGCCTGGTCTGCGGGTCGCGCTGGTACTGCGGCTGCGCCGGGATGTAGGGCGGCGGCTGGGCCGGGGTCGGGCCGTGCCGATGGTATTCGGGCGCGTCGGGACCCTGGCCGTACCTGCCCGCCTCCCTGCCCGCGTCCTGGCTGAGCCGGCCTGCTTCCGGGCCCGTGTTCAGCCTGCCGTAGTCGGGCGAACCCGGGCGTACGCGCCTGGTGGGCACGTCGGCCTCGCCCTGCTGGGCGGCGGGCCCGTGGTTGTTGACCGGGTTGTTCGGGTTGTTGGCGGGGTTGCCGGTCGGCTGCTGCCACGGCTGGGACACGCCGGCCTCGCGCTGGATCTGCCGCAGTTCCTCCGGCGACACCCTGCGGGTCGGCCACGGGTCGGCCTGGTTAGGCAGCAGCGAGACGTACGGCTGGTCCTGCGGCGGCTGGGCGGGCTGCTCCTGGCCCTCGAGCAGCCGCTTCGGCGTCACCGGCGGCGTGGAGCGGTCGTAGGCCGGGTGGTCGCCCACGCGCGGCGGCGCGTGGTCGGCCTTCGAGGGCGTGCCGTAGCCGGTCGGCGGAGACGCCGCGGAGCCGGTCGGCGGCGGGGTCGCGAAGTCGGCCGGCGGCGTCTCGGGGCGCGGCATGGTCGAGATCTCGTCGGGCGCGGCACCGGGCGGTTGCCTGGGCAACATCCTGGCGGCCTGCTCGGCCAGGTCGGCCGCGTTGGGGCGCTTGGCCGGGTTGCGCTGGAAGGCCGCCTTCAGCAGCGGCTGCAGCGTCCCCGGGGCCGCGCTGACGTCCGCCTTGCCCGCGGTGATGTTGTAGAAGATCATCTCCAGCGTGCCCTTGCCGAAGGGCGGCTGGCCGGTGGCCGCGAACAGCAGGGTGCCCGCCCACGCGTGGATGTCGACCTCGGGCCCCGCCTCCTGGCCCTCGATGATCTCGGGCGCGAGGTAGCCGGGCGTGCCGATGAACATGCCGGTCTGGGTCAGCCTCGTGGCGTCGACCGCCTGCGCGATGCCGAAGTCGATCAGGACCGGCTCGCCGTCCAGGATGAGCACGTTGCCGGGCTTCAGGTCGCGGTGGATCACGCCCACCGAGTGGACGACGGCCAGCGCCGAGGCCACTCCGTGCGCGACCCTGACCAGCGCGGGCAGGTCGAGCGGCCCGTCGTCCTTGACGATCTCGTCGAGCGGGCGGCCAGGCACGTAACGCGTGACGATGTACGGCCGATGACCGGTCACGTCGGCGTCGAGCACCTCCGCGATGAACTCGCTGCGCACCCGGCGCATGGTCTCGACCTCGCGCGAAAGCCGCCGCCTGGCGACCTCGTCACCGGCGACCTCCGCGCGCAGGACCTTGACCGCCACCTGCCGCCCCTGCGGGTCGACAGCGAGGTGGACAACGCCCATCCCGCCTTCACCGAGCCGCCTGAGCAGCCGGTAAGGGCCTAGTCGGTCATCGTTCATGGCATGAAGCACCATACCGGCTTAATCCCCGCCCACGAGATGAACCATGAGGCCACATTCCCACTCGTACAACGTCCAGAAAGGGCTCATCGGTTTCCCATCCAACGGTCTCGAATCGGCTTCAGTTTTACTTCGACGCCATCAGGGCCGGTCCCGGCGTCTGGCCATGCCTGTCAGCCGGACAGGGCGAGCACCTCGGCGCCCTTCAGCCCGGCCAGCGCGGCGCCGGAGACGGCGAGCTTGGATCGGCGCACACCGCTTCCGATCACCACCCTCGGCTGCTCCGCGACGTGTGTGTCCACCAGGATCGGCCAGTCGCCCGGCAGGCCGAGCGGGGTGATGCCGCCGTATTCCATTCCGGTCAGCTCGACCGCGTCGGACATCGGCGCGAAGCTGGCCTTGCGGGCGCCGAGATGCCGGCGTACGACGCCGTTCACGTCGACGCGCATCGTCGCGAGGATCATGCACGCGGCGTAGCGCGTCTCGCCGCCCCTCCTGGCCGCCACGACCACGCAGTTCGCTGACTCGCCGAGCGGCTCGCCGTACCGTTCGCAGAACGCCGCCGTGTCGGCCAGTTCGGGGTCGATCTCGGCCACCTCAGCGCCTTCCACCTGCGGTACGGCCAGCGCCACAGGATCGGCCAGCAGGTCGGTCCGTTCGGTCGCGGGCACCCAGTGCAACGTCATCCCATCTCCTCGGGTCGCTCCTCCCATCGACACTACGGCGGGCCGCGTCCGATGGTCCACCGCAGGTCACGGTGTCCAGCGGCCGCTCAAGGGAGTGGCGACCCCGTCACGGGGACCGCAGCACCCGCTGGTGCAGCCTGGTGACGGCGTCGCGCGCCGATTCCATGGCGCCCGCCTGCCAGGCGATCAGATGGGTGAGCCAGTCGCCCGCGAAGTACACCCTTCCCGCGGGGCGTTGCAGAAGAGTGAAGGACGAATCAAAGGCGGGCCAGCGCACCCAGCCTCCTTGGATGTGCGGCTGACGATGCCAGGCTATGGAGGCGCTGGAGAGGATGTTCTGGCGGTACTTCTCGCCGTGGATCTTCTTACCCTGGGTGAGCGCCCGGCGCCTTCTGTCGTCCGGGGTGAGGGCTCCGTACAGCTCGGCTTCGCGCTCGGTGTTGTAGTAGCCGACGAGGACGCCGCGTTCGGAGTGGTAGCCGTGGGATGGATACCAGATGTGGGTGATGTCCAGGTCGGTCTCGGTGACGCCGCCGTAGATGCGGTCTTCCAGCTCCCACCAGCGGGTGCCGTACTCCAGGCCGATCTTGCCGGCGGCCACGGGGACCGGGGTGGCGAGGGCGGTGGTGATCTGGGCGCCCAGGTTGTGCGGGATCTTGGCGAGTACGTGGGGCGGGAGGGCGGCCACGCAGTAGTCGGCCTTGATGGCGCCGCCGTCCCAGACGACCTCGACGCCGTCGGCCATGGTCGTGACCTTGGTGACCTTGGCGCCCGTTCTGATGCGGTCCTGGCCCACCGCGTCGGTCAGTTTGGCGACGATCGCGTCCATGCCGCCGACGGGCTGGAACATGGGGGTGGCCTGGTCGTAGCCGAAGTCGTTGGTGATGGCCCTGCCGGTGCCCGCGGCGAGGATCTGGTGGAGGGGGCCGGGGGCTTGGAGCGGGGTCCCGGTATCGATTGCCGGAAATTTCGTGAAACCGCGCCGTTCGGAGCCTTCGTACTCCAGTTTGGGGCCCAGGTCGCCGAACCTTCTCAGGAATTCGAGCAGCCTTTCCTGGTCGTCGCCGGTGATAGCCTTGTCGAGCGCGCCGATATTTGTGGCTTTAGCGAGAAGCTCCGCGACATATCCGTACATGTCGGCGCGGGCCGTGCGCGCCCGCATCGTCTGGCCGTTGGTGTGCACGTAGGCGGCGGCGTTGCTGTTCACGAACGTCTCGATGGGGATGCCGAGCTCGCGGCAGTAGTCGAGGGTGACCATCCAGGGGGCGATGCGGCCGGGTCCCGCGTTGAAGTACACGCCCTCGCCGAACGTCACCTCCTGCGCCGGGCCGTTCAGCTCGGTCAGGCGGTCGCCGGCGCGTAACGTCAGGTTCCTGCCGCCCGCCTTCTCCCTGGCTTCGAGGAGCGTGCAGTCGTAGCCGGCCTTGCCGAGCTCGTACGCGGCGGTCAGCCCCGCCACGCCCGCGCCAAGGATCACCACCTTGGCCGCGCCCTTGCCGCGCAGGGCGAAGTCGCCCGGCCTGGGGGCGGCGAACTCCTTGTCCTGCTCGGAGGGCGCCAGACCGAGGGCGCCCATGGCGGCGTACATGGCGCCCGCGCCACCGACCGCCCCGATCCCGACGAGCAACCCCCGCCGGGTCAGCGCCGCGCCTTCCACGTCCACCCGCTCCCTACGCCCTCACACTCACGCCCAACAATTCGCCTCAAGGATCCCGCCCGGCCATCTCGCCCGCGATCCCGCCCGGCGATTCCGCCCACCGATCCTGCCCGGCGATTCCGCCCGGCCATCCCGCCCCGCGATCCTGCCCGGCGATTCCGCCCGGCCATCCCGCCCCGCGATTCCGCATGTCGCTGCGGCCTCAGCCGTAGGGGCCGCTGCCGCAGGCGATCTGGCCGCCGATGGTGGCGAAGATGCCGAACAGGGCCATGATCTGGGCGAAGTCGTCCGTCGTGAACTCGGTGTGCCGCGGCCCCACGGTCTTGACGCCGGGAACCAACGCCACCGCGGCGGCGATGGCAGTGGAGTTCCACTCCACCCCCAGCGTGTACGGCGCCGCCACCTGATAGGGCGTGAAGTCGCTCAACCGGCCGAGCGCTCGCGCCGTGGCCTCACGAATCTGAGCCTGGGCGACACTCGGCGGCAGCAACTCGGCCGAGAACTTGTCGATCCCCTTCTTCACCGGCACGGTCTCGACGTCGCCGAGCAACTCACGCGCCTCTTCACCGACGGCCTCGTCCCCGGTGACCAGCACGACCGGCACACCGTGGAAACCCGCGCACGCCGCGACCAGCCGCGTCTCGCCGCACAGGCCGCCGTTGAGGTAGACGTTCTGGATCTCCTTGCCCATCCAGGTGTGGTTGAGCACGCCGTGCGGCACGCCGGCACGGGCGTGGTAGCCCACGAAGCAGGCGGCCTGGAACGACCTGTCCAACCCCTGCGCCATCCGCTGTGCCTTGCCGGGTCCGCGGATGAGGCTGGCCCGCGGGTCCAGCAGCTCGATCCGGAGGTTCTTGGTGGAGCCGTGGGCGTCGTTGACCAGCACGCTCGTCGCCCCACCCGCGAACGCCCCCTCGACGGCGGCGTTGGCGTCGGCGGTCATCAGTTCGCAGCCGCGCTCATAGCCCCGCTTGCCGGCGTGCATCTCCTCGGGGTCGGTCAACCCCGTCACGCCCTCCATGTCCACCGACAGATAGACCTTCACGCACCCAACTCCTCGATCAACCCGGCCATGTCCCCGCGCCGCCGCTCAACGACGTCGAAAGCCCATGTCTCCACCGTCGCCCCTCACCGCTTTCAGGACCCCACGACTCCGCCGCCCCTCAACGCCTCAGGACCCCACGTCTTCACATGCCGTCCCTCGACCGTGTCGAGGATCCCCACATCTTCGCCCACCGTCCCTCGACGGCGTCGGGAGCTCCACGTCTTCGCCTGGTCTGCTTCGACCGCGTCGGGAGCTCGACGTCGTCGCCTGGCCTGCTTCGACCGCGTCAGGACGTCTTCCCCCGCCATCCTTCGGCGGCGTCAGGAGCTCCGCGTCTCCGCCTGCTGTCCTCAACGGCGTCAGGAGCCCCATGTCTCGACCCGCCGTACCTCGGCCTCCGTCATGATGCCGACGTTCTCCGTCATGAACGCGACCGCCTGGTCGCGCCACTGATCGGGGATCTCCGCGAGCGCCTTCGGGTAGCAGTGGTCGAGCCAGCTCGTGGACTCCTCGGTTGCGTCGAAGTATTCGAGCGCCTTGGCGAAGAGGGTGTCCTCGATGCCGGGAATGCGCGCCAGCCCGTACTCGATCATCTCCTGTCCGCCGTAGGGCGGCTTCTTACGCCACTTGCGAGCGGCGGGCTGGTCGGCGGTGATGGGGGTGTTGAGCGGGCGGCGCTCGACGGCGGCCTGGATGAGCTCCTTGTACAGGCACTTCCCGCAGGTACGGCACGGGCCGCCGGTGCCGCGCAGGCACCACCGGACCTGGTCCTTGAGCGGGGAGCTCAGGGCGAGACGCATGGTGACCGCCTCGCTCACACCGCCGACGGGCAGCACCAGATGTACGCCCACCGCCGCGAACAACCGCCCCCACCTGCCGTGCGGCGACCACATGGGGTTGTCGGGCGTGTAGCGGCCCAAGTAGCGACCGCCGCCTAGCCACCGTGAACCGATTTCATAGCCGAAACCGAGGCCACCGAGGTTCAGGCGGTCGGCGAGGAGCAACGCGCCTGCCGCCACCGCGTGGTGTTCCGGGTAACCGGGGCGCGGGTCGGACAGGGTGTACTCGAGGTCGGACGTGACGACGGTCAATTCCCTGCCGGTCTTCGCGGCGAGCTTGGCCAGCACGTCGGAGCGGTAATGCGGCCAGCGGTTGGGGACCCGTGGGTGCGTCACCCGCTGGAAGTGGACGAAGGGCGCGTCCGGGTAGACCGTGGCCGCCGCCACGGAGTCGGCCCCGCCGCTGTACGAGATCGCGAGCGTCGCCCCGGGCCCGCGCGGCTCGGCGGCCACCGGGCCTGCCTCGACGCCCCACCCGTCGTGGAGCGTCTGGGCCACCTCGGCCGATATGGCGCGGTCGAAGGAGACCTGCTTCCTGGTCCACGGCGCCACGATCGTCCAGGCTGCGACGGCGAAGAGGTCCGGGTGGGCGTCGTCGGGCACACCGCCGATGGAGCAGGAGTTCGTGGCCAGTCTGATGGGGTGCTCGTCCGAGGCCCTGCCGGTGATCTCGTCCTCCGGGTCGAGCCGGAAGTTGAGCTCCCCGCCCGTCCACGTCACACGCACTGCTGCCCCAAGCCTTCCCCGTGCCGCCCCGCGATCACACCCGACGCCGACCCGTCCGCAGACCGCCCCGCGATCAGACCAGATCCGGACCCGTCCGCAGACCCTCCCGCGATCAAACTGGACCCGGACCCCTCCGCCGACCGCCCCACAGTCGACGCGTCCGCAGACCGACGTGTGATCAGACCAGATCCGGACCCGTCCACCGAGCGCCCCACCATCGAGGCGTCCGACGACCGACCCGCCATCACGCCGGACCCGGACGCGTCCGCCGAGTGCCCCACCATTGAGGTGTCCGACGACCGTCCTGCGATCACGCCGGACGCCGGCGCGTCCAGCGGACGCTCGGTGGGGTCGGCGTATGCGCCGGGCGGGCGGCCCGACGATCCCGCCGTACCGCCGATCCTGCGGATGTTCTCGTAGCGGTGGTTTCGGAGGTCGTCGATGGCCTGCCAGAACAGCACCTCGTTCTGGAGCACCCAGTCCAGCGCCTTCGCCGTCTCCTGGGCCAGCCGGTACGTGTCGGCGATCTTCGCCTGGTCCACCACGGGCTGGCGGGCGTTCTTGAGCCGCTCCACCTCTCCGTGGAGGGTGGCCATCTCCCGTCGCAGGGTCTGGACCTCCCAGAGCGCGTCCCTGATGTCCTGACGATGATCGGCGATGGAGATGTAACGGGAGTCGAACCACGTACGCACGGCCTTACGCAGCCGGGCAGGGACGAGGACGCGCATCATGAAACGCCACCATACTGGCAAACCCACATCCTCATGGGCAGGCCTTCCCGAATGGCGCTACGCGTACGGTGAAATGTCAGCTTTGCCGATGCACGCGGCGTTACATGAGTTCACAAGGTGTCGGGGCGTAAAGCAGGGCGGCGGGATGGCATCCGAAGTCTCTGTCACTATGAGTAAGTGAATGATAACGTTCCGCAACATGCCCTCCCCCGCACACGATACGTTGAACACCCTGTTCAGGAACCGGCCCACGCTCGCCGTGGAGCTGCTGAAGGACCTCTTCGACATAGATCTGCCGACGGACACGCTGGTGAAGGTCGCCCCCGCGGACCTGAGCGACGTACCGACGCAGCCGAGCAGGGGCGACCAGGCCTTCACCCTCGGGTGGCGGCGCGAGCCGTTGCACAGCGTCATCGTCGAGCTGCAGGATTCGCCGTGTGAGGAGAAGCGGCAACAGTGGGCCAGGCGCGCGGCGGCGCTCTGGCTCCGGCTGAACCGTCCCGTGCTGGTGCTCGTCCTGTGTCCCGACCGCAGCGTCGCCACCTGGGCTTCGCAGCCGGTCGTCACGACCCTGCCCGGCTACATGATGCATCCGCTGATCGTCGGCCCCGAGCAGATCAAGCCCATCACCGACTCCGCCCGCGCCGCCGAGCACCTGGAGGCGGCCGTCATATCCGTCATGGCCCACGGCGGCGACCACGCGGTCGCGGAGACGTTCATGGAGGCCCTGGGCAGGGTCGAAGAACACCACGGCGCGCAGTACTACGAATACGCATATCTCCTGTCGCCTACCGAGGTGCGGCAGGTCATGGAGGAGATCATGCCGTCCTGGCCGGTTCACAGCCCGTTCGCCCGCGAGCACTTCACCAAGGGTCGAGCCGCCGGCCTGTCAGAGGGCAAGGCGCGGGCCGTGCTGACCGTGCTGAAGGCACGCGGCATCACGGTGACCGACGAGGCCCTCACGACCATCAGGTCCTGCAGGAGCCAGGAGCAGCTCGACGAATGGGCGCATCGCGCGGCCACCGCGCTGACCGTAGACGAACTGTTCGTCTAGAGCCGTCTGGAGCTCCTCGCCCAGGGCTCTTCCTCCAGCTCTTCGTCCAGGGCGTGTGCCGGTCAGCGGCCGGTGAACTTGGGCTTGCCCTTCTCCGCGAAGGCGCGCATGCCGATCTTCGCGTCCTCCGTGCCGAAGAGGCCGGAGAACTGGACGCGTTCGATCTCCAGGCCGGTGTCGAGGTCGACTTCGAGCCCGTGGTCGACGGCCTGCTTGGCGGCGCGCAGCGCGACCGTGGGCCCGCCGACGAAGGTGGCGGCCCATTCGAGCGCGGCCGTGTAGACCTGCTCGTCCGGGACGACCCGGTCCACCAGGCCCATCGCGAGCGCCTCGGGGGCGGGGACGTGGCGGCCCGTGTAGATGAGGTCCTTGGCCCGAGCCGGGCCGATCAGTCGGGGCAGGCGCTGGGTGCCACCCGCGCCGGGGATGATGCCGAGTGAGATCTCCGGCTGCCCGAGCTTGGCCGTCTCCCCCGCGACGCGGAAGTCGGCGCACAGCGCCAGCTCACAAC
The DNA here is from genome assembly GCF_015645445.1 of Nonomuraea cypriaca. Lineage (GTDB taxonomy): Bacteria > Actinomycetota > Actinomycetes > Streptosporangiales > Streptosporangiaceae > Nonomuraea > Nonomuraea cypriaca. Next base: position 1,172 of record NZ_JADOGI010000028.1, on the reverse strand, counting down.
CACCCCCGAGCGCGTAGCCGGTGATGGCGGCGATGACCGGCTTGCCGATCTGCGCGACCGTGGTGAAGCAGGCCTGGAGCTTGCGGGAATGGGTGGACATGTCGGCATAGGACATGTCGGCCATCTCTTTGATGTCGGCGCCGGCCGCGAAGACCTTCTTCCCGCCGTACAGGATGACGGCCTGCACCTGCGGGTCGGCGTCCACGATGCCGGCCGCCTCGCCGATCTCGCGCTGGACCTGGCCGTTGAGGGCGTTCATCTTTGGACGATCAAGCCGGATCGTGGCAATCTGGTCAGCCACCTCGACGCTCACAAACTCACCCATGGCTCGAACCTAACAGAGCGGATACGACCGCCCCGGCGGCGTTCCGCGTGTCGCCGGTCAACGGGCCGCGGACTTGACCTCGTCCACCGTGCGCTTGCTGCGCGACACCCGTACCAGTGCCGCGGACAGCCGGGCCAGCTCGTCGTTCGAGTGGGCCAGCGAGGCCAGCGGGCGGGCCTGGCGCGGCAGCCCGAGCTTGCCCGCCCCGTCCAGCACCCGCTGGTCCAGATGCGGCGCGACCTGCGGCCACACGGCCTGCGCCTCGCGCAGGAAGATGTCCGCCCCGGTCGGCCCGATGCCGGGGAACTCCATCAGCAGCGCGGCGACCCGCCGGTCGTCGCCCTTGGCCTCGTCGCGCAGCTTGCGCAGGTCGCCCTTCCAGCGGTCGATCAGGAGGTCGGCGCCGTCGCCGAGCATGGTGGCGGTACGTTCGTCGTAGCGGCGGTAGTGGCCGCGGCCGAGCGCGTCCACGCGGTCCTGCCAGCTCGCCTCCCGCATGGCCTTCGGCGTGCTGTACCCGGCGGCGAACAGCTCCTTCGCGGCCGCCACCGCGACCTCGGCCGAGATCCGGGCGCTGAGCAGCATGGCCAGGACGAGCAACTGGTAGAGCGGTTTCGGGTGGTCCGAGAGCTTGATGCCGGCCTCGCCGGCGAACGTGCGGCCGTACCGGTCGAGCAGGACGTCGAGTACGGCTTTGTCGGTCTTACCCATGTCGCTCCGCTACCCGGCGGCGGCCTGGACATTCGCCCTCTTCGGCGCCCTCTTCGGCGCCGTCCTTGGCGCCGGGTCCGGGGCCCGGTTTGGGGGCGGGTCCGGGGCCCGGTTCGGGGCGGGTTTGGTGTCGGGG
>NZ_JADOGI010000279.1 GCF_015645445.1 Nonomuraea cypriaca | reverse complement strand
CCCCCCGCGTCCCCCCCAAAAAAACCACAGACGGCGCTGCGCGCGACCTTTCTGAACACGACTCCTCTGGATTCGTGTACCAACGTCTTGGCCCCGTCAACTGGCTGCCTGAGGAGCGCAAGCTCGTCGAGCGGTACGAGGCGGAGGTCAGGGAGCTGCGGCGGCGGCTGGAGATCGCCGAGGCGAAGGCCGCGTACGCCACGTGGAAGCTGGAGGCGACGCAGGCGAAGCGGACGTTCAAGCTGGGCGAGGCGCTGGGTTCGAGAAGCCCGGGGAAGATCGTCGAGGCGGTCCGGTCCAAGCAGAAGGCGCCCAAGGCGCCCATCCCGGTCACCGAGGCGATCGCGGCCGCCGGCAACCGGCCGCCCAGCGCCGAGGTGCCGCCGGTGAAGTGGCCCGCCGGGCCGGTGACCAGGCCGGACCTCAAGGTCGCGGTGATCCTGGACGACTTCTCGCGGATGGCGTTCAAGTACGAGTGGGACCAGATCGAGTTCGGGCTCAAGGACTGGCCGGAGATCTTCGCGGAAAAGCGGCCCGACCTGCTGTTCTGCGAGTCCGCCTGGCACGGCAACCAGGGTCGCTGGCGCTACCAGATGACGGGTACGAACGCTCCCAAGGAGCCCCTGCGCGACCTGGTGGCGTGGTGCAGGAGCGAGGGCATCCCGACGGTCTTCTGGAACAAGGAGGACCCGCCGAACTTCGACTTCTTCATCGACACGGCCAAGCTGTTCGACTACGTGTTCACCTGCGACGGTGACATGCTGCCGAAATATCGGGAAATTTTGGGACATGACCGGGTGGACGTGCTGCAGTTCGCCGCCCAGCCGCGCGTGCACAACCCGATCCAGCAGAACAAGGGCCGCCTGCACGACGTGGTCTTCGCCGGCATGTACTTCCGCGACAAGCACCCCGAGCGCCGCGAGCAGATGGAGACCGTGCTCGACCCGGTCAGAGAGCTCGGCCTGCACATCTTCGCGCGCAACGGCGAGGTGGACGAGAAGTACGCCTGGCCGGAGAAGTACCGGCCGCATATCGTGGGCGAACTGCCCTACGACCAGATGCTGGCCGCGTACCGGATGTACAAGGTGTTCCTCAACGTCAACTCGGTGCTCGACTCGCCGACCATGTGCGCCCGCCGCGTCTTCGAGCTGTCCGCCTGCGCGACGCCCGTCGTGTCGGGGTGGTCGCGGGCGATCGAGGAGACGTTCGGCGACCTGGTGCCCATCGCGCGTGAGCCGATCGAGTCGTACAACCAGGTCCTGCATCTGATCAACAGTCCCGAGCTGCGGGCCAGGATGGGGCACCTGGCGATGCGCGAGGTCTTCGACAAGCACCTGTTCTCGCACCGGGTGGACCAGATCCTGCAGGACCTCGGCCACCACGTGCGGCCGGGGAGCCGCTCGATCTCGGTGGTCCTGCCCACCAACCGCGCCTCCCAGATCGAGCACGCGATCTCGTCGGTGGCCCGCCAGCTCCACCGCCCGCTGCAGCTCATCATGGTGCTGCACGGCCTGGACATCGACCCGGTCGTGGTCGCCGACAAGGCCCGCATGGCCGGCATCACGGACGTCGTGGTCCTGCCCGCCGCCGCCGAGTTGTCCCTCGGCGCCTGCATGAACCTGGGCATCGCCGCCGCGGAAGGCGAGCTGATCGCCAAGATGGACGACGACAACCTGTACGGCGACCACTACCTGTCCGACCTGGTCAGGGCGTTCGACTACACGGACGCCGAGCTGGTCGGCAAGGGCGCGCACTACGCGTACTTCGAGGGCATCAACACCACGATGTTCCGCCTGCCCGGCCTGGAGCACCGCTACTCCTGGCTGGTGCAGGGCGGGACGTTCCTCGGCAAGGCCGGCCTGTTCCGCGCCTACCCCTTCGAGGACATCACCCGTGGCGAGGACACGGCCCTGGTGCGCAGGCTCAAGGAGGACAGGGTCAAGATCTACTCGGCCGACCGGTTCAACTTCGTCTACTGGCGTAGCGCGGACAGCTCGATGCACACCTGGCAGGCCGACCACATCAAGCTGACCCGCGTCGCGCAGTTCTCCTTCGTCGGCCGGCCCGACGACCACGTGCTCATCTGACCTCCTCGGCGCAGGGCCGGCCGCCCGCGTTATCTGGTGACCCGTGCCAGGTTCTGGTCGGCCAGGTCGGCCAGTTCGTACATGCCCTTCTGCTTCACCTGCCTGCCCACCACGAGCATGCTCGTGATCAGGTTCTTGCGCCTGATCAGGATCGAGCCGATCTGCGCGTTCTGGTCTCCGCCCGTCGCCGTGGTGATGTAGGCCCGCGACTGGTCGCCCTTGGCCGGCATGGCCAGAGTGCGGGTGCGGTAGGAGACCTGGGTGCCGGAGACGTTGGCGGTGTAGGAGGCGCACTGCTTCGACAGCGCCTCGGGGAAGGCGTCCGTCGGCAGCGAGACCACGGCCTGGGTGATCGAGTTCTGGCCGGCGGCGAACGAGATGACCGCGGCGGGCGCCTTGGCGATCTCCGGCTTGGCGGCGTCGAGCTGGGAGGCGCCCGCGCACTCCGGTCGCTCCATCTTGGCCTGGCGGACGGCCTCCAAACCCTCCTTGGTGGACTTGAGCGAGCCGAACGCCCCGATCTCCGGGCCGTACGCGATGCGCATGCCCTTGGGCGCGCCCAGCAGGGCGGCGCGCAGCGTGGCCGAGTCGGCCGACTTGGCGGATGACTGGCCCGATGACTGGGTGGACTCGCCGGACTGTGACGGCGATGCCGGGGCGGCCGGTGCCGGGGTGGACTCCCCGGACGAGCACCCGGCTATGACCACCATGCTCAGACATATGCCGGAAATGGCCTTGAGCATGAGCTCTCCAATTCACTCTTGCGACATTTTCCAAAACGCTAGAGGAAGCCGAGGTCGGAGAGCTGGGCAACGTCGCTATTCGCGGAATTCAACGGTTTCACGAACGATTACCGATTAGGACCTTTCCTGAGGTCATGCGTAGTGTCGGAACCCGGCGAATCGTACCCGGAATTTGCGGTAACGGCCGCGCAAAATGTTCCTCGAAGCACTGCGCGGCAGGACGCGGCATTTGGCCGGACTGATGATGATCGCGCCATGAGCTTGAATTCGCGTGACCTCGGGATGAGCCGGTCTGTCTCCCGCCGCGACTTCCTCGACGGCATGGCCGTGAGCGCCCTGGGGAGCGTAGTGGCGGGCGGGACGCCAGGGACGGCGGAGACGGCTCAGGAGAGCGCGACCCTGTCCGGGTTGCGCGGCGGGACCGCCGAGGCGCTCAGCGTGCCGCACGCGCTGCGGGACGGCCGCTTCTGGCAGTACGCGGGCCCGCCCGAGCTCATCGGGGAGAGTTACGACCTCGTGGTGGTCGGCGGCGGGCTGAGCGGGGTGAGCGCGGCCTACGAGTGGCTGCGGCGGGAGCCCGGGGCCAGGATCCTCGTCCTGGACAACCACGACGAGGTCGGCGGGCAGGCCAGGCGCGGTGTGTTCCGCGGGGCTCCCGACGGCGTGATGTGCGACGAGGAGACGTTCGGGGCCGACACGCTGGTCACGCTCGCCTCCGACTGGATCTCGCGGCTGCCGATCGCCGAGCGGGCCAGGCAGGAGTTGCGGACGCTGTACCGGGATCCGCCCGACTGGCTCCCCGGGCTCTCTGCGGAGGGCAGGCAGGAGAGGCTGGCCGGGCTGACGTACTCGGGGTTCCTGCGGGAGGTGTGCGGGGCGCATCAGGACGTCGAGCGGTTCTGCAGGACCATGTCGTGCCAGGAGTGGGGTTACGACGCGAGGGCGTTCGGCGCCATCGACGCCTGGGGCACCGGGTATCCGGGGTTCGGCGGGCTGGGGCTGGACGCGGACAAGCCGTCGCGGTTCAATTCCCCGACGGTGCAGAAGGAATGGGGACCAACAAGTCCGGATATTTCGTATTTTTCGGATGGAAATCAGGCTCTCGTTCGCAAAATGGTCGACCGGATGATCCCCGGGGGGCGGCTCGACCGGCCGGGCGAGCGGGTGCGGGTGCGGCTGTCCAGTCCGGTGGTGTCCGTACGTGACGGGGCCGCGGCGGCGAGCGTGGCCTACTTCGACGGCCATCGGGTGCTGGCGGTGGAGGCCGGAGCGGTGATCATGGCCTGCTGGAGCGCGGTCATCCCGTACCTCGTGCCCGAGTTGCCCGCCGAGCAGCGCCGGGCGCTCGGCCGGGCCGTCAGGGTGCCGTTGCTGCACGCCACCGTACGCGTGCGCGACCGGGAGGCGTGGCGGCGGGCCGGCGTCCGGCGGGTGCGCTGGACCGGCGCGTACTGGTGCCTGACCGAGCTCGGCCCGCCCGGCGAGCCGCCTGCCGTGCGCCTGCTGGCCACACCGTGCCGTTCGGAGCTGGGCCCGGAGGCGGGCGCGGTCGCGGGGCGCCAGGAGCTGATCAAGGCGCCGTACGAGCTGCTTGAGCACACCGTCCGCGACCAGCTCGCCCGGCTGCTCGGGCCCTTCGGCTTCGACCCGGCCGGCGACATCGAGGCGATCACGGTCGACCGGTGGGGGCACGGGAACGCGCCCGAGTACTGCCGGCCGTGGCACGCGTTCTACCCCGACGGGCCGCTGCCCGCGGACGCGGCGCGCAGGAGGTTCGGCAGGATCGCGATCGCGGGCTCGGACTCGGTGCCCGCCGCCCGCGCCGACGCCGCGATCACCGCCGCCTTCCGCGCCGTGGAGGAACTGGCCCGATGAGGCCGTGGGCGCGGATCTTCCTGATCGGGCTCGTCCTGTGGGTGGCCACCGTCGTCGTGACCGCCTGGACGGGCAATGCCAGCCTCGTCCCCACCGTGGTGCTGTTCGGGAGTTTCCTGGTGCCCGTGACGTTCGTCGTCTGGGCGTACGGGCGGGGCCGCTCGCCGCGGGTGACGGTCGAGCGGCTGTTCATGGCCTTCGTCGTGGGCGGCGTGCTCGGGGTGCTCGGCGCCTCGCTGCTGGAGAGCTGGCTGATCAGGCCGTCGATCATCATGTACGTGCTGGTGGGCCTGATCGAGGAGGGCGTGAAGCTGGCGGCGCTGATGTTCGTCACCCGGCACATGGACAGGCGCGGCACCAGGGACGGCGTCGTGCTCGGCGCGACCGTGGGCTTCGGCTTCGCCGCCTTCGAGAGCTCCGGCTACGCCTTCAACGCCCTCTTCACCGCTGACGGCCTGTCGCTCGCCCAGCTCGTGGAGACCGAGCTGCTGCGCGGCGTCCTGACGCCGGTCGGGCACGGCCTGTGGACGGCGATCGCCGGCGGCGTGCTCTTCGCCGCGGGCGGCCGGTTCAGGATGCCCGTCGTGCTGACCTACCTGGGGGTCTCGCTGCTGCACGCGTTGTGGGACTCGATGACCGCCATCGCGATCGCGATCACGCTGGTGCTGACCGGCCGGCCGTGGCAGTTCGCGCTGCTGCGGGTCGGCCGGGTGCCGGACGTGACCGCGTGGCAGGCACATGTGTACACGGCGCTGAACTGGGCCGGACTCATCGTGATCTCGCTGGTCGCACTCGCCTGGCTGCGGGCGGTCATGTCCTCGGCCCGCCGGGAGCCCAAGATCTTGTCCCAATAATCACGGTAATGAACGTGTTGCTCCCACTGCGCCGGAAGCATAAACGGTGCTAGTCTCCTGTGCGATCTTCCGGAGGTGTATTTACCCAAGGTGTGGAAATGCCCTCGACTCGAGGTTGGGACATGGGCTCGCGAAACCGGTCAATTCGGTTCAAGATCTTTCTATTGTTGCTGCTACCCCTCCTGTCTCTGAGCGCGCTCTGGGGTTTCGTCCTCAACCTCACCATGGGTGACGCCCAGTCACTGCTCCGCGCGAACACCCTCTACGAGACTCTCGGCGTTTCCTCCATGGACCTGGGCCTACAGTTGCAGGCCGAACGCGCGCGCTCCGCGGAGGCGCTCACAACCCGTGAACTCAACGAAGTACTCGGCGGCCAGCGCACCCGCACCGACAGGGCCGTCGCCGACTTCAGGCGGGCGGTCACGGACGCCGGCGGCGCGGTCGGCGACGACCTGCGCCTCCCGCTCGGCACGCTGACCACCGCCCTCGACCGGCTCGGCGCCGTCAGGGCCGACATCGACGGCGGCCTCGGCTCCCGGCTGGCCGGGCTGAACGAGTACAACGGGATACTCGACACGCTCTTCCTGCTCTACGACCACCTGGTCACCCTCTCCGACCTGACGCTCTACCAGCAGGCCTCCTCGCTGCAGGCCATGGGCCTGGCCAGGGAGTACATCGCCAGGGAGCACGCCCTCGTCATCGGGGCGCTGGCCGACGCGCGGCTCACCGAGCCGGAGACCGCGGCCTTCATCGAGTACGCCGCCTCCAGGAAGTTCCTGCACGCGCGCGGGCTGGCGGGGCTCGACGTGACGTTGCGGCGGCCGTACGAGCAGGTCTTCGCGAGTGAGCCGTTCCAGACCTTCGCCGCCATGGAGGCGCGCGTCATCAAGACGGGCGCCCCGCCGCCGGACGCCGAGAGCTGGGACGACGCGATCGGCCGGCTCACCTCCGAACTCGACGAGCACGGCGTCACCGCGTCCGACATGATGGCCGCGCGCGCGTCGGAAGCGGCCACCTCCACCATCGTCAAGATCGCGGTCGCGGGCGGGGTCGGCCTGATCGCGGTACTCGCGTCGATCGTCATCTCGGTACGCTTCGGTCGTCGCCTGGGCGGAGAGCTGGGCGGGCTGCGCGCCGCCGCGGTCGAGTTGTCGGAGCAGCGCCTGCCCGACGTCGTCGCGCGGCTGCGCAGGGGTGAGGACGTCGACGTGCGGAAGGAGGCCAAGGCGATCAAGGTGAGCGGTTCCGCTGAGATCACCGACGTGGCCAGGGCCTTCGGTTCCGTGCAGCGCACCGCCGTGACGGCGGCGGTCGGCCAGGCCGCGCTGCGGCGCGGGGTCGGCCAGGTCTTCCTCAACCTCGCCAGGCGCAAACAGGGCCTGCTGCACCGCCAGCTCGGCCTGCTCGACGGCATGCAGCGGCGCACCCACGACCCCGACCGGCTGGAGGAGCTCTTCCGCCTGGACCATCTGACCACGCGCATGCGGCGGCACTCCGAAAGCCTGATGGTGCTGTCCGGCGCCGCCCCCGGGCGGGCCTGGCGCCGGCCGGTCCCGGTGATCGACATCGTCCGGGCCGCGGTCGCCGAGGTCGAGGACTACACCAGGGTCACCGTCGACACCATGCCGGCCAGCGCGTTCGACGGCGGGGCCGCGGCCGACCTCACCCATCTGGTGGCCGAGCTGATCGAGAACGCCACCATCTACTCACCGCCGGACACCACCGTCCAGGTGCGCGGCGACCAGGTGAGCAACGGCTACGCCATCGAGGTGGAGGACCGGGGGCTGGGACTGTCGGACGACGAGTACGCCGCGTTCAACGCGCTGCTGGTCGCGCCCCCCGAGTTCGACCTGGCCGACAGCGACAGGCTGGGCCTGTTCGTGGTGGCCAGGCTGGCCGAGCGGCACGGGATCAAGGTCCTGCTGCGCCGCTCGCCCTTCGGCGGCACGACGGCCATCGTGCTCGTGCCGCGCTCGCTGGTGAAGGAGCAGCCCGCCCTGGAGGGGGGCGACGGCGCGGAGACCGCCGCGCTGCCGAGCCGCACACGGAAGAAGGCGCTCGCGGTGGTCACCTCGGGCACGCACGCCGGGCTGCCCAGGCGCGTGCGCCAGGCCAACCTGGCGCGGCAGCTCAAGGACGCGCCGCCGGAGCAGCCCGAGCCGGAGCAGCAGGCCGAACGCTCTCCCGACGAGGTACGCGACTTGTTCTCCGCGTTCCAGCGGGGAACCCAACGCGCCCGAGAAGACGCCTCTGAGGAGGGGCCATGAACAAGGGGGATGCATGAGTGCGCCGACCACCAACACCGGAGAGCTGAACTGGCTGCTGGACGACCTGACCACCAGGGTCGCCGCGGTGCGCCAGTCCGTCATCCTGTCGACCGACGGCCTGGCGATCGGCTATTCCAACGGTTTGTCCCGTGAGGACGCCGAGCATCTGGCGGCCGTGGCGGCCGGGTTCCAGAGCCTGGCGCGTGGCACGGGACGCCATTTCGGCGGCGGAGACGTACGCCAGACGATCGTGGAGATGGAGTCGGCGTTCCTGTTCGTCACCGCGGCGGGACAGGGCACGTGCCTGGCCGTGATCGCCGACGCGACCGTGGACGTCGGCCACATCGCCTACGAGATGGCGATGCTGGTCAAGCGGGTCGGCCAGCACATCACCACCAACCCACGCGCTGGAGCGTCATGATCGATGGCCCTCGGTGGTTAGATGAGGAGGCCGGACCCGTCGTCCGGCCCTACGCCCTCATCCGGGGTCGCACGCGCTCTTCCGGTGACGCGTTCGACCTCGTCGCGACCGTGCGCACGATCGGCGATCCGCCGGGCGACCTCGGTCCCGAGCAACACCGCATCCTGCGGGCCGCGCGAAACCCGATCTCGGTGGCCGACCTGGCCGTCGAGATCGACCTGCCCGTCGGCGTCGTCCGGGTCCTGCTCGGCGATCTGCGTGACCACGGCCTCATCTCCGTCACCTCGGCCTCCGCCGAAGGGTCACGGGCGAATGAGCGCATTCTCAAGGAAGTGATCAATGGACTCCGTGCTCTCTGAGGACCCCGTCGCGCTGAAGATTCTCATCGCCGGGGGGTTCGGCGTCGGCAAGACCACCCTGGTCGGCGCGATCAGTGAGATCAAGCCGCTGCGCACGGAAGAGGTGCTCTCCGACCGCGGCATCGGGGTCGACGACCTCGACGGCGTGGAGGCCAAGACCACCACGACCGTGGCGATGGACTTCGGCCGCATCACGATCCGCGACGGGCTGGTCGTGTACCTGTTCGGCACCCCCGGGCAGGAGCGGTTCTGGTTCATGTGGGACGAGCTGTCCTACGGCGCGCTGGGCGCGGTCGTGATCGCCGACACCCGGCGGCTCACCGACTGCTTCCCGTCCGTCGACTACTTCGAGCAGCGCGGCACACCGTTCGTGGTGGCGGTCAACTGCTTCGACGGCGACAACCCGCACAGCGTCGACGACGTGCGCATCGCCCTCGACCTGGACGACGACGTGCCGGTGCTGCTGTGCGACGTACGGCGGCGCACGTCGGCCAAGGAAGTGATGATCGCCCTGGTCGAGCACTCGCTGCGGACGCTCGCCTCGGCGAACTAGCCTCTCGCGGATGTCCTGAGGACGCGGCTAGAGCGCCCTCAGGCCGTTGATCACCTCGCGGAGTAGGCTCTCCGTCGGCGTGGCGGCCTTGTCCGTCTGCTGGCGCACCGAGACCAGGCCGTGTTCGAGCAGGTCCCCCAGCAGCACCCTGACCACGCCGACCGGCAGGCCGACCTCGGAGGCCAGCTCGGCGACCGGGGTGGCCCGCCCCGACAGGAAGCTCAGCACCCGCCGGTGCTGGGCGCTCAACTCTGCGTTGGCCGGGGCAGGCGACCCCGTCGCGACGACGGTCGCCAGCAGGTCGAGGGCGGAGGACGTCGGCCTGGTGCGCCCCCGCGCGACCGCGTACGGCCGCACGACGGGTCCGGCCTCCTCGTCAACCCACTCGTGCTCGCGGCTCACTGGTCAGATCCCCCATCCTGGTCGCTGTCCTGCCGCCCCCGCTGCCAGCCTGACTGGAGCGAGGAGAGCAACGCCCTGGCTTCTTCCGGCGAGCGTTCCCCTGCGGCCGATGGCGCGGGAGCCGGCGACGCCTCCTGGAGCCGCTGCGGCGGGCTCGTCTGCCGTTCCCTGCGCGGCAGCCCCTCTCGGCGCGGCAGGCTCGGCTGCCCCTCGTCGTCGGGCGGGCCCGGATCCTCCTGCCGGCGCGGCAACGCCACCGGGCTCGCCCCTGTCCCCCTCTTGCTGGTACGCACCCGGCGCGGCAACTCGCCGGGTCCTGTGGTCTCCTGCCTGACGACCGAGACGGATACCGACTCGAACTCCATCTGCTGCACCGGGGTCGCCATGGGCTCGACCAGCGTCCCCGGCACGAGCACGATGGCGGTCGTGCCCCCGTACGGGGAGAGTTTGAGCGTGACCTTGACGCCGTGCCTGGCCGCGAGCATGCCGACCACTGCGAACCCCAGCCGCTCGGTCTGCGCCGGGTCGAACTCCTGCGGGCTGGCCAGCCGCTCGTTGACGGCCCGGCGGGTGGACTCGTCCATGCCGAGCCCGCGGTCCTCGATCTCGACGGCGAAGCCCCTGCCGACCATCTCGCCGCGCACGGAGACCTCGTTGCTGGGCGAGGAGAAGGCGGCGGCGTTCTCGATCAGCTCGGCGAACAGGTGCATGAGGTCGGTCACGGCCGCGCCGGATACGCCGCACTCGGGCATCGGATAGACGCGTACCCGGGTGTACTCCTCGACCTGGGCGGCGGCGCCGCTGAGCACGTCCTCCATCGGGATGACGCCGCGCCACCTGCGGCCCGCCGCACCGCCGGAGAGCAGCACCAGGCCCTCGGCGTGGCGGCGCATGCGGGTGGTCAGGTGGTCGAGCCTGAACAGCCGCTCCAGCGCCTCCGGCTCCTCCGTCTGGCGCTGCATCTCGTCCAGCAGCTTGAGCTGGCGCTGCAGCAGCGACTGGCTGCGCCTGGCCAGGTTGCGCAGCGCCTCGGACACGCCCTCACGCAGCCTGGCCTGCTCGACGGCCGCGTCCACGGCCGTGCTCTGCACGCTGTCGAACGCCGAGGCCAGGTCGCTGACCTCGCTGGTCGCCTGCCTGCCGACCCGGATGGGCGGCGCCTCGGCCGCGATGTCCACGTCCTCGCCCTTGCGCAGCTTCGCCACGACGTCGGGCAGCCTGATCTCCGCCAGGTCCAGCGCGGTACGCCGCAGCGCCGCCAGCTCGCGGGTGATCCTGCGGCCCACCCGGATCGAGATGAAGATCGAGAACACGACCGCGATCAGTCCCAGCGCGCCGGCGACCGCGGCGCTGACCAGGACGGCCACGCCGGCGGGCTGCATCCTGTCCAGCAGCTTGTCGCCGGTGCCACGGACGGACTGGGTGAACTCCTGCTGCACCTGGTCGGAGATGCTCCGCCAGAGCTCGAGGTCGGCCGGGCGGCCGGAGATGTAGCCCTCCAGGAGGTTCTCCATGGTGACGTACCTGGAGGAGTAGTACAGCTTCTCGAACGGGGCGCGCAGCTCGGTGTCGAGGTTGGCCAGGGCCTTCGGGAACAGGTACGTCCTGCTGCCGTCGATGCCGGCCAGCATGTGGGTGTCGTGCATGCTGGGCCGGCCGTTCGAGGCGATGAGCAGGGCGTGCTCGCGGCTGAGCAGCTCGCGTACCTCGTCGGCGGCGATCAGGCCCTGCGCCTGGAGCGCGAGCTCCAGGTCGGTGCTGACCGTCAGCCTCGAATACAGGAGGTGGACCTCGTCGGAGATCTTCGCGTACTCCGTGACGAGGGCGCCGGGGGCGAGCCTGCGCTCGTCCACCTTCCCCCTGATGTCGGGGAGCTGGTCGATTGCCGCGAACACCGCCTGGAGCTGCGTCTTCATGTCCTGCGTGAGCGCCGACTGCGTGTCATCGGACAACGCGCTGTCGCGCAGCGTCTTCTCGTTCGTGTCCACCTCGGCCCGCGCCTTGGCCAGCGCGTCGGGGTCACCCGACGCGCGCGCGATCCGCTCGGCCGAGGCCAGCCGCTCGATCTGGAGGTTGGCGACCAGGCGATCGGTGTGGTTGATGACCCCCCTCCAGATGGTCTCGACCTTCAGGAGGTTGAGCGCCTCACCGGACGTGGTGCTCGCGGCGAAGCCCCAGAGCGCGATGAGGGAGGCCAAAGGGACGACGAGCAGCGTCGAGATCTTGAATCGGATGGATCTGCCCGATGCCATGACACCTGCTCCCGCATAGAAGATCGCGGGAGAGAATAGCACCGAAACAGATGGTTTTAAGATCGACTAGCGATAAATCTGTGATATGTCGGGAAATTTGCAGCTTCGGCCGGGCGGCGGGCCGGGACCGGCCGCCAGACCAGCCACATGAGCCATGCCGCCAGCACCGCGAGCAGGGCCACCTCGGCGCCCAGCAGCAGCCGCTCCACCAGCCCGATCAGCACCCGCTCGCCCGGCAGGGCCACGTACGTGATCGCCGCCAGCCCGAACCCGCCGGCCAGCGCCACCCACTCCACCACCCGCGCCACGGGCTTCCAGTCGGCGTGCGCGCCCAGCCTCGGCACCAGCAGCGCGCCGGCGGCCGGGAGGCTCACGAAGGCGGCTATGGAGACGTATCTGTGGATCTGGGCCGTCATGGTGAGGTCGTGGCCGATGGGTGTGGTCGGGACGATGGCGGCGATCACCAGCGCCGCCGACCACACCATCAGCAGGCGCTCGGGCAGGCCCCTTACGGGCGCCCCCGCGGCCCGCAACCCCGCCAGCAATGCCAGCGACCCGATCCCGAGCACCGCCATGGCCACCTCTGTGACGCCCCCGCGATCGGCCACGCCGTACTCGCTCACGGTGACGTTCATGGGGTCGAGGTAGGGATCGGGCCCGAACTGCCCGACCAGGACCGCGACCACCGAGAACACGATCGACCCACAGGCGATCACGGGATAGATCCGCGCCGCGCCCAGGGGCTTCACGGAGGTCTTGACCATCATGCACACCACCCTCC
>NZ_JADOGI010000278.1 GCF_015645445.1 Nonomuraea cypriaca | reverse complement strand
GGTGGGAGCGGTACCGCTCCCACCGGACGGCCGCCGGTTCGCGCACACGGCCAGAAGGTCCCCGGGGCTACGAGCCCAGGGAGATCCTGTCGAGGTCGGGAGCGGAGTCGTCGTCGTTACCGATGGTGATGGTGTTGCTGCCGGCGTTCAGGGAGACGGTCACGGCCTCCGTGTACACGGTGTCGTTGCCCATGCCGCTGACCGGTACCTCGATCGGGGTGGCGCCGTTGACGGTGACGAAGTAGGAGCGGTTCCCGTTGACGGTGAAGTCGATGAACAGCTGGTACTCACCGGCCTGGTCCACCACGACGTCGTCGAACCGGACGGACGCGTCGGCGGAACCGCCGATGTTGCGCACCTTCTGCCCGCCGGAGCAGCGCGAGCAGTTCGTGACACCGGCGCTGCCGATCTCGTTCTGCGAGCTCTCCGCCTCGCGCATGAAGACGCGGTCGGCGGGACGGACCTGAACCGGCACCACCTTGGACACACTGTGCGGCAGGCCGACCGTCTGGAAGTCCACCTTGACCGGCACCTGCACGGGACTCTGCTGACCGCCGGCCGGGCCGGTGACCGTCCAGGTGCCCTCGATCGACTGGCCGATACGCAGGTTGGCGGCAGTCACCGCAGCGCCTTCGAGGGTCCAGCCCTCCGGCACCACGGGCGCCATCTGGACATCGTCGACCGTGTCCTCGTCCAGGCGGAGCTTCGCGGAGATCTTGACCGACTGCTGGCCGGGACCGACCCAGACCACGCCGGCCGGGTTCACGGTCATCGTGGTCTTCGGCACGTACGACGCCGAGGGCATCGGCCCGACCACGATCCGGTCCAGGCCGGGGCCCTGCTCGTCGTCGCTGAACACCTTGATGGTGTTGGCTCCGGCGGCCAGCGGCACGGCGATCGACGCGTCCACGGGAACGTCCACGCCGGTGGCGGCGACGTTCTCCTTGATCGGCGCGGCGCCGTTGACGCTCACCGAGAAGGAACCGGCCTTGGCCGCGGTGTAGTCCAGCTCGAGCCGGTAGGTGCCCGCCTCGGTGACCTGGACGTCGCGGTAGGTGACGGCGTTGCGGCCGCCGCCGCCCAGCCAGGTGACCTGCTTGGAGCCGGAGCAGGCGTCGCAGGTGGTGACACGTGCCTTGCCGTCCCGGTCGTTGTGCCTGGCCTCCGCCTCCAGCGGCATGCCGTCGGCGTCGTGGGTCGGGTAGTCCGACGCCACCCGGATCTCATCGATCTTGAGCTGCTTGTAGAACGGCTTCGCCTGGGCGCCGCTCCAGGTGTCCAGCACCTCGAGCTTCAGGTAGCGCGTGTTCTGCTTGCCGAGGTCGATGAACTGGACGCCGCGTGCGCTCCGCATCGCGCTGGTGCGCACCGGCTCGCCCCAGGTCTCGCCGTCCTTGCTGGCGTAGACCTTGTAGTTCATGATCCGGGCGGAGTCCTCGGGCCGGCCGAACGACTCGCGGGCGTGGGTGGGCGACCACTCGGTCTGGTTGACGGCGAGGTAGGCCGCCTGGCGGCGCTTGCCGAGGTCCAGCGTCACCGACACCGGCTGGTTGCCGTCGCTGTCCCAGTAGGTGGTGTAGTCGCCGTCCACGATGTCGGAGGCGGGGAAGCCCTCCTTCTCGGCCGAGGCGGTGGCCTTTACAGCGGAGGACTTGAGGAAGTACTGCTGCCCGGAGGTGCGGACCTTGAAGACGGTGTCGTAGGTGTCCCAGTCGGTGACGCCGAGGATCGAGAGGTAACCCCCGGACTGGGTGAACCGCAGGGGCGCGCCGGTCCGGACGTCGGTTACCTGCGTCACCCGGTAGCCGTTGTCCCGCAGCCGGACCATGTCCTGGCTCTTGGGCTTGGTCAGCACGTGCACATACTGGGTCGTGGCCCCGTCGTCAACGGTGATGACCCCGTGAGCGCCGTCGTTCCAGAAGCCCGGCTGCATGCCGCCGTACATGTAGCCGCCGCCCTCGGTGCCCGTGATGGAGGACCAGATGGGGGGCAGCCAGGTGTCCATGAAGTTGTTGAACTTCTCCTGGCTCGGCGGGAACTTGCCGTTCACCATCGCGGTCTCGGCCATCAGCGACTTGATCGACGAGCCGGCGTTGGCGACGTACCGGCCGATGTTCAGCGGGAAGTCGACCGCGTTGTCCTTGCCGTCGTACCACCACTGGCCGCTGGTCGGCAGCTTGTAGTCGGCCTCGGTGAGGCGCGGCATCGGCGTGAACGTGGCCTGCGGGTAGTCGTAGGCCGGGGTGATGCCGGTCTTCTGCTCGTTGCTGACGGTGTCCATGATCGGCGTGTCCTCGTTGTTGTTGCTCAACAACCAGGTCGGCCGCTTCTCACGGATCTGCTCGTACAGCTTGTTGCGCTCCCAGTACGCGTTGTCGTTGTCGATCCAGAAGCCCGACAGGTCGGGGTACTTGTCCATGACTTCCTGGAACAGGTCATAGCTGTACATGCCGAAGCCGTCGCGGGTGGTGAGGTCCACCTGCTGGCCCTTGTAAGCGGAGTAGGCGGCGGAGTCAAGGGTCTCGACGCCGACCTCGTTGTGCCACTGTGGGTCGTCGGTCATGTAGAGCAGGATGCGGACCCCCTTGGCCTTGCCCGCGTCCACGAGCTCGCCGAGGAAGTCGCGCTTCGTCGAGCAGCTGCCGGGGATCTCAGACGGCCACGGCCGGGCGTAGCCGAGCCGACTGTGGAAGGTCGCGAGCACGATGTAGGAGGCGCGGAGCTTCTTCGCCTCGTCGATCCAGTAGTCGGCGGTCCAGCCGCCGTCGGTCACGTCGCGCTCCCAGGCGGCGCAGTCGGTGTGACGGGGAGCGGTGAACATGCCCCAGTGCAGGAACAGTCCGGCTGTGGAGTCACGCATCCACTGCTGGCGCGGGTGCTCGACCTCGGCGCCAGCGGGCGCCGCGCTGAACAGCGCCGCCACGAGGGAGAGGGCCAGGACGAGGGTGATCCCG
This sequence comes from Nonomuraea cypriaca, assembly GCF_015645445.1. GTDB lineage: Bacteria > Actinomycetota > Actinomycetes > Streptosporangiales > Streptosporangiaceae > Nonomuraea > Nonomuraea cypriaca. The sequence goes on along the minus strand of NZ_JADOGI010000278.1, from coordinate 9,662 downwards.
GCGAAGCGCCGGGAACGGGACGCGACCCCGGGCGTCCACCGGCGTCCGGGTCCGCTTGGGGTAGGTGGGGGGAGGTTCATGACCATCGGCTTTCTTCGTTGGAACGATCAGGCGAATAATGTCAAGAACACTGCCTAATCGGAACCCTGATGATCCAACGGCGGTGGCCGACGGTCAAGACCTCGGATCAATCCCGGGTACTTCCAGCAACGAGTTCAAAACTGTGTCGAGGGCCAGCCGGGCGGCTCCGAGGGCCACCGAGTCGGCGCCCATCGTGGAGGCGACCACCTCGATCGGGAACAGCATGAGCTTGGCCAGCTCGCGGCGGAACGGCTCGGCGATGATCGCTCCGCCGCGTGACATGCCTCCGCCGAGCACGACGATCTCCGGGTCCACCGCCAGCGTCAGGACGGCGGCGCTACGCGCGAGGACCTCGGCGAACTCGATCAGCACCGCGAGGCTCTCCGGGTCCTGCCGAGCCGCGGAGGCGATGACCAGTTCCCCCTCGCGCCCCGCCGCGGAGGCGCTGCCGGCCGCAAGTTCGGCGCCGCGGGCGTGCAGCCGGGCCACCGCGGACTCCCACCCGAGCATGGGCAGGGCCCCGATCTCTCCGGCCGCGCCGTGCCTGCCCTGGTGCACCTGACCGTCCAGCAGGACCCCGGCGCCGGCCCGGTGACCGGCGAACATGTAAACGATGTCGCGGTGGTTCTGGGCGGCGCCCTTCCAGTGCTCGGCCAGTGCGGCCAGCTTGACGTCGTTGGCCACCGCCACCGGCAGCCCCAGCCCGGCAGACAGCGTGGCGGCGACGTCCACCTCGGTGAACCCGGGCAGGGAGTAGGGGGTAAGCCCCGATCCGGCCTGGCCGGCGGCCACGTCGAACACTCCCTCCGGCGCCCGCAGCGTTCCGGTCACGCCGCAGGCCGCGCCGGTGATCTCGCCCGGATCGAGGCCCGCGTCGCGCCAGCACTCCCGCGCGGTCTCCGCCGCTGCCTGTAGTCGCTCGGACGCGTCCAGGCCCGGGTCCAGCTCCCGCCGGTGCGACGCGAGCGGGTTGCCGCGCAGGTCGGTCACCACGGCCAGCGTCTTGTGCGCGCCGATGTCGATACCGCTGACGTACCCGGACTCGGCGCGGAAACGGAAGTGGCGGGCCGGGCGTCCCGCTCCTCTGCCGTTCGCCTGCCGCGGCGGCACGGTTTCCTCCACCCGGCCGTCTTGGAGGAGTTCGGCGAGGAGATCCTCCGCGGTCGGCCGTGATACGCCGATGACCGCCCTTAGTTCGCGCAGCGTGAGTGAGGGAGACTTGATGAAGGCGCCGAGGGCGGCGGCGGTGTTCAGGCGTCGCAGCAACGACGAGTCTCCGAGCCGGGCGGCTGCTTCTCTGTCTTGACTCATCCGATCAGGGATCCTTATGCTCACGGCGACAATAATGCTAACCGGTCTGCATATTACAGTTTTGCGATCAACGACGCTGGAACTCCACCGCTCGGCGACAGCAGGACCGAAGGGACACTCATGGCAGCACGTTGGAGAGGGGCGGTCGCCGCTGCGACGCTCACGACGCTGGCTCTCGCCGGCTGTGCCAGTGGTGGTACGAGCGCGGAATCCTCGTCCGACGGTACGGCCGAGATGACGATGCTCACGTTCGAGACCCCCAACCTGCCCGCCTCGCTGTGGGACTCGGCGATCGCGCGTGTCTCCGCCAAGGTCCCGGGGATCAAGATCAAGAAGCTGGTCACCCCGAACGTGGACCGCACCACCTATGCCAAGCAGCTGGCCAGCTCGGGCCAGCTCCCGGACATCATGATGGCGGTCAACCCGCAGGGATTCGCCGAAGGCGGCCAGCTCGCCGAGTTCACCCCCGAAGAGCTGAAGGACTACGCCTCCCCGCAGTCCGGCGCGATCAACGGCAAGATCTACCAGCTGCCCACCAACGCCCAGCCCCAGTCGCTCCTCTATTACAACAAGGACGACTTCGCCAAGGCCGGGATCGGCGAGGTGCCGACCACCTGGGCCGAGTTCCTCGACACCTGCGCCAAGCTGAAGGCCGCCGGCATCACCCCGATCGCGGTAGGCGGCGGCGGCCAGGACACCTTCGCCAGCGTGTACTCGTGGGCGGGCGTCGTCGGGACTGACGTCTTCCTGCAGGACGCGGACTTCGACAAGGAGATCAAGTCCGGGGCCAAGAACTTCACCGACCCCGCCTTCGTCAAGGCGACCGAGAAGATCGCGCAGTTGTCCAAGCTCGGCTACTTCGACGAGGAGGGCACCAGCCGGTCCTACGCCGACCACGAGAAGGCCTTCCGGGCCGGGTCGGCCGCGATGTACCCGATGGGTTCGTGGTTCGCCACCTCGGTGGACAACGACAAGCCTCCGTTCGAGGTCGGCGCCTTCGCCTGGCCGAGCGACGACGGCAAGGCCGTGGTGCCGAACCTGACCGGCGGCGGCATGAGCGTCAGCGCGAAGGCCGAGAACGTCGAGCTCGCGAAGAAGTTCGCGCTGGAGTGGACCAAGGACAAGGAGACCGCCGACGCCTTCACCGAGGCCGACGGCACCTTCAACACCGTCGCAGGCTACAAACCGCCGGCGGACATGGGCCCGCTCTTCAAGGAGACGCTGGCCATCTACGAGAAGGCGGTGAAGGACGGCACGGTGACCCCGGCCTTCTCGATCGAGCAGGGCGACAACGGCCTGCCCGCCGAGTTCACCGTCCCCATCCAGCAGATCGCGGTCGAGCTTCTCGACGGCACCTCCGACGCCGCCACCGTGGCGAAGAAGCTCAACGACGAATACGCCGCTCTTCAGTAGGCGACCACCCATGAGGGCGGACCACCCCGTCCGCCCTCACTCGTCCTTTATTGAGAGGTCCTTTCTCCCATGCCCGGCTCACCCCGCCACCACTCTCTCCAGGGTGGCTGGCTGCGCAGAGCGCGTGAGTTCTCCGGATTCGCCCTGCCTGGACTCTTCCTGTACGGCGTGCTGGTACTGCTGCCGATCGTGTGGACCATCGTCCTCGGCTTCACCGACCAGACACGGTTCGAACCGCAGACCAGCTGGGTCGGGTTAGGGCAGTTCAGCCGGTTGTTCCAGGACGACCAGTTCTGGCTGGTCCTGAAGAACACCTTCGTCGTCACGCTGATCGTCGTGATCGTGCCGAACGTCCTGGGCCTCGGAATCGCCATGCTGCTGAACCGGGAGAGCCTGCTCTACCGGCTGCTGCGCTCGGTGTTCTTCACGCCCGTCATCCTGAGCGGCATCGTCGTCAGCGTCATCTGGCAGAGCCTGCTGCGGCCCGACGGCGTGCTGAACGCGATCCTGGTGGACCTCGGAGTGGGCAGCGCCCCGCGCTGGATGTCCGATCCCGACCTCGCGCTGTACTCGATCAGCGGGATCCTCTGCTGGCAGATGCTGGGCTTCTGCGTGGTGGTCTACATCGCCGGCCTGAACGCCGTCCCGAAGGAACTGCACGAGGCGGCGCTCATGGACGGGGCCAGCTGGCTGCGTCGCTTCCGGTCGGTCACCTGGCCGATGATCGCGGCTTCGGTCACCATCAACACCGTCATGCTGCTGATCAGCGGCTTCAAGGTGTACGAGCACATCCTGGTGCTCACCAACGGCGGCCCTGGGCGCAACGCCACCGCCTCCATCGCCTTCGACGTCATCGAGAAGGGCGTACGAGGCGACCGGATCGGGTTCGCCGCGGCCGAGGCGACGATAATGCTCGCCATCGTCGTCGCGATCACCGGCGTCGTCCTGCGGTTGCTGCAACGTCGAGAGGTACACCTGTGACATCCCGGTTCCGGGTCGTGCGGCCGGTGTTCGCCGTCGCGCTGACCGCGTTGTTCTTCTTCCCCATCTACATCGTCGTCACGGGCATGCTCAAGCCCGCCGACGAGATCCAGTCCTCGCCCCTCGGGCTGCCCGCGCCGCTCACCGGGGAGAACCTTGGAGCCGTCTTCGGGCGCGAGGACGGCCTGTTCTGGTCGTCGCTGCTGAACAGCGTCCAGATCACCGTGCTGTCCGTGCTCCTGCTCACCCTGTCCTCGGCGATGCTGGCGCACTACCTGGTGCGCTCGAAGGCGCGCTGGACCAAGCCGGCGATGCTGATGCTGCTGGCCGGCCTGATGATCCCGCCGGCGGTGATCCTGCAGCCGATCACCCAGGTCCTCGACGCCGTGGGCCTGATGAACACGCTGCCCGGCGTGGTGCTCAGCAACGTCGCCTACTACCTGCCGTTCGGCGTGTTCGTCTTCGCCGGATTCATCGGCACCGTGCCGGTGGACATCGAGGAGGCGGCCGGCATCGACGGCGCGAGCCGGCTACGGATGTTCTGGCAGGTGGTGTTCCCGACGCTGCGGCCCGCCGCCGCCAGCGTGATGATCTTCCTCGGGGTGTGGGTCTGGAACGACTTCCTCAGCCCGCTGGTGATCCTTGGCCCCGAGTCCGGCACCACGGTCACCGTCGGCGTCTACCGCTCGGTGGGCGAGTACTCGACGAACTTCGGCACCCTGTACGCGTTCTCGTTCCTGGCCTCGCTTCCGGTGCTTCTGTTCTTCGTAGCGCTGCAGAAGCAGTTCGTGGCCGGCTTGACCGCGGGATCGGTGAAGTGAAGGCCCGCCCGTCCGCGGTGACATACGACGCCGATACCGGACTGCTGCTGCTCGACACCCCCCACACGTCCTACTCGGCGTACGTCGGGCGCGAGGACGACATCCCGATCCACACCTACTGGGGCCCGCCCATCACGGCCGAGGACGCGGCCTACCTGGCGACCTCGACCGCCGAACGGCTGGCGTCGCAGTGGGCGTGCTTCCGCTCGGCGGCGAACCGGCACGAGGAGTACCCACTCGACGGCGGGCTGCAGTTCGGCCGGGCGGCGCTGTCGGTGGAGTTCCCCGGGGCGGTGCGCACCATCGAGTGGCGGCTCGCCAGGCACGAGATCACCGCCGGGCCCGGCCACCAGGAGCTGGCGCTGTGGTTCGAGGCGCGGCACCAGGAGCTGACGGTGACCCTGTACTACCGGGTCTACGACGACAGCGACGTCATCGACCGGTCGGTGGTCGTGCGCAACGACTCCACCACGGACGCCGTCGACGTGCACCGCCTGGACTCCGCCGCATGGGTGACCCCCGAGCAGCCGCGGCATCGGATGACTCACCTCACCGGCCGCTGGGCGGCGGAGACGCAGGTGCGCCGGACCGACCTCACCGACGGCCACCTCGTCCTGGAGAGCCGTCGCGGCATCACCAGCCACCACGCGAATCCGTGGTTCGCGATCGACGACGGAACTGCCACGGAGGAGAGCGGCCGGGTCTACAGTGCGACGCTCCACTGGAGCGGTTCGTGGCGGATGCTCGCTCAGCGGGAGCTGGACGAACCCGCCCAGGTGCTGTTCGGCTGGGGGCACGAGGGCTTCGGCCCGCGCCGCCTCGAACCGGGCGAGGTGCTGAAGACCCCGGTCAGCTCGGGACTGTTCACCGCGGACGGGTTCGGCGCGATGAGCCACGCGTGGCACGAGTACGCACTGCGCCACGTCCTGCCGAACTCCGGCGAGTTGCGGCCGGTGCTGTTCAACTCCTGGGAGGCCACCGGCTTCGACGTGGACGAGGCGGGCCAGCGGGCGCTGGCCCGGCAGGCGGCCGACCTCGGCTGCGAGCTGTTCGTCCTCGACGACGGATGGTTCGGCCGGCGTTCCGGGGACCAGGCCGGTCTCGGCGACTGGTGGGTCAACACCGGCCGCTTCCCCCGTGGCCTGAAGCCGCTCATCGACGAGGTGCACGCCCTCGGCATGGGTTTCGGGCTGTGGATAGAGCCAGAGATGGTGAACCCTGACTCCGACCTGTACCGCGCCCACCCCGAGTGGACCTACCACTACGCCGGCCGGGAACCGCACACCATGCGGCACCAGCTGGTGCTGAACCTCGCCCGGCCTGACGTGGCCGAGTGGGTCTTCGGCGAGCTGGACGCGCTGCTGTCGGCCAACGACATCCAGTTCGTCAAGTGGGACATGAACCGGCCGTTCACCGACACGGGCTGGCCGGAGCAGCCGGACCGGCAGGGGCGGCTGTGGCTCGACCACGTGACGGGCGTCTACGGCGTGATCGACGCGTTGCGTCGGAAGCATCCCGGCGTGGCATTCGAGGCGTGCTCGGGCGGTGGCGGCCGGGTCGACTTCGGGATCATGGCTCGGACGGACCAGTTCTGGCCCTCGGACAACACCGACGCGCTGGACCGGCGGTACATCCAGCACGGCTTCAGCCACCTCTATCCGGCGCGGACCATGTCGTGCTGGGTGACGGACTTGCCGACTTTCATCAACAAGCGCCGGGTGCCGCTGTCGTACCGTTTCCACGTCGCGATGGCCGGGGTGCTCGGCATCGGCGGCGATCTGAACGCCTGGACGGCCGAGGAGACGGAGGAGGCCAGGCGGCTCATCGCGCAGTACAAGGAGATCCGCCACATCGTCCAGCACGGCCGCCTGCACCGGCTGGGCGAACCGGGCAGGTCGGCGTCCGCGGTGCAGTACGTGACGGCGGATCAGAAGGAGTCCGTCGTCCTCGTGTACCAGGAGGCGCAGCAGTACGACAGCAACCCGGCGCCGATCCGGCTGCGGGGCCTCGCCCCCGAAGGAGGGTACCGGGTGGACGGCGGCGCGGTGCTGTCCGGCGCGCTGCTGATGGGCCACGGGATCACCCCGCAGCTCACCGGCGACTACGCCAGCACGCTGATCCGCCTCGAACTCCTGGCCTGACCGCTTTTGGAGTCCCCCGGCTGATCCCGGCCGGCGTCCACCCGCTCCGCGCCGGGCTGCACGACAGCCGTCCGACGACACCGCCAACGCTCTTCGACCTCGGCGCATAACCATCACGACCTGCGGGCTGCGCCACCCCACGCCGTCCAGCAGACAGGGAACCACCACGATGATGGACCACGGCAGCCTGTGGTCGCCTGCCACCCATCCGCCTGCACGATCTCCGCCACGGCGCGGCCTCGCGCGGTGAGCTGGGGTTCCTCCGACGTAGCGGAACACCTCATCGAAGACGGTCGTGAACTTGGCATCCCGATCACGGATGAGGAAGCGGAACGACCCTTGCCCTAGTTCTAGATCTATCGATATTGACATGGCGATGTCAGGTCCGCGCGCTACCTGAACGACCACATGTTCTACGCGGCCGGTTCCGGTCGGGACGCCGCAATCAACCTTGCGACGTCGCGGGATTTGTTCAACTGGACCCGCCACCCCGGTGGACCACTGTTTCGCTCACGCCGGGCCGCCATGTCCCCTGGGCCACCTGCGGGACGAACGTGTCCAGGTTCGCCACCGGGAAACGCACGGTCTCGCCCGTTTCGGCGGACAGGTACGCGGCCATCATCAACTCGCTGACCTCCACACCGTGCTTCAGGCTCTCCCGCGGCTGCCGCCCGGCGAGGAAGTCGGCGGTCACCGCCCGGTTCTCCGTCGTGTACCCGTAGGTCAGGGCTTCGTCGGACACGATCGGCAGCAGCCCCTGCTCGGCGCCCTGCTTCTCGACCAGGTCCTCGGCCTCGGGCGAGCGGATCTCGCGGCTGAGGAACAGCTGCGCCTCGGTGCTCAGCGTGCTGGCGCTCATCGAGTACTCGGGGCCGAGCAGCTCGAACGTCAGCCGCAGCCCCGGCCCGACGTAGCTCCACGATGTGGTCGCCTCGACGACCGCCTCGTCGCCGTCGCCGTTGCGGAACATGATGGTGGCGTGGGCGTAGTCCTCGGCCGGCCGACGGGTGTAGTCGACGGCGCCGCCGAACCGTTCGGTCAGCTGCGCGGCGTGCCGCTTGCGCGACCACTTCAGCGAGGCGATCTGCGCGCTCACCGACACCGGGGTGAGCCAGTCGGACTGGTCAGCGCCGGGCGGCGTCAGCAGGTACCGGCCGGCTTCGATCGAGTGGCACATCATGTCGCTGAGCACGCCGCCGCCCTGCCGCGTACCGTCCCAGAACCAGGCGGCGTGCGGGCCGCTGTGTTCCTCGGCGCACCGGGCGAGGTACGGCGTCCCGGCCGGCGCGGCGCCCCTGGCCCAGAGCAGCTCGTGGCCGCGGGTGAGGGCGGGCGCGTACACCTGGTTCTCCAGGTACGCGTGCCGCAGCCCGGCGCCCTCGACCAGCTCCAGCACCCGCCGGGCCTCGGCGAGGTCACGGCCGAGCGGCTTCTCGACGGCGACGCCGACGAGGGACGCGCGCCCGGACGTGACCTCGCCGGCGATGGTCTCGACGACGGCCAGCCGGGCGTGGTTCGGCGCCACCACCCAGACGGCGTCGACCCGCGGGTCGCGGACCAGCTCGGGCAGCTCGGTGTACGCGCGCGCGTCGCCGACCCGCAGTTCGCGGCAGCGGTCGGCCAGCGCCTGCGCGCTCTCGGCCCGCGGGCTGTGGACGGCGACGACGTCGGCGTCGCGGACGCCGGTCCACGAGGTGACGTGGAAGTTCGCCATGAATCCGGCGCCGACGATGCCGACTCCGAGCCGTTCGCTGTTCTCCATCGTGGAAGGACCCCTAACTCCTAAGGCGTCGCTGCCGCCCGTAGAGCGACAGCAGGACGAGCAGGACGACGCCGTTGACGACGGTGCGGCCGGCGCCGCCGATGTCCAGGGTGGTGAGCAGACCCTGCAGGACGGTCAGCACGATCGCGCCGACCGCGGTGCCGCTGTAGCCGCCGATGCCGCCGGCCAGCAGCGTCCCGCCTATGACGACGGCCGCCACCGAGGGCAGCATGTACTGGTCGGCGAGGTCGAGGAAGACGGACTCGGTGTACCCGAGCAGCAGGATGCCGGCCAGCCCGGCGAACGTCGCGGACAGCACGTACGCCAGGATCAGCGTGCGGTTGACCCGGACGCCGGTCAGCTCCGCGGCGGTCCGGTTGGCCCCGACGGCGAACAGGTTCCAGCCGAATGTGGTGCGGCGCAGCAGCCAGACGGCGAGCAGGCCGAGCAGCAGCCACAGGAACAGCAGCCCCGGCAGGTCGGCGATCACCCGGCCGTTGACCAGCGACGTGAGCGCAGGCGCCGCCCGGCCGCTGGCCTGCCCGCCGGTGTAGGCGAGGATCAGCCCCTGCACCACGCCGATCATGCCCAGCGTCATGACGAACGGCGGGATGCGCAGCAGCGTGACCCCGAGCCCGTTGACGAGCCCGATCGCCGCGGCGACCAGCAGCGCCAGGGCCATGGCCGGCACGATGTTGCCGTCGTCGCCGGCCATCACCCGCGACCCGATGATGGCCGCGAACGTCGCCACCTTGCCCACGGACAGGTCGACGCCGCCGCCGCCGGCGATGATCACGATGGTTTGGCCGATCGCGATGACCCCGAGGAACGCCGCCACCCGCATGAGGTTGACCAGCTGGCCGTAGCCGGCGAACCCTGGGGAGACGATCTCGCCCGCGATCACGAGCGCGACGGCGATCGCGCCGGCCAGCGCCACCGGCCCGGGCCGCCAGGCGAGGACCCGTCGCGGCGCCTCCACGGTGGGTGCGCTCATGCCGCCGGCCTCCTCTTCTGCAACACCGGGATGCCGGCCAGGGCCAGCGCGAGGATGATCACAGCGCCGTTGACCAGCTGCCGGTACGTCGTCGGCACGTCGGCGAAGAACACGATGTTCGTAACCAGCGCGAGGACGATGGCGCCGAGGATCGACCC
>NZ_JADOGI010000277.1 GCF_015645445.1 Nonomuraea cypriaca | reverse complement strand
GGCACCCGTCCGGTTCGCGCGGACGCCGGGGCGGGAGGGCGAGCCAGGCACCCGCCCGGTTCACGCGGACGCCGAGGGGAGGGCGTTGGTGATCGCGGTCAGGTGAGCCAGGCGTCCGCTCCGGCCCTGAGCTCGGCCTTGAGCGCGGCGGGGGCGAACGACGCGTCGATCGAGGTCCGGGCCAGGGTGGCCAGGTCCGCGTCCGCGTACCCGAAGACCTGCCGCAGCCGGGCGTACTCGTCCGCCAGCGCCGTCTCCCCGTCCGTGTTGATCGTGACCGCCAGCCCCGCCGAGCGCAGCCGGGGCAACGGATGCGCGGCCAGCGAGGGAACGAGCCCGAGCAGGACGTTGGAGGTAGGGCAGACCTCCAGCGGGATCCCGCGCTCGCGCACCTCCGACACCAGCGCCTCGTCGTCGAGCACCCGGATCCCGTGCCCCAGCCGCTCGGCGTGCCCCAGGTCGAGCGCCGCCCTGATGCTGGCCGGCCCGGCCGCCTCCCCCGCGTGGTGCACCAGGCGCAGCCCCGCGTCCCTGGCCGCGTCGCACACCTGCGCGAACGGCGCCAGCGGGTACGCCTCGTCCCCGGCCAGCCCCATGCCGATCACCTCGTCGTAACGGCAGGCCAGCTTGTACGTCCGCCACAACCGCTCCACCGGCCGCCGCCTGGAGTGGTCGAGCAGCACCCGGCACTCGATCCCGTATCTGGCCCGCCCCTCGGCCAGCCCGTCGAGCACCGCCTCCAGCGGCATCTCCGCCGCGCCCAGCCGCTCACCGTGCGAGGCGGCGGTGAAGGTCACCTCCGCGTACCGGGTGCCCTGGGCGGCCTCGTCGGCGCAGAACTCCACCGCGATCCGCCGGAACTGCTCCGCCGTGCGCAGCAGGTCGCGCACCCGCGCCCGCTGGTCGGCGAACTCCCTGAAGCTCGCGAACGTCCCGCAGGGCTCCGGCGGTCCGCCCAGCTCGCGCACGGTCTCCGGCCGTACGGTGCTCTCCAGGTGAACGTGCAGGTGGGCCTTGGGCAGTGACCGTACGTCTCTCACTCCCCGCAGGCTAGGCCATGCCGCCGTCCGCACGCAGCCCGATATCGGCGCCGCCGAGAGGCCGCTGGGCGAGGGGTTTCTTGACGAGGCGGATCTTGGACTGCTTGTGCGGCAGGCGTTCCCAGTCGTCCATGAACGCGGCCTCGAAGCCGTACTTGCCGGCCAGCGCGAGGAGCGTCTCGGTGCGGTAGTAGAAGTCCTCCCGCAGGACCTGGTGCTCCCTGCCCTCCGTCCGGTCGAAGGTGAAGTCGAACCACGCGCCCGGCTTCATCACGCGTCCCACGTGCGCGAAGCACTCCTCGATGACGTGCGGCGGCGAATGGGAGAAGACGCTGTGCGCGTGCACGACATCGAAATGCGCGTCGGGCAGGAACGCGAAACGCAGATCGCGTACGGGGGTCAGATAAGGCAGTTTGTCCTGCAAGCCATGCGTCACGAGCGTTTCCTGCGCCGCCATGAGAATGTCGGGCGAGATGTCGATGCCGTAGTAGTTTCCGGTGTGCAGGTAGTCGATGAACAAGTGACCGGCGCGTAGATTGCCGCAGCCTATTTCGAGCATCCGGCATTCGGGCTTGAGCCCGTGTTCGACCAGGTAGTCGAACTGCATGCGGCCGAGCGCCAGCCACCGCCTGTGCGTGTGCGAGCCGACGGCGCCCTCGGGATCCTTGGCGGTGTCGGACTTCATGACGGCCCGGTAGTAGGCGACGTGGTCGCGCGTACGCAGCCTGAACCACGTGTCGCGGACCAGCCGCCGCAGGTGGGGCACGATTTTGTGCGGATTCTTCGCCGCGTAGGTCACCTGGTGGACGAGGCTGGATCGGGAACGTTTCACGGTTGGGAATCTAGGACACCTGCCACCCGGCTCAAGGGTCCAAGGCGACAGTCTTGAGTTTTCGTTTGCGCAGCCTTTCAGCGGCCTCTAGCTCAGATAGTCGCGCAACGCCAGGGACCGGGACGGGTGGCGGAGCTTGGACATCGTCTTGGCCTCGATCTGCCTGATCCGCTCGCGGGTGACGCCGTAGACGCGGCCGATCTCGTCGAGCGTCATCGGCTTGCCGTCGATCAGGCCGTAACGCATGCTGATCACGCCCGCCTCCCGCTCGGAGAGCTGGTCGAGCAGGCTGTGCAACTGCTGCTGGAGCAGGGTGAACGAGACCGCGTCGGCCGGGGAGACGGCCTCGGTGTCCTCGATGAGGTCGCCGAACTCGCTGTCGCCCTCCTCGCCCAGCGGCGTGCTCAGGGAGATCGGCTCGCGGCCGTAACCCTGGATCTCGGCGACCCGGTCCACCTCGAGCTCGGCCTCGACGGCGATCTCCTCGGGGGTGGGCTCACGGCCGAGGTCGCTCTGCAGGCGGCGCTGCACGCGCGCGACCTTGTTGATCAGCTCCACCATGTGTACGGGGATGCGGATCGTCCTGGCCTGGTCGGCCATGGCCCGGGTGATGGCCTGCTTGATCCACCAGGTCGCGTACGTGGAGAACTTGTAGCCCAGCCGGTAGTCGAACTTCTCGATCGTCCGGATCAGGCCCAGGTTGCCCTCCTGGATGAGGTCCAGGAAGAGCATGCCGCGACCGGTGTAGCGCTTGGCGATGGAGACGACCAGCCGCAGGTTGGCCTCCAGCATCTGGCGCTTGGCCCGCGCGCCGTCGTCCACGACCCATTCCAGCTCGGCCCGCAGGTCGGCGGGCAGCCCCGGCTCGGTGTCGAGCCGCTCCCTCGCGAACAGGCCCGCCTCGATCCGCTTGGCCAGCTCGATCTCCTGGTCAGCGGTGAGCAGCGGCACCCGCCCGATCTCCTTGAGGTACGTCTTGACCGAGTCGGCGCCGACGGCCGTGCCACCGTCGGCAGCACTGTCGTCCAGTTCGAGAACCTCTGCTGCTTCGGACAAAACACTCTCCTCGCTCGCGTTGGATAGAGGCGTTGAACTTAGATCTGACCTAAAATTAGATCGGACCCCCATTGATGGGCCAACCTAATATCAGGTCGGACCTAAGAATTTGTGGAAGGCTGGGGCCATGAGCATCGGCACCTTGGGTTTGAGGGAACAGAAGAAGCGAGAGACCAGGAGGGCCATCTCAGACCACGCTACCCAACTGTTCCTGGAACGTGGCTTCGACCGGACGACGATTGCCGACATCGCGGCCGCGGCCCGGGTGGCCAAGATGACGGTGACCAACTACTTCCCCCGCAAGGAGGATCTAGCCCTGGACCAGCACGAGGCGTTCGTGGCCGGCCTGGCGCAGGCGGTCGCGCACCGCCGGGCCGGGGAGTCGGCGCTGGCGGCGGTGCGGCGGGCGTTCATGGAGGCGCTGGAGCGGCGCGATCCGGTCATCGGCTTCACGGGGCGCGACCTCGCCCGGATGGTCGCGGACAGCCCCACCCTGGTCGCCCGGCTCCGCGACCTCCACGACCAACGCGAGGAGTCCCTCGCCGCCCGGCTCACCACCGAGTCCATCCCCCCTCGCACCCATCCGCGCGAAACCTCATCCAACCCCGACGCCCCCAACAGCAGCGATCCCACCGCCCAGGGCATTCCCCAGGACCGCGATCCCACCGCCCGGAGCGCCTCCCAGGACCGCGATAGCACCGCCCAGGACGGCGAGATCGTCGCCCGTGCCGTGGCGGCGCAGCTGGCGGCGGCGGACCGGCTGCTCTTCCGTGACCTGCGCTCCCGAACGCTGGCGGGCCAGCGCGACGACGACATCGCCGCCGCGCTCGCCGGGGCCGCCCGCCAGGTCTTCGCCCTGCTCGAACCCGCCATCGGCGACTACGCCATCCGCTGAGCACCCAACCGGCAGCTCGGGCGACTGCGCCGTCCGCAGAAACACCCCAACCGGCCGCTCGCGCGACTGCGCCGTCCGCTGACACACCCCAATCGGCCGCTCGCGCGACTGCGCCGTCCGCTGACACACCCCAACCGACCGCTCATAACGCCAAGCCGCCCGTCAGCGGGTCAGGGCCTCGACATAGGCGGAGGCCTCGGTCATCAGGCGCCGCCACGCCTCCTCGTCCGGCTCCCCCAGCTGCACCCACTCCCGCATCCGCCGGCCTCCCATCCGCATCAACTCGGCGGTCCCCTCCCGCACCAGCTCACCGGCCCGCGCGGCGGGAAGCTTGACCACGGGCCGGTCCCGGTCCCGGGAGAAGAACGCGTAAACCTTGCCGTTCACCTTCAGCCCCTCGGCGTGGAACATGCGTCCCATGCTCACCTCGGGCCGTGCGAGGTGCTCCGTCACAAGGTCGTCATAGAGCTCCTGAGCGGTGGCCATCCGATCTCCCCTCCTCGACTCCGGCGAAGGCCCTCAGGCCCGCTCGGCGGCCGGCTCCCCCAGCGAATGGAAGGGCTCGGCCGTCAGCACGCCATCCTCAAGGTCGCACACGCCACCGACAGTTCCGCGGGACGTACGGACTAAGACATACGGACCAAACCGTACGGACTAATGCGGCAGGGCGGCTTCCGCGTCGCGCAGTTCGTCGAGGGCGTCGCGCAGGTAACCGGCCAGTTCCCAGGCGTCCTGCACCATCTCCCTGTCGGTGACGACGCCGACGTCGAGCGAGCCGTCGTAGGAGAACGCGGTGATGTTCACGCCGCCGCTGACGTCCGAGATGACCGAGACGGGGTAGTGCCTGAGCAGCCGCGCGCCGCACACGTACAGGGGGAACTGGGGGCCAGGCACGTTGGAGATGAGCACGTTGATCGGCGGCGCGGTCTGCCCGACCAGCCCGAACGCCGAGCGCGCGGCCAGCCCCATGAGCGCGGCCGGCATCGACTCGCTGAACTCGCGCAGCCAGCGCGCCGGCGCCAGCGCGAACCTGTCCTTGATCCGCTGCATGGCCTGGCGCACCTGGTACAGCCGGGCGACGGGATCGTCGAGGTGCACCGACAGCGGCGCCGTCATGATCGCCACCTGGTTGCCCTGTCCCCCGGCCCCCGCGGCGCGCATCGAGAACGGCACCCCCGCGATCAGCGGCTGGCGCGGGATGCCGCCGTGCGCGGCCAGCCACCTGCGCAGCGCGCCCGCGCACACGGTCATGACCACGTCGTTGACCGTGACCCCGAACGCCTTGCGCACCTGCTTGATCTCCTCCAGCGGCAGCGAGGCGAAGGCGAAGCGCCGGTGCGCCGACACGGGCCCGCTGAAGGGCGTCCTCGGCGCGGGCAGCACCGGCAGCTCGGGCGCCTGCCCGGTCCCCGCCAGCCTGCGGGCCAGCCCGGACACGACCCCGGCTCCCGGGATCCAGGACACGATGGGGATCTCGTCCAGGTGCGGAATGGCGCGGGCCGCGAACCGTACCGCGTGGGCGGGGTTGCCCGCCATTCTGACCAGCCCGCGCGCCACCATCCCGGCGGCGCCGGGCGGCGCCGCGTCCCGCTCGGCCTCCCCGGCGGGCGGCGGCGCGGGCTCGGGGGTGGTGTCGAGCAGCGCGGCGAGCACGTCGGCGCCCCCGATCCCGTCCACCGCCGCGTGATGGATCTTCGTGTAGAGCCCCATGCGCCCCCCGGCCAGGCCGTGGAGCAGGTAGATCTCCCACAGCGGCCGGCCGCGGTCGAGCCGCCGCGCGTGCAGCCGCGAGACCTGGTCGGCGAGCTGCCTGTCGTCGCCGGGCGGCGGCAGGCCGATCTCGCGTACGTGGTAGTCGAGGTCGAGATCGTCCTCCTGCTCCCAGTACGGGTGGTCGAGCCCGAACGGCACCGGGGCCAGCTTGCGCCGCAGCGCGGGCACGTACGGGAGCCGCCGTTCGAGCATGGCCTGCAGGTCGGCGCGGTTGAGATCACCTTCGAGTATGGCCAGGCCGGCGATGTTGGCGATGTTGGTGGCCGTCTCGAAGTGGAGGAACTGCGCGTCCAGAGCGGTCAGCTGGGGCATGGTCACACCTCCGTCATGAACCAATCAGACTCCGCCGGCCACTTCAAGTGACGGTGCCGCGCCGGACCCGGCGAAGGCCGGCCGGTGCACGACGTCCACCGCGTCCCTCTCGAGACGGGCGAGAGGATGCCGGCGGGCCAGGGTGGCACTGTTGAGGTCCCGTAGGCTTAGCATCTATACATCATGCCTTTCCCGATTGACGCGGTACGCGCTACATACCCCGCCTTGTCCGACGGCTTCGCCTACCTTGACGGCGCGGCCGGCACCCAGACCCCCCAATCCGTGATCGACGCCATCGCCGGGGCCTACCGCGCCGGGATCGGCAACGTGGGCGGCGCGTTCCCCGCCAGCCACCGATCCGGCGCCATCGTGGCCGGCTGCCGGGCGGCCGTGGCCGACCTGGTCGGCGGCCGGCCGGAGGGCGTGGTGCTCGGCCCCAACATGACGACGCTGACCTACCGCCTGGCCAGGGCGATCGCCGGACCGGGCGACGAGGTGGTGCTCTCCAGGCTCGACCACGACGCCAACGTCCGTCCCTGGACCCAGACGGGCGCCACCGTCCGCTGGGCCGAGGTGGACCCGGTGACCGGGGAGCTGCCGGTCGGCCAGTACGCCGAGCTGATCGGCGAGCGCACCAGGCTGGTGGCGGTGACGGCGGCGAGCAACATCCTCGGCACCCGCCCCGACGTGCCCGCGATCGCCGATCTGGCGCACCGGGCGGGCGCGCTGGTCTACGTCGACGGCGTGCACGCCACCCCGCACGGCCCGGTGGACATGCGGGCGCTGGGCGGCGACTTCTACGCCACGAGCGCGTACAAGTGGTCGGGCCCGCACATCGGCGCCGTGGTGGCCGACCCGGCGCTGCTGGAGACGCTGCGACCGGACAAGCTCGCATCGTCGCCCGACACGGTGCCTGAGCGGTTCGAGACGGGCACGGCGGCCCTGGCGGATCTTGCCGGGGTGACGGCGGCCGTGGAGCACCTGGCCGCCATGGTGCCGGGCACGGGCTCGCGGCGCGAGCGGCTGCTGGCCTCGATGGCCGCGGCGGAGCGCCACGAACTGGAGCTCTTCGGCGTGCTGATCGAGGGGCTGGAGAGGCTGCCGCACGTCACGGTGTACGGCAAGCCGGCCAGGCGCACCGCCACCGCCTACTTCAACGTGGCCGGGCACACCCCGCGCCAGGTGGCCGAACACCTGGCCGGCCGCGGCGTCAACGTGTGGAACGGCCACAACTACGCCTGGGAGCTGACCGGCGCGCTCGGCATCCGCGACACGGGCGGCGCGGTGCGCGCGGGCCTGGTCCACTACAACGACCGCTCCGACGTGGACCGGCTCCTCGAGGGCGTCGCCCGCCTGCGGTGACCCGCCCCGGCCTGCCAGGAATGAACCGCGGCCTTCCAGCGCTTGGACGAACGAAGTCGTTCATGGAAGAAGGCGTTTCGCATGACCCGGCAGGCCACCGCGGCCCGGCTCATCGTGCAGGCACTGGAGGCGGAAGGCGTCGAGTACGTCTTCGGCATCCCCGGTGAGGAGAACATCCACTTCGTCGACGCGCTCAGAGACTCCTCCATCCGCTACATCCTCGTACGGCACGAGCAGGGTGCGGCGTTCATGGCCGAGATCTACGGCAGGCTGACCGGCAAGGCGGGCGTGGCGTCGGCGACGCTCGGCCCCGGAGCGATCAACCTGCAGCTCGGCGTGGCCGACGCGACCACCAACAGCACGCCCGTGGTGGCGATCACCGCGCAGGTCGGGCTGGATCGCATCTACAAGGAGTCGCACCAGGTGGTGGACCTGGTGTCGCTGTTCAGGCCGATCACCAAGTGGGCCGAGCTGGCGCCCGCCGCCGAGGCGCTGCCCGAGATGATCCGCAAGGCGTTCAAGACGGCCCAGACCGAGCGCCCAGGCGCCGTCTACCTCGCCATCCCGGAGGACGTCGAGTCGGCCAGGGCGCCCTCCGACCTGCGCCCGCTCCCCGTCAACGTCGTACGCCCCCACGACCCCTCTCCCTCGCAGATCGCCCGCGCCGCCGACGTGCTGGCCACCGCCCGCAGGCCGATCGTGCTGGCCGGGCACGGCGCCACCCGCGCCGGGGCCTCGCAGGCGCTGGTGCGCTTCTCCGAGCGGCTCGGGCTGCCGGTGGCCACCACATTCAACGGCAAGGGCGTCTTCCCCGACGACCACCGGCACGCGCTCGGGGCGGTGGGGTTCATGCGGCACGACTACGTCAACTTCGGGTTCGACGAGGCGGACGTGCTGATCAGCGTCGGCTACGAGCTGCAGGAGTTCGACCCGATCAAGATCAATCCGCTGCGGGACAAGAAGATCATCCACATCCACGGGTTCCCCGCCGAGGTGGACGACCACTATCCGGTGGCGGTCGGCGTGCAGGGGGACATCTCACGGTCGCTGCACGCGCTGGGCGACGCCGTGCACCGGCGGTTCGAGATGAACGGCACCGGCGAGAAGATCCGCCGGATGCTGCGCGAGGAGCTGGAGCAGGGGCGCTCGGAGGACGGGTTCCCGCTGTCGCCGCGGCGTGTGGTGGCCGACGTCCGCGAGGCGATGGGGCGCGAGGACATCGTGCTGGCCGACACGGGCGCGGTGAAGATGTGGATGGCCCGCATGTACCCGACGTACGAACCGAACACGATGCTGGTCTCGAACGGGCTGTCGTCCATGGGGTTCTCGGTGCCCGGCGCGCTGGCGGCCAAGCTGGCCTACCCACGCCGGCGGGTGCTGGCGGCCACGGGCGACGGGGCGTTCCTCATGAACTCGCAGGAGCTGGAGACCGCGGTGCGCGAGCGGGTGCCGTTCGTGGTGCTGGTGTGGGTGGACGACGCGTACGGGCTGATCGAGTGGAAGATGGACCTGGAGCTGGGACGCAACTCCAACATCACCTTCGGCAACCCCGACTTCGTGATGTACGCGGAGAGCTTCGGCGCCCGCGGTTACCGGATCACCTCGGCGGACGAGCTGCTGCCGACGCTGCGCAAGGCGCTGGCCGACGACGTGGTGTCGGTGATCGCGGTCCCGGTCGACTACTCGGCCAACCTGGAGCTGACCGACAAGCTCGGCGACCTCACCGGGCCGTTCTGAACCGGGCCGTCCTGAGCGGCCCCGGCCTCTCGCGCCGGAGCCGGTCAGGCGAGCGCCCAGGCCATGGGACAGTGGGCCGGTGTTCGGGCGGTGAGTTCACTGGGGCGATTGCCCGGGCCGTGAGATCACTGGGGCGATCGCCCGGGCCGTGAGATCACTGGGGCGATCGCCCGGGCCGTGAGATCACTGGGGCGATCGCCCGGGCCGTAAGATCGGGCGGGTGAGTCTGCCTGCCGTAACAGATCTGGCGGCGCCGCCGGTCGAGCCGGCGCGCGATCCGTACCACGTCTATCTCGACTCGCTCACCAGCCCGGAGTCGCGCCGGAGCATGCGCGGCTGCCTCGACCGGCTGGCGCGCCTGCTCACCGGCGACGAGGGCGCCACGGGTGCGGGCCAGCCGTGGCACCTGCTGCGTTACGAGCACACCGTCCGCATCCGCACGATGCTCACCGACCAGGGCTGGTCGGCGGCGTACGTGAACAAGCACCTGGTGGCGCTGCGCCGGGTGCTGAAGGAGGCGTGGCGGCTGGGCCAGACCAGCGCGGAGGACTTCGCCCGCGCCTCCGACCTCGCCCCCGTACGGCAGAGCCGCCTGCCGACGGGCCACCACGTGCCGCCGGAGGTGGTCGGCGCGGCCCTGTCCGCGTGCGGCGACTCGCCGGCCGGCGTGCGCGACGCGGCGCTGATCGCGGTGCTCTACTCCACCGGCTGCCGCCGGGCCGAGATCGGCGGGCTGGCGCTGGCCGACTACGACCCCGGTGCGCGGTCGCTGCGGGTGCGCGGCAAGCGCGACAAGGAGCGGCTGGTCTACCTGACCACGGACGCGATCGGGCTGGTGGAGCGCTGGCTGGCGATCCGCGGGAGCGCGCCGGGGGCGTTGTTCAGCCCGATCAGCAAGGCGGGGCGGTTGCGTGAGCGGGACGGCCGCCCGGTGGGGCTGACCGGACAGGGCATCGCGGACATCCTGGCCCGCCGGCTGGGCGAGGCGGGGGCGTCACGGCGTACGGCGCACGACTTCCGCCGCACGTTCATCGGCGAGTTGCTGGACGCGGGGGTGGACCTGGCCACGGCACAGGCGCTGGTCGGCCACTCGTCGCCGGCCACGACGGCCCGCTACGACCGCCGCCCGGAGACGACCCGCCGCGCCGCCGTCGACCGCCTCCGCCTCCCCGCCGCCCGCCCGCTCACCTGACCCGGGAGCCGAGGGCGGGCCGCCCCCGGCTCCGGGATCAGCTGGCCAGCCTGGGCAGCACGCCGGTGCTGCGGAGCCGGTCGCGGGCGGCCGCGATGGCCTCGCTCGTCGTGGCGAACGCCTGCCCGGCCCGGTCGAGCCTGGCGATGACGCCGAGCGCCTCCAGCGGCCGGTGGTGGCCGTCGGGGATGCCGGAGACGTAGACCATGATGCCGCGGCGTTCGAGCCTCCCGATGGCGTCGCTGAGCACGAGCGCGCCGCTGGCGTCGATGGTTGTGACGCGCGACATGCGCAGGATCACCACGGACACGTCGGTCACGTCGGACAGATCGACCAGCAGCCGGTGGGCCGCGGCGAAGAACAGCGGACCGGCCAGGCGGTAGGTGACGATGTGCTCGGCCAGCAGGGCGTGCTCGCGCTCGGTGTGCTGGGGCTGCAGGTCGTGGCGCAACGGCTCGGGGTCGAGGCTCGCGTTGCGTGCCAGGGCGCGCAGGGCCAGTGCCCCGGCCACGACCAGGCCGAGGATGACGGCCAGGACCGTGTCGAGCATGAGTGTGGCGACGGCGGTCAGCACGAGCACCACGGCGTCGCCCCTGGTGGATCTGAACATGGCGCGTACGGACTCGAACTCCACCATGCGCACCGAGGTGGCCAGGAGCACCCCGGCCAGCGCGGCCAGCGGGATCCTGGAGACGAGTCCCGCGGCGGCGTAGACGATGGCGGCCAGGATCGCCGCGTGGGCCAGCGCCGCCAGCCGGGTCCTGGCGCCCGAGCGCACGTTGACCGCGGTGCGCACCATCGCGCCCGTGCCGGGCATGCCGCCGAACATCGGGGCGACGAGGTTGGCCACGCCCTGACCGAACAGCTCCCTGTCGGGGTCGTGGCGGTGCCCGCCGCTCATGCCGTCGGCGACGGAGGCCGACAGCAGCGACTCCAGCGCCGCCAGCGCGGCCACCGCCACGGCGGGGGCGAGCAGGGACGGCAGCACGACGGGATCGAGGAAGCCCAGGGACGGCGCGGGCAGCCCGGCGGGCAGATCGCCGATCCTGGCCAGCGGCAGCGCGGCCAGCTCGGCCACGACGGTCGTGAGGACCACCGCGACCAGCGAGAACGGCACGGTCGGCCGCAACCTGGCCCCCGCCAGCAGCACGACCGCCACGAGCAGGGTGACCACCATCGCCCACCAGCGAGGCGTGTCGAGGAAGTCCGTGAGGGCGTGCCAGGCCACGACGGCCACCTTGTCGCTGTCGTGTGCCGGTACGCCGAGCGCGTGCGGGATCTGCTGCAGCCCGATCACGCAGGCGATGCCGACGGTGAAGCCCGCGACGACGGGGGCGGGCACCAGGGCCATGTAGCGGCCGGCCCGGGCCAGGGCCAGCCCGATCAGCAGCAGCCCGGCCAGCAGGCCGACCGTCAGCACCCCCGTGGCGCCGTGCATGCTCATGATCGGCATGAGCATCACCGTCATCGCGCCGCTGGTGCCGGACACCTGCAACGCGGACCCGCCGAACACCGCCGCCAGCGACCCGGCGACCACGGCCGTGGCCAGGCCGGACGCGGCCCCCATGCCGGAGGAGATGCCGAAGCCGAGCGCCAGGGGCAGCGCGACGATCGCCACGGTGAGCCCGGCGAGCAGGTCGTTACGCGGGCTCCGGCGCATCCCGGCCAGCTCGGCGCGCTCGGGCAGCAGCGCGCGCAACCGCACCCATCCGCAGAGCAGCACGCCTGTCACTGAACGTCACCTCGACGGCACTCTCTGTAGTCGAACATGGGCATGAAGAATCCCTTCACGATCACTCCACTCAGATGAAGTCAGCCAATGAAATGTCCCGAATTGCAGGTAAGCAATTCGTCAAGGAAGCTTCATGATATCAAGCAACCCCTCCCCACCTGGTAAAACATCCTGCGCTTATTCCGATGTTCGCCATGCGTGGAAACGTGCCATTGCCTGAAAGTCAGGTGAAATCCGACGATCGATTGATAATCGGGGGGCATCACGGGCGGGACCGGACCCGCGCAGACTCCACCCGCACGAGATCCGGATCAGCCCGCAGGCTCGCGCGACTCCCCCGCGGCGGCCAGCAGCGCGAAGGCGCGTTCCGCCGCGCGTACCGCCTCGGCCTCGACCTCGCGCGCCGAGCGGCCCTCCGCCAGCAGCACCCAGTTGCGCCGCGCCAGCACCCGCTGCGCGGCCAGCACCTGCGCCGCGAGCAGGCCGGCGGTCAGCTCGTCCATGCCCTCCCCGAGCGCCTCCGCCAGGGCCTGCTCGTCGCGCGACATGTACTGGAACACCCGGGCCGTCAGGCTCGGTGTGCCGAACACCATCCGGTGGAAGGCCACCACCTCGGGGTGGTCGTTGAGCCCCGTGACGGGATCACGCCTGGCCAGCCCGTCGAGGAAGTGACGCCTGAGCGCGTCGAGCGGCCCCTCCCCC
>NZ_JADOGI010000276.1 GCF_015645445.1 Nonomuraea cypriaca | reverse complement strand
GTGGGGAGAGGCCGTCGTGTCGCGGGGCGGGGCCGGTCCGGGAGGTGAGTCCCTGACCGGTCCCGCGCCGCTTATGTGGCGATCGGGTTATGTGGCGATCACGGGTAGAGGCCGCGTAGCCGGTGCGTCTCCGCGACCCGGCCCACGCCGATCACGTGGGCGGCCTGCCGCAGCGTCAGGCCGCGTTCGGCGGCCAGTGTCGTGACCTCGGCGAAGGCCCCCAGCATGAGGTCGCGCAGCTTGAGCTCGACCTCGCCGGAGCCCCACGAGAAGGACTGCATGTTCTGCACCCACTCCAGGTAGGACACGATCACCCCGCCCGCGTTGGCGAGGATGTCGGGCACGACCGCGGTGCCGTTGGCGGCGAGGATCTCGTCGGCCTCGGGCGTGGTCGGGCCGTTGGCGCCCTCCACGATCAGGCGTGCGCGGATCCTGGCCGCGTTGGCCTCGGTGATGACGCCTTCGAGCGCGGCCGGGACCAGCACGTCCACGTCCAGCTCGAACAGGTCCTCGTGGGTCAGCGCGTCCGCGAGCCGGTAGCCGCGTACGCCGCCGGACTCGGCGGCCCAGCCGCGCAGCCTGGCGATGTCGAGGCCGCCGCCTGAGTAGACGGCGCCCGTGGCGTCGGACACCGCCACCACCTTGCAACCCACGTCGGCGAGGTATTGCGCGGCGAGCGCGCCCACCTTGCCGAAGCCCTGGACCGCCACGGTCACGCCCGCGGGCGAGCGGCCGAGCGCGGCCAGCGCGGTGATCTGCACGCCGCGCGCGGTCGAGCCGGTCCGCCCGAGCGAGCCGCCCAGCGTCATCGGCTTGCCGGTGACCACCCCGGGCACCGAGTAGCCGGCGTTGACGCTGTACGTGTCCATGATCCAGGCCATGGTCTGCTCGTCCGTGCCGACGTCGGGCGCCGGGATGTCCTTCTCCGGGCCGATCAGCGGCAGGATCTCGTTGACGTAGCGGCGGGTGAGCCGCTCCAGCTCCAGGGTGGTGAGCCCGGCCGGGTCCACGGCCACGCCGCCTTTGGCGCCGCCGTACGGGATGCCGGCCAGTGCGCACTTCCAGGTCATCCACATCGCGAGCGCGGTGACCTCGTGGATGTCCGTGCCGGGATGGTAGCGCAGGCCGCCCTTGGCGGGACCACGCGAGACGTTGTGTTGGACGCGGAACCCCTGAACGACGTCGAGCCGCCCGTCCTCACGCCGCACGGGGACCGAGACGGTCAGCGAGCGGCGCGGCGTGGCCAGCAGCGTACGGAGCCCGTCGTTGAGCCCCAGGTGCTCGGCCGCCTGGTCGAGTTGCTGGAGAGCGGAGTCGAGGGCCTGTCGGCCCGGGGTGATCAGGGCCGGCGTCTTTGACGGCACCATGATGCTCATGGAAGAGATTCCTCCTGTTATGTACGCCCTATTTGCGGGGAAAGCGCCATTGCCTACCCCTTGGGCGCGTTGTCTTGATCATCCTACAGCGGGGCGTTTGAGCTTGCCGAGTTTGTTGGTAAAAATCCGGGCCGCTTGCTCGGGCGCCGTGGCCGTGCCACCCTGGCAGGCTTGCGCACGAGAGTGTGACGAATTGTCGAATCGGGGGGTGGGATGCCCGCACTCGTGGTTGGGCCGATGCTGCGTTACGTCGATGCCGTAAGCGCCTCGATCTGGGTGGAGACCGCCGAACCCGGCACGGTCACCATCGAGGCGGACGGCAGGACTTACCGGTCGCCCACCTTCACCGTGCACGGTCACCACTTCGCGATCGTGGATCTCGTCGAACTCTCTCAGGATATCGCCTCGTATTCCGTCAGGCTCGACGGGGAGCAGGTATGGCCCCTGGCGGGTCGCCCGCCGAGCCGGATCAGGCTGCTGCCCGCCGACGGGGCGCGCAGGCTGGCGTTCGGCTCGTGCCGCACCAGCGTGCCGTTCGACGACGCGTACGTCCGTACGCACGGTGACGACGTCCTGCGGGCCTACGGCGAGCACCTGGCGGAGGCGGGCGACGAGGAGTGGCCGGATCTCCTGCTGCTCCTCGGCGACCAGGTCTACGCGGACAACCCCGCGCCCGAGATGCTGGCCTATATCCGTGCGCGCAGGAGCACGCCGCCGCTGGACGAGATCGGGGATTTCGAGGAGTACGCCGAGCTCTACCGTCAGGCGTGGACCGAGCCCGAGATCCGCTGGTTGCTGTCCACCGTGCCGACCGCGATGATCTTCGACGACCACGACGTGCGCGACGACTGGAACACCTCGCAGCCGTGGCGCGAGGAGATGGACGCGACGCCCTGGTGGCGGCACCGGGTCGTGTCGGGGCTGGGGGCGTACTGGGTCTACCAGCACCTCGGCAACCTGTCACCGGCCGAGCGGGCGGACGACCCGCTGCTGCGCACGCTGATGAACGGCGACGGCGGCGCGGCGCTCGACGCCTTCGCCGAGAAGGCGGACGCCGAGCCGAGCAGCAACCGCTGGAGCTACGCCCGCGACCTCGGGCACGCCCGGCTCATCATGGTCGACACCAGGTGCGCCAGGCAGCTCACGCCCGGCGACCGCCGCATGCTCGACCCGGTGGAGTGGGCGTGGCTGGAGGAGCAGCTCGCCGCCCCGGCGGAGCGGCTGATCATCGGCTCGTCGATCCCGTTCCTGCTGCCCGAGGGCGTGCACGGCGTGCAGAACTGGAACGAGGCCCTGGCCGACGGCAAGTGGGGGGCGCGGGTGCGGCGGTGGTCGGAGAAGTTCCGGCAGGCCATCGATCTGGAGCACTGGGCGGCGTTCCGGCGCTCGTTCGACGAGCTGGCGCGGCTGCTGATCGGACTCGGCAAGCCGGTGCTGATCCTTTCCGGCGACGTCCACTACTCCTACCTCGCCAAGGTCAGGTCCGGGCCGATCCACCAGATCGTCTGCTCGCCGATGCGCAACCCGCTCAGCCGCCTGCTGCGCTGGGCCAACGTCTTCACCCAGTTCAGGATCGCGACGCTGGTGGGCGGCCTGCTGGCGCGGCTGGCCGGCATCCCACGGCCGCCGCTGAGGTGGCGGGTCACCAAGGGCCCGTGGTTCCAGAACGCCGTGGCCACGATCACCTTCCCCGACGAGGTGACCTGGCACGAGTCCATCGGCGGTGCGATCAGGCCGATCGACTCCGCGCGCCTACGCTGAATCCCATGCACGAGGACGACCACGCCGTCGCCGTGCCGTTCTACGACCTGTGGCACGAGGACGGGCACGTGCCCATGGTGCGCGAGCTGCTGCCCCCGCTGCTGAGCGGGGTGCGCCGCGGCGTCATCGAGATCGGCGCGGGCACCGGCCTGATCACCGAGCTGATCGTGCGCGCGACGCCGGCCGAGGTCTTCGCGGTGGAGCCGTCGCTGGGCATGCGCTCGGTGCTGCTCTCCCGCCTGGTGTCCGACCCGGAGGCGCTGCGCCGCGTGACCGTCCTGCCGTACGGAGGGCTGGACGTGGAGGTGGACGAGCCGGTCGAGGCGATCGTGATGATCTCGGTGCTGCAGAGCTTCACCCCGGACGAGCGGGCCGAGTTGTGGCGGGTGCTGGCCAGGCAGCTGGAGCCGGGCGGGCGGCTGCTGTTCAACTGGCGTGAGCGGGCAGCCGCCGTCCCCGGCGCGCCGGCGGTCCTCGGGTCCTACCGGGTCGGCAGGCACGCGCTCAGCTTGTGAACCGGAGGAGCGTTTCCCTGGAGGGGGCCCAGCCATGTGCGGTGGGTGGGCCCTCCCGTGCTCCGCCGTAAAAGAAAACGCTCTTATCTGGTTTTGAGCTCGTAGACGGCATCGAGGAGCTGATCGATCGCCCAGCCGAGATCCTCCTCGGAAACGGTGATGGGCGGGGCGAGGCGGATCGTGGAGCCATGGGTGTCCTTGGCGAGCACCCCGCGCTTGAGCAGGGCCTTGGACACCTCGCGCCCGGTCGCGACGGCGGGGTCGATGTCGATGCCCGCCCACAGGCCGCGCCCGCGCACCTCCACGACCCCATGGCCGATCAGCTCGCGCAGCCGCGTGTGCAGCACCTCGCCGAGCTTGGCGGCGCGGGCCTGATACTGGCCGGTGTTCAGGAGTTCGATGACCGCGTTGCCGACCGCGCAGGCCAGCGGGTTGCCGCCGAACGTGGACCCGTGCTGGCCCGGCTTGATGACGCCGAGCACCTCCCGGTCGGCCGCGATGGCCGAGACCGGTACGACGCCGCCGCCCAGCGCCTTGCCCAGCACGTAGATGTCGGGCACGACCCCTTCGTGGTCGCACGCGAACGTCTTCCCGGTCCGCCCCAGCCCCGACTGCACCTCGTCGGCGATCATCAGGATGCCCTTGGCGGAACACAGTGCGCGGATGTCGCTCAGGTAACCGTCCGGCGGCACCAGCACCCCCGCCTCGCCCTGGATCGGCTCGAACAGCACGGCGACCGTGTTCGCGTCGACCGCCCGCCTGATCGCCTCGGCGGAGCCGTACGGCACGAGCCGGAAGCCCGGCGTGTACGGGCCGAAGTTGTCGTGCGCGTCCGGGTCGGTGGAGAAGCTGACGATCGTGGTCGTGCGGCCGTGGAAGTTGCCCTCCATCACGATGATGTTCGCCTGGTCCGGTTCGATGCCCTTGACCTCGTAACCCCACTTGCGCGCCACCTTGATGGCGGTCTCGACGGCCTCGGCGCCGGTGTTCATGGGCAGGATCATGTCCTTGCCCGTGAGGTCGCCCAGCCCCATGCAGAACTGGGCGAACTGGTCGTGGTAGAACGCCCGGCTGGTCAGGGTCAGGTTCTTGAGCTGCTCCTGGGCGGCTTCGATGATCTTGGGGTGGCCGTGGCCGAAGTTGAGCGAGGAGTAGCCGGACAGGCAGTCGAGGTAGCGGTGGCCCTCGACGTCCGTGACCCAGGCGCCGTGTGCCTCGTGGATCACGACGGGCAGCGGGTGGTAGTTGTGCGCGCTACGGCGCTCGCTCACTTCGATCAGCTCTGCGCTGGTGGCCATGATCAGTTCTCCCCCCTGATCTCCAGTGTGCAGCACTTGGGGCCGCCACCCGCCTTACGCAGCTCCGACAGGTCGACCGGGATCACCTCGTACCCGCGGCGCTTGAGCTCCAACTGGAGGTTCGACGCCTCGGCGTTGACGACCACGTTGACGCCGTCGCTGACCGCGTTCAGGCCGAGCACCCCGGCGTCCTCGGCGGTCGCGAGCACCGCGTCGGGGAACATCCGGCACAGCACCGTCCTGCTGCCAGGGGAGAAGGCTTCCGGGTAGTACGCGACGTTGTGGCCGTCGAGCGGGCACAGCGCCGTGTCGAGGTGGTAGAACCGCGGGTCGGTCAGCGTCAGCGAGATCACCGGGCGGCCCAGGCGCTCCTGCGCCTCCTGATGGGCGGCCACGTCCGTGCGGAAGCCCGTGCCGGCCAGGATGACCTCGTTCATGGTGAGGAAGTCGCCCTCGCCCTCGTTGACGTACTGGGCCTCGTGCGCCGGGTAACCGCGTTCGGTGAACCAGCGCAGGTACGCGGGCCCCTCGGGGCCGCGCTCCGGGTAGGCGAACCGGGCGCCGTAGACGCGGCCGTCCACGACCAGCGCGCCGTTGGCGGCGAACACCATGTCGGGCAGTCCGTCGATCGGGTCGATCAGGCTGACCCGGTGCCCGAGCTCCTCGTACGCCGTCTTCAGCCCCTCCCACTGCCGGACCGCCACGTCGCGGTCCGCGCCGGCCTCGGGGTGCATCCACGGATTGATGGCGTATTCGACCCCGAAGAAGTCGGGACGGCACATGAGGAAGTGTTTGGGCATGCAGCTCTCCGTCGAGTTCCATGGATGGATGTCCCGATATATGGGGACGGAGACAGCCTAAGAACGCAGGTTCGCGCAGGCCAAGCGGTGCGTATTGCGTCTTCGCGGCGTTCCGTTGCGTGTCTCAGTCGTCGACCGGCGATATGTTGCGCGCCTCGGGAAGGGCCGCTCCCGGCGGCGTGTCCACCAGCCTGGACAGCACGATCACGCTCTTGGTCCGCACCACGAACGGCTCCGCCGCGATCCGCTCGATCACCCGCTCCACGTGGCGTACGTCCGTCGCCCTGATGTGCAGCAGCGCGTCCGCCTCACCCGTGATCGTGGCCGCCGCCACCACTTCGGGGAACCTGGCCACGGCCAGCGCGATGTCCGACGGCTTCGTCTTCCCCTGGCAGAACAACTCGACGTAGGCCTCGGTCGTCCAGCCGAGCGCCTGCGGCGCCACCCTCGCGCTGAACCCGGTGATCGCCCCGGCCTCGCGCAGCCTGTCGACCCGCCGCTTCACCGCCGACGCGCTCAGCCCCACCTGGTGGCCGATCTCCGCGTAGGTCGCGCGGGCGTCCTCGACGAGCGCCGCGATGATGTCACGATCGAGCCGATCCAGTTCCACGCGCCCCTGTATACCGCCTGGCCAGGCCGGCGCGCGACGCGGGAGACTGGGCGTTCCAGCGTTCATGGGAGGATTTCGCCAGCATGAGCATCGCCAGCTTCCCCGAGGGCTTCGTCTGGGGAGTGTCGACCTCGGCGTTCCAGATCGAGGGAGCCACCTCCGCCGACGGCCGCGGTCCCTCCATCTGGGACACCTTCTCCGCCGACCGGGCCGAGGCGTGTGACCATTACCACCGCTATTCCGAAGACGTGCGGCTGATGAAGGACCTGGGTATGGCCGCCTACCGGTTCTCGGTGAGCTGGCCGCGCGTTTTCCCCGAGGGCACGGGAAAGGCGAATCAGGCCGGGCTCGACTTCTACGACCGGCTGCTGGACGAGTTACTCGCCGCGGGCATCACGCCCTACGCGACGCTTTATCACTGGGATCTGCCGCAGGCGCTCGAGGACGCCGGCGGCTGGCCGTCCCGTGACACCGCCCACCGTTTCGCCGACTACGCCGTCGCCGTACACGAAAAGCTGGGGGACCGCGTCGACACGTGGTTCACGGTGAACGAGCCCTGGGTGGCGGCGTTCCTCGGCTACGGCTCCGGTGGTCACGCGCCCGGCCGGGCCTTCGCGGCCGAGGCGTTCACGAGCGCCCACCACATGTTGCTCGCGCACGGGCTCGGCGTCCGGGCGCTGCGCGCGGCCGGCGCGTCGAAGGCCGGCGCCGTGCTGAACATCTCGCCCGTCATGACCCCCGCCCAGGTGAGCGACCTCGGCCGGGCCCTGTCGCCCGAGGACGCCGAGGCCGTCGCCAGGATCGACGCGCTCGCCAACCGGCAGTTCCTCGACCCGATCCTGCGCGGCGCGTACCCCGCCGACCTGCTGCCGGTGATCGAGCGCGCCGCCGGTCTCGGCCACGTCCACGACGGCGACCTGGAGATCATCTCCGAGCCCATCGACGTGCTCGGCGTCAACTACTACACCCCGCTGGTCGTTCAGGCCCAGCCCAGCGAGCCCGCCGACCCGGCCTTTCCCGGAAGCGCGGGCGTGCTCTTCTGTACGATCCCCACCGCCGTCACCGCCATGGGCTGGCCCATCGTCCCGAACGGCCTTTCCCTGGTGCTGCGGCGGCTTTCCGAGGAATATCCGGAAACCGAGCTGCTGGTCACCGAGAACGGCGCCGATTTCGTCGACGTGGTGACCGGGGACGGGATTCACGACCCGGATCGCATCAGTTTCATCGAGGAACACCTGCGCGCCCTCCGAACGGCCGTCGAGGACGGCGCCCGCGTCCGCGGATATCTCGTCTGGACATTGCTCGACAACCTCGAATGGGCGGACGGATATCAGCGTAAGTTCGGCCTCGTCCACGTCGATTTCGCGACCCAGCGGCGGCGTCCGAAGGACAGCGCGCTGTGGTACCGCGACGTCATCCGCCGCAACGGGCTGACCGAGACCCGGCCCAGGCGGCCCACCCTGGAGACCGTGGCCGCCCGCGCCCGCGTCTCCAGGGCCACGGTCTCGCGCGTGGTCAACGGCGAGGCGTCGGTGAGCCCGGAGGTCCGCACGGCGGTGATGCGGGCCGTCACGGAGCTCGGCTACGTACCCAACGCCGCCGCCCGCAGCCTGGCCACGCGGCGCACGAACACGGTCGCGCTCGTCCTGTCTGTGCCCAGACAGGGCGGCGACCAGTTGACGGCCGCCGTCGTCCAGTACGTCACGAGCATGCTGGAGGGCGCGGGCAAGCAGATGACGCTCATGCTCGCCGACACCGCCGAGAGCCACCGGCGCATCGTCCAGCACGTGGAGGCGCGGCTCGTGGACGGCGTCGTGCTGCTGCCCGCCGACCGGGGTGACACGCTGGCCGAGCGGCTGTCGCGGACCGGCGTGCCGGTCGTGTTGCTCGGCAAGCCGGCGATCGCGTCGCTGGTGCCGTACGTGGACGTGGACAACGCCGGCGGGGCCGCTGCCGCCACCGAGCTCCTCCTGGCTCAGGGGCGGCGGCACATCGGCATGGTGTGCGGGCCCATGGACCTGGTCGCCGTGCGAGACCGGCTGAGCGGCCACCGCGAGGCGCTCCGGCGCGCGGGCCGGCAGCCGCTCCTGGCCGTCGCCGACCTCACCCGCGCGTCCGGCGCGGCGGCGACCCGCCAGCTCCTCGGCGACCATCCCGGCCTCGACGCCGTCTTCGCCGCCACGGACCAGCTCGCCATCGGGGCGCTGCGGGCGGCGCGGGAGGTCGGCCGCAGGGTGCCGGAGGACCTGGCGGTCGTGGGCTTCGACGACGTCGACGCCGCCTCGGCCACCGCGCCGGAGCTCACCACGGTCCGCGTCCCGGTCGCCGACCAGGCGCTGGCGCTCGCCAGGCTGCTGCTGTCGCGCCTGGAGGGCCGCCACACCACCTCCGTCGTGCTGCCTGCCCGGCTCGTGGTCAGGGAATCGGCGTGAGGTCCCCGTTCACTTCCGTATATTTCGTGGGATTCCCGGCGGGGCGACTTAGCATCGAAGGCAAGGACCCCGCGTGGGAGGCCAGATGCGCTTCATTCGCCGGAAGCAGGACGCGTCATTCGAGCCTGACGGGCAGGTCACCCGCATCGCGCCCGCCGTCGCGTACGAGGGGGACCTCTACCGCCTGCCCGACTGGGCGCAGCGCCGCCGCGAGGAGCGGGAGCTCGGCCGCGCCCACGCCGCCGACGGCCAGATCGACACGCTCACCCTCCAGACCGGCAGCGTCCCCCGCTTCCACGAGCTCGAGGACGAACGCCTGGAGGAGCTGGCCAAGATCGACGAACGCACCGAGCAGGAGATCCAGCGATCCAGAGCCGAGTTCGAGGCCCAGAAGATCCGCCTGGCGGAGTCGCAGCGCACGTTCGGGGAGGCCCGCGAGGCCCTGGAGGACAGCCGGCGGCGCGTCACGGAGCTGGAGCAACCCAGCCGGCGTCCCGGAGACGGCCGGCCCAGCTCCATCGCCGTCTCAGGCAGCCGCTGGCCGGTCGTCCGCCGCTGGCTGCCCGCCGCGCTCCTTCTGCTCCTCCTCCTGATCGTCGAGGTGCCCATCCTCTACCAGGTCATCCTGAGCTGGGGCGACAGCGTCGCGATGACCGCGCTCCTCGCCGCGGGCGCCGCCCTCATCATGCTGGTCGCACCCCACATGTACGGGCGCGCGTTCCGGTCCTGGCAGGAGCACGGCAGCTCGGCCAAGGGCCGCTGGCTGCTGGCCGGGGTGGCGCTCGTCTGGCTCGGCCTCATCGTCGCCGTCGCCGTCCTGCGCAGGGACGCCCTGGTCAGGCCCCTGATCGTGGACGGACAGGAGATCGGTCCCACGTCGGAGGGCGTGGGCCAGTTACCCACCATGATCCTCCTCCTGGCCCTCCTGATCGCCACCGCCCTCATCGCCGCCGACCTCGGCCGCCGCATGCACAACCCCAACGACCGCCGTCTCCGGGAGCTGCGCGCCAAACGCGACGCCGAGTCCCGGGCCTGCGCCGCCGCCCAGGCCGCGTACCAGCGTGACACCGGCTACGTGGAGAGCGTCGCCCAGTACCTCCAGGCCGTGGACCGCCGCCGGGCCAGCCGGATCCGGCAACTGGACAGCGGCTTCGACAGCCTCGCCACGGCGTATCTGGGCGGCGTGGTGGAGGGACTGCGCGACCCGGAGGCCGCGAGCTGGGCCGAGCGCATCGTCATGCGCCGCCGTACCCGCTCCCGACCCCGATCTCCCAGGCGGGCGATCGGGGCCGGAAGGGCTTCAGGAGTTAGGGCTTCACGAGGTGGGGCTTCAGGAGGTGGCGAAGGTGAACCAGTTGACGTTGACGAAGTCGGCCGGTTGGCCGCTGCTGAAGGTCAGGTAGACCGTGTGCGTGCCGGTCACGCCGGAGATGTTGGCCGGCAGCGTACGCCAGCTCTGCCAGCCGCCCGTGTTGCCGATCGCGAAGTCGCCGATGGGCGTGGCGGTGGGGCTGTCGAGGCGTACCTGCACCAGCCCGCTCACCCCTGCGCCGGCCCCGGACGCCACCCGGGCCCTGAACTGGCGGGCCGCCTGTGAGCCGAAGTTCACCCCGTCGAAGCGGAGCCAGTCGCCGTTGGAGATGCCCCCGACGTTCTGGCCGCCGCCCGTGTCGGTGGTCGTCTCGACCATGGTGCCCGACTGGGCCTGGTAGCGCTCGGCCTGGATGGTGGAGCGGGCGTCGACGCCGCCCGGCGGGTTGGTCGGGCCCGGGTCGCTCGTGCCGCTCTGCCAGACCGCGACGTAGTCCACCATCATGGGCCTGCCAGGCACGGTGTCCCCGGTGGGGGTACCGAAGCCCGCGACGCCGTTGGGGAACCCGCCGCCCATCGCCACGTTGAGCAGCAGGAAGTAACCCGCGTGCCCGGTCATGTTGGCCCAGGTCCCGGAGTCGAACTGCGACTGGCTGACGCTGTGGAACTGCTGGCCGTCGACGTACCAGCGGAGCTGGTTGGGGCTCACGCCGCGGTCCCACTCGAAGCGGTAGGTGTGGTAGGCCGACTGGCACGCCGAGCCGGGGCAGGCCCGGCTGGCGCCGAGGCCGTTGGTCTCGTTGCAGGGCCCGCCAGGGGAGACGCCGCAGTGGAGCACGGCCCAGACGGAGTTGATGCCGTTGACGTTCTCCATGATGTCGAACTCGCCGATGCCCGGCCAGTTCCAGTAGTTCCCCCGGTACGGCGCCCCGAGCGCCCAGAACGCCGGCCAGTAGCCGAGTGCGGCGTTGCCGGTGACGTTCGGCATCTGGATGCGGCCCTCGATGCGCAGGATGCGCCCGTCGGCCGGCTTGAAGTCGGCCCGCCTGCTCTCGATGCGGGCCGAGGTCCACTCGCCGGAGCCGCTGCGCAGGGGCGTGATGCGCAGGTTGCCGGCGCCGTCCAGGCTGAGGTTGGAGGTGCTTGAGGTGTAGTTCTGGATCTCACCGGTGCCCCAGTTGCCCGGTCCGCCGGGGTACCCGTGTCCTGTGTCGATGATCCAGTTGGCCGAGGAGGGGAGGGTGTTCGCCGAGCCGTTGAAGTCGTCCGACCAGACGAGCGACCAGCCCGACGGTGTGGTCGGTACGGAGGCGGAGGCGCCGACGGCCGCTTTGACGAGCAGGCCGGCGAGTGCGATGAGCACCACGGCCACCGCCGTCAGGCGGCGTCTGTACCTGATTGCTGTTGTCATCGTCGCTCCGAGGGGGTGCTGGGGCGGGCCTTCAAGAGAGCGCTCTCTCAGCGATGTGAACACAGCCCTTACCTCATGTCAATATTCCGCACGCCCGTCCAGGTGTCATGGTGAAACGACCGGCATCGAGGTGGGAGAGCGCTCTCGGATCAGGGGTCGCTACAGCAGGTCCACGCTGGTCGCGCCCGCCGCCTCGAACGCCTCCCTCCAGAACCCTTCGAGCAGCGGGAACCGATCCGGGCTCGATGTCTTCTCGCGCAGGAACCCATGGACGACCACCACGTACCCGGTCAGGTCGGGCAGGAGCCGTGCGTCCCGCAACTCCTTGATCTTCTGCTCGCGGGCGGCCTCGCTCAGGTCGAGCTGGTTGATGTTCAGGTCGCCCCGGTTGTTGATGAGGTCGCTGAACACCATGATCTGGTGCGCCTTGTCCGGTTGCCGCTGGGCGCTGAGCTGCTTGACCACGTAGCGGAGCGCGCCGAGCACGTCCGACCCCTCACCCTCCGCCGGGCAGTCGAACAGCTTGACCGCCCGCGGCACCACCTCCGTGCTGCGGTGCGCCCTGACGCGCTCCTCGACCACGGGGTTGTCGTTGGGGTTCTCCGCCCGGGTGGCGGCGATGGCCACCGGGTCCTGGCGGCACGTGCTGCTCTCCGCGCTTCCCGTCACCGCCGCGAACCCGATCCAGTCACATCCCTGGGCGAAGGCTGGCAGCTTGGAGGTGACGTCGTTCCTGGAGGTGGCGGGGTCGGCGTAGCTGGTGGAATCCACGATCACCCCACACAGGCCACGCGCCTCGGTCCCACACGCGGCAACGCCCCCGGCCACGAGCGAAAGCCCCGCCAGAACCGCCACGAGCCGCCGCGCCCCACCCACCTTCCACGGCCTCCGTGCCCTCCATGGCGTCCGGGCCTTCCACAGCGTCCGTGAGGATCCCGCGCGCCGCCGCGCACTGGCCCCGCCGCCCGTCTCCTCCACCATCACTCCCCCTCCCGCTCGCGCTCCCGACCGTCCCGCCGGCCAGAAACCTCCGAGCCGGCCCGTTCCGCGTCGTCGGCCAGCGCGTCCTGGCGGGGTCGAGTGTCGTCGGACGGTGAGGAGTCCTGGCTGGGTGGGGTGTCGGACGGTGAGGAGTCCTGACCCGGTGGGGCGTCTTCGGGTGGTGGGGAATCCTGGCCGGGCCGGGTGCCGTCGGACGGCGGGGCGTCCTGGCCGGGCCCGGTGTCGTCGTAGCCGGGTCGGGTGTCTTCGTCGGGTGGGGTGT
>NZ_JADOGI010000275.1 GCF_015645445.1 Nonomuraea cypriaca | reverse complement strand
CGCCCACACCAGCCGCCCCGGCACAACCGACCAGCCCATGGATCCGCCCGAAACCACCGTGGTCCCAGCCGATGCTGCCCGGCATGCCCACCCGACCGCCACGTCCCCGGCAACTCCAGCTCCACCTTGATCCGCCGCCCCGCCCGCGCCGGAGGGACGGCCAGTGAACGAGCCCGAACCGTTGATCATGAACATCCCCGCCGACATCGCCCAGCCCGACAAGATCGCCTATGGGCTGAACCTCCGCCAGATCCTGATCATCACCCTGACCGGCGGCATCGCCGCCGCCATCTACTACCTGTTCCACCATCTCCTGCCCGTCGTCATCCTGGCCGCCATCGTCCTTCCGCTGCTGGCTCTCGGCCTGACCATCGCGCTCGGCCGCCGCGACGGGCTCACCCTGGACCGCTTCGTCCTGGCCGCCCTACTCCACACCCGCGCCCGCAAACGACTGGTGGCCGCGCCCGAGGGTGTCATCGAACCGCCCCGGTGGTGCCGGTTGCGCGGGAAGCTGCCCACCCCGCTGCGCCTGCCCGTCCGGGCGATCCGTACGGACGGCGCGCTTGAGCTCGCCGACGGCGGCGTGGCCGTCCTGATCGAGTCGAGCACCCTGTCCTTCCATCTGCGTACCGCCAGCGAGCAGGCGGCTCTGGTCGGGGCGTTCGGCCGGTGGCTGAACTCGCTGGAGGCGCCCGTGCAGATCCTTGCCCGCGCTCGCCCTGCTGACCTGTCCGACCTGGTTAAGACCGTCGAGCAGCAGGCGCAAATGCTGCCGCACCCCGCGCTGGCCGACGCCGCCCGCGAGCACGCCGACTATCTGGCCGAGCTGAACAGCTCGCGCGAGCTGCTGACCCGGCAGGTACTCGTCGTGCTGCGCGATCACCCAGCCAGCAGCAAGGGACGCCGCTCGGTACGCCGGAACGCCTGCGCAGCCGTTGTCCTGCGGCGCGCCGCCGAAGCCGAGCGCAGTCTGGCCGCGCTCGGTGTCGCCACCCAGGCGCTCGACGCCTATCAAGCCAGCCAGGCGCTGGCCGAATGTCTGGACCCTGGCGGCCAGCACCCGCTCGATCAAGCCCTCCCCGACGAACTGATCACCTCGACCATCAGGAGCACGTCGTGAAGCTACGCCGCACCCACCGCCACCAGCCCAGCGCCCTCGCCCATCCAGGGTCGGCGCACGTCGGCATCCGAACCCTGACCCTGCCCAACGCCGTCTGCACGTCGTTCACCATCACCGGCTACCCGCGCGAGGTCGGCGCGGGCTGGCTCGAACCCTTGCTCACCTACCCCGGCCACCTCGACGTGTCCCTGCACATCGAGCCGATCCCGCAGCAGGTCGCCGCGATGCGGCTGCGCCGCCAGCTCGCCCGCCTGGAATCGGCCAGCCGCTCCGACGCCGCCCACGGCCGCCTGACCGATTTCGCCGCCGAAGCCGCCGCCGACGACGCCACCACCCTGGCCGACAGCCTCGCCCGAGGCCACGGCCGGCTGTTCAAGGTCGGCCTCTACCTCACCGTCCACGCTTCTACCGAGCCGGAACTGGCCGCCGAGGTGGAGCGAGTCCGGGCGCTGGCCTCGTCGCTGCTGCTGGATGCGCAACCGGCGACGTTTCGCGCTCTACAGGGCTGGACGACCAGCCTCCCTTTCGGCGTTGACTCACTGAAGGCGACGCGAACGTTCGACACCACCGCGCTGGCCGCGGCCTTCCCCTTCACTTCGCCCGACATTACCGCACCAGTCGGCGAGACCGGAGTGCTGTACGGGCTGAGTGCCACCAGCACCGGCGTCGTCGTCTGGGACCGCTTCGCCCAGGACAACCACAACTCCGTCGTCCTGGCCAGGAGCGGCGCGGGCAAAAGCTTCTTCACCAAACTCGAAGCCCTGCGCCTGCTCTATCAAGGGGTCGAGGTCGCCGTGGTCGACCCCGAAGACGAGTACGCTCGCCTGGCCCACACGGTCGGCGGCACCCACTTGCGGCTCGGCGCCGCCGGAGTGCGGTGGAACCCCTTCGACCTGCCCGCCA
The DNA here is from genome assembly GCF_015645445.1 of Nonomuraea cypriaca. Classification (GTDB taxonomy): domain Bacteria; phylum Actinomycetota; class Actinomycetes; order Streptosporangiales; family Streptosporangiaceae; genus Nonomuraea; species Nonomuraea cypriaca. The sequence continues at coordinate 10,895 of NZ_JADOGI010000275.1, read as the reverse complement.
GCCACGGCCCCCGCGACGACGTACTGTCCCGGCGGGCGATGTTCCTGCAGACCCTCATCGCCACCATGCTCGGCGGCACCCAGCTCACCGCGCAGATGCGGGCAACGCTCGACTCCACGATCATCGCCACCTACCAGGCCGCCGGGATCACCCGCGATCCCGCCACCTGGACGCGGCCCGCGCCACTCCTCGCCGATCTGGTCACCACGCTTACCGGAAAGACGACCGGCGAGACGGCGACGGAGCTGGCCGCGCAGCTCGCCCCGTACGTCACCGGCTCCTACCGCGAGCTGTTCGACGGCCCCACCACCACCCACCCGGCCGGGCACCTGACCGTCTTCTCCCTGCGGGACCTGCCCGAAGAGATGAAAGCCGTCGGCACCCTGCTCGCGCTCGATGCCATCTGGCGGCGGGTGGCCAACCCCCGCGACCGTAGGAAGCGCCTTGTGGTGGTGGACGAGGCCTGGCTGCTGATGAAGGAACCCGAGGGCGCCCGCTTCCTGTTCCGGATGGCCAAGGCCGCCAGGAAGCACTGGGCCGGGCTTGCCATCGTCACCCAGGACGCCGCCGACCTGCTCGGCTCCGAGCTCGGGCAGGCGATCGTGGCCAACGCCGCCAGCCAGATCCTGTTCCGCCAAGCTCCGCAAGCCATCGGCGCGGTCGGCGACGCCTTTGATCTGACCGACGGCGAACGCCAGTTCCTGCTCACCGCCGAACGAGGCGAAGCCCTCCTGGTGGCCGGTCCCGCGAGCCGAGCGGCCCTGGCCATTGTCGCTTCACCTGCTGAGGCGGCGATGGCCACGACCGACCCGAAGATCCTCGCCGAACTCGACCCGCATGGTCAGCACGAGGAACCCGGCGCGCACCAGGCGTACGACGCGCAGCCATCCGGCCCGCCCGATGGCGACGAAAGCGCCTCTCCCAGCCAGGAGGACAACGAGGAGAGCGACCCGCTATGACCAGCAACCCGACGCCGAGCCCGAGCGGGCCGTGCCTGTTGTGCGGCATTGACGACCACGACGTGCAGACGGCCCTCGACTTTCTGACCGAGCTGCCCGCCCGCCTGCCCGAACTCGCCCTCGCCTACGGCCCGCGCCTCGCCCTGGCCGTCACCGCCGTCTGGGCGGTGACGGCCGCCGTGCGCTACCTGCTCGGCTGGCTACAGCACGCCAACCTGGCCCCCGAGTCCCGGCTGATCGAGATCTCCAGCCCACCCCGCAGTGACCCGGAGGGCGCGCTCGTGTTGTGGCGTCAGCTCGTCGGCCTGCTCCGGCCCGCGTGGAAACGCGCCTTCGTCGGCCAGCCACACCTGGTCTGGGAGTACTGCGGCAGCGAGGCGGGCGTCCGGATCCGCCTCTGGGTACCCGGCATCATCCCACCAGGCATCGTGGAGAAGGCCATTCAGGCCGCGTGGGCGGGCGCGACCACCACCACTGGTCCCGCCACCTCGCCTCTACCGGTGGAGGCGGAGGTCGCGGGCGGGCGGCTGGTGCTGGCCGCGCCCGAGCATCTTCCGCTCAAGACCGACCACGAGCACGACCCCATCCGATCGCTGCTGGAGGCCATGGGCGGACTGCGCGAGGGCGAGCACGCCGTGGTGCAGGTGCTGGCCCGCCCGACGACCGGCAGGCGGCTGCGGCACGCCTACCAGGCAGCCGCTCAGCTGCGCGGCGGAGGACACCGCCACCTCATTGGCCACGTCTTCGACGAGCTCCTCCCCCTGCCCGATGCCCGCGATCACCACCGGCCCAGTGACCTGGCCCGTGACTTCCCCGAACGCGCCGAACAAGTCCGCGCCATCTTGGCCAAGGCGAGCCAGCCGCGCTACACCGTGACCGTCCGCTACGCCGTCGCCACCAGCCGCGAACCCCAGTCCCCCGCACCAGTCCGCCACGAACCTGCTGGCGTGGCGCGTGGCTGGCTGCGCGGCCATGCGCACGCCTTGGCCGGCGTCTTCGCCTTGTACACCGGAAGCCACCAGTACCTGCGCCGAGCCCGCCTTTGGCGCGCCCGCCGCGTGGTCAGCTCGCGCCGTCTGGACTCCGGCTACCTGCTGTCGGTGGCCGAGCTGGCCGCGCTCGCCCATCTGCCCTGGGACATCGACGCCCCCGGCATCACCCGCGCCGGAGCCCGCCCGGTAGCGCCGTCCCCGGCCGTACCCCGCACCACGCAGGGCGGAACCGCCCGCATCCTCGGGGACGCCGACAGCGGCCCACCCCGGCCCGTCGCGCTACCCGTGGCCGATGGACGCCATCACACCCACGTCCTGGGCGGCACCGGCGTCGGCAAATCCACCCTGCTCGCCAACATGGTCCTGGCCGATGCGGCGGCAGGGCGAGGCGTCCTGGTCATCGACCCGAAGGGCGACCTGGTCACCGACATCCTCAACCGGCTCCCCGAGCGCGCCGTCGGCAAGACGGTCGTCTTCGACCCGCAAGACTCAGCTCCGCCACCCTCGATCAACATCCTCGCCGGGCACGATCCTGCCTTCGCCGTCGATTCCGTCGTCACCATCTTTCACCGCTGCTTCTCCTCCGCCTGGGGGCCGCGGGTGGACGACCTGCTGCGCTCCACCTGCCTGACCTTGACCAGCGTCCTGGGCCGTAAGGCGACCCTGGCCGACGTACCTCGGCTGCTCACCGACGCGGCCTTCCGTACCCGGACCACGGCCGAGCTGCGCGATGAGCTGCTGGCCGGGTTCTGGGACTCCTACGAAGCCCTCACCCCCGCCGGACAGGCCACCGTCATCGGCCCGGTGATGAACAAACTTCGCGCCGTCCTGCTCCGCCCGTTCGTCCGCCAGGCACTGGCCAGCCCGGACACCACCGTACCCATCGGCCGTCTCCTCGACCGAGGCGGGCTGGTCCTGGCCCGGCTCCCGAAGGGCATCTTGGGGGATGATGCCGCCCGGTTGTTCGGCTCCATCCTGCTCGCCCACACCTGGCAGGCCGCCACCCGCCGCTCCGCTCTGGCCGAGTCGGATAGGCCGGATGCCTCGCTCGTGATCGATGAGTGCCACAACTTCCTGCACTTGCCCGGCCACATCAACGACGTGCTCGCCGAGGCACGCGGCTACCGCCTCTCTCTGGTGCTGGCCCACCAGCACCTCGACCAGCTTCCCGCCGACCTGCGCGAAGCTCTCTCAGCGGATGCCCGCAACAAGATTTACTTCAACGCCTCCCCTAAGGACGCGAACGACCTCAAGCACCACACCGCGCCGTTGATCAGCCCGCATGACCTCACTCATCTCGGCGCCTTCCAGGCCGCTGCCCGCCTGGTCATCGACGGCCAGCAAACCTCCGCCTTCACCCTGCGCACCCGCCCTCTGCCCGCCCTGGTCGAGGGCCGCGCGGAGGACATCCGGCTGGCATCTCGTCAGCGGTTCACAAGACCGGCGGTTGCCCGGCGAGCAAGCCAGCCATCCGGCGCTGCCTCTCGCGACGGTGCCCCCGGCGCGCCTTCAACCTCCAATAACTCCTGACCCGATCCCAAGCCCGAGCCCGACCACGTCACGGAGGTTCACCATGTCCGACAAGCCCTGCGGCTGCTCCCACACTTGCCAGCCGGCCGAGCAGCCCGCCACCCGCCGAGCGGCAGCACGCAAGCTACCCCGATTCACCATCCAGCCCATCCCAGCAGCCCAGCCCCGACTCGATCACACCGCGTTGATGCTGCTCTCCGCCAGGTTGACCGAACGCGACTACGAAGTTCTCGATCACCTGCACCGCCACCGCGTCCTGACCACCCACCAGCTGCAGCGCATGTTCTTCACCATCGCCCAAGCCACCCGCGCCCGCATGACCATCCTGTTCCAACTCAACGCCGTCACCCGCTTCCGCCCCTGGGCCGGATACGGCGCAGGCTCGGCCCCCATCCACTGGGCCCTCGGCAAAGCCGGAGCCGCCGCCCTGGCAGCCCGCCACGGCATCACCGTCAAGGAACTCGGCTACAACCCCGACATCCCCGTCGCCGTCTCCTCACGGCTCAATCACCAGGTCGGCGTCAACGACTTCTTCTCCCACCTGCACAGCCATGCCCGCCACACCCCGCGCGCCGCTTTGAGGGCCTGGTTGTCAGAACGAGAGTGCGCCACGCAATGGAGCGACCTGGCCCGCCCGGACGCCTACGGCTGCTGGTCGGAGAACGGCCACCAGATCGACTTCTTCCTCGAACACGACACCGGCACCGAAACCCTCAAACGCGTCGCCGACAAACTGCACGACTACCGCGCTCTCACCGACGCCACCCGCATCACGACCCCGGTCCTGTTCTGGCTGCCCAACCCCACCCGCGAAGCCAACCTGCGCAAGCTCCTCACCGACCATGACCTTCCGATCGCCACCGCCGTCCACACCACCCACGACGGCGGCGCCGCCGGGCCCGTCTGGCTACCCGTCCCCGCCGAGATGGGACAGGCACGTATGCGGCTGGTCGACCTTGACAACGGCTGGCCTCATCTCGCCCTCGGCCGGAACCCCGAACAGGACACCACCGCCGACGACAACGATGACGAGTTCCTCGACAGCATCTTCCAGGAAGGCAGCCAGAGCAGGTGAAGGCCGCCGTGGCCGGCGCCGCCCTCCTGCTGCTCATCATCTGCGTGTTCATCGCAGCCGCCACCAGCATCCTCACCAGCTCCGGCACACCCGGCGGGCTGGCCTGCGCGATCACGCCTGCGACGACGAGCAGCACAGCGGGCGGGCCGGTTGCGGCCGGTGCATCGGCCGGCGTGGCTCCTACGCTTACTCTGGACGGCGAGCAGCAGAATCACGCCGCCCTCATCGTCCAGGTCGCCATGGAGCGCGGCCTGCCCGCGCGGGCAGCCGTCATCGCGGTCGCCACCACCCTGCAAGAGTCCCAGCTGCGTAACCTGCGCTACGGCCACCTCGATTCGCTGGGCCTGTTCCAGCAACGTCCTTCACAAGGCTGGGGGACACCTGAGCAGATCCTCGATCCCCGCTACGCCACCAGCACGTTCTACGATCGCCTCGTCAAGGTGGCCCGTTGGGAGCAGCTCCCGCTTACCCGAGCCGCCCAAGCGGTCCAACGCTCCGGCCGCCCCGACGCCTACGCCCAGTGGGAGCCCTTCGCCCAACGCGCCGTCGATGCCCTCACCGGCACCTGCGTCCCAATCATCCCCGGCGAGCAGGTCGCCGCCGTACTCGCCTACGCCAGCGCCCAACTGGGCAAACCGTACCTGTGGGGCGCCGAGGGACCGGCCGCCTTCGACTGCTCCGGGCTGACCATGCGCGCCTACCAAGCCGCAGGCATTGCCATCCCCCGCGTCGCCGCCGACCAATGGCGCCGCAGCCCGTCCATCCCAGCCGGGCAAGAGCAACCAGGCGACCTCGTCTTCTTTCGCATGGAGGCAGTCGGCCCCGGACATGTCGGCCTCGTCATCGGCGGCGGCCAGATGATCCACGCCCCCAACCGACGCACCGTCGTCCAAATAAGCCCGTACCAACGTGAAGATCTGATCGGCTTCGCCCGCCCCCGGCTGGCCGCTGGCCTCTAGTCGAACCGGATCCTCTTGCGGGTGCGCTGCCCGGAGGCGACCTGCCGGTCGGTGCTCGCCTCCAACCGGTCCAGTGCCGCCATGCGCCGATCACGGTCGCTGGCCAGCCGGTCGCCAGCGGACGCCTTGCGATCCTCAGAGCTGTCCTGCCGGTCCTCGCTAGCTTGATCCTGCTCCCGCTCCAGATCGCGCTCGACATCCAAGCGGTCGTCACGCATGCCCAGCAGCAGTTTCCGTAGCTCGGCTCTGTCCTGACGGTCTTCGGCCCGCTCAGCCGCCGCCAGCTTGCGCTCACTGGCCAGCAGCCTCAACTCGTGACCGACCTCGTCGCCACGATCGGCCAGGCGGCTCTGCCACTCGCCGGCTGCTCGGTCCCGCTGCTCGGCTGCCCGGTCACGCAGCTCCGCCGCCCACAACAGGTCATGCGCGCGCCGATCGTCCTCGTTTCGGGCATTCCGCCTGCGATCAACGTTGCGCCCACGTTCGTCACCAGCCTCATCCCGTTCCGCAGCCGCGCTATCCCGCACCCGTCCGGCCTCATCGCGGCCTGATGCCACACGATCCCGTTCCCGAGCGTGCCGGTCACGGCGCTGCGCAGCACGATCACGCCACCCCGCATCCGCCGGTCGCTCCTCCTCACCCTTACTCATGAGTCTCCACCACCCGACAGTGACGGTCTCGAAGTTCCCTCCATGGTCCAACGACGACGGCCTCCACGCCACCGGCACAGGCGCGTCATCCGATCAAGCGCCCGCCCGAGCCCACTTTTCAACATGCGTACGCCATGACAGCTAACCAGGAGGTGAGCTGCACGTTTGTCTACACAAATCTGCAGTCACGAACAGCTACATGGCCGATACTGTCCGGGAAGGGATGCAGAGATTGTGCTGGTGAAGGAGACATCTGGTGTGTGCGATGCGCTTCGCCCCGTCCCAGCTCGTCGTCAGCCTCTCCTACGACCTCAACAACCCGATCAAGATTCGAGCCAAGCACAAGGTCGCCGGCATGCTGCTGCTCGACCGTGACCATGCCAACCGCCTCGATCGAGGCTGGAACGTCCCCGGCGCCTACATTCTGCTTGACCGCCCCGACGCGCAGGGACGGTGGGGAGCCTACGTCGGCAAGGCCACCAACCCCGGTCTGCGCCACCGTGTGCTGAAGCAGCTCAAGGATCGCGATCACTGGTACCGGGCGCTGCTCATCCGCTACGAATCCAACGAGGATGAGACGCTCAACAGCAGCGAGGCCGGGTGGCTGGAAGGACGGCTTCACGACCACCTCGCTCAGGCCGGGCAGGTCGACCTGCACAATCGCAACCGCCCTCAAGATCCCACCCTGTCCGACGACGACGAGACCAGCCTCATCGACTACCTGCTACCTATCGAGTCCGTGCTCCGGCTCATTGGCCACACCCTCTATCCCCGCCCGGCCAACGCCCCCGACGGCGGGGGGCCTCTTGTCAAGGTGATCAAGCCCGAGTCGGTACCGGAGAACCCCACTGCGTATGTCAGCGCGCTCGACTTCGGGCCAACCCCCTACGTCCTCCAGAACCCAACGTTCGAAGCCGTGATGGAGAAGATCGCGCTGATCAAAGCAAGAGGGCATCTTCGGGTCGCGGAAAGGGACTCTGACAGACTGATGTGATCCAGTGGTGCAGCGGGTATGCCCCGTCCAGCACACCAACCTTGTGCTGGACGGGGCATGCCTCCTACGCCACCGGATCAGGCGCTAGCGGATGTATCCCTGCCCCTTCTCCCCGCCATGCATCCGGCAGGCCAGCTCCTCTTCCGCAGTGAGCGCCACCGCTAGCAGCTCTTGAACGCCTGTGGTCACGGCCTTGTAGAGGCGGTGCCAGCCGTCGATGATCAGCATGCCGCCGTTCGGGACCTGGGCCACAATCAGCGGCTCGGACAGATCCACCTGGGCCGCATGCGCGGTGTCGATGGAGATCAATCGAAGCATGGCTCCCCATTCCCTCGGCTGGATCCGACCTTCTGGCATCCGGCCCCGGGTGATCTTCTTGGCGGCGGTGATGTTCCATCGCCACGCCATCATCTGGAAGAACTCCACGCCCGACCCGTCCAGCTCGCTCGGTTTGTGGCTGCTCGCCGTCGAGGTCTCCGGGATGGCGGGAGAGGGTTCGCCGGTGGGGGTTCGGTAGGTCATGCCGTGGCCTCCTGCCCGGGCGAGGCAGTCGGAGACTGCTCCGCCGGGCAGGCCGGCCCGAGTGTCTCGGCTTGGGCGAGGAAGATACGGGCGGCGCCTTGCCGGATGAGAGCGAGGCTGTGGTCGAGGTGGACCAGAGCGAGCTCCAGCTCGTTGTCCTGCCCGCGTGTTCCGATGGCCTGGCGGGGGTCTGGTGGGGTGGGGTCGTCGAGGTAGGGGGTGATCCAGGAGACGAACCTGGCGACGGACTGGGCCGGGCGGGACTCTCCGCCGTCGGTGCGCTCGATATGCCGGGTCACCAGCCGCCACCAGGTACTAAGGGTCTGCGCGCGCAGGGTGCCGTAGATCTGCTCGGCGCTCAACCGCTCGCCTCGGCCAAGACACCGGACGATGTCGTCGAGGTGCTGCTGACAGTTGTGGTGAACCTGCTCGGTGATCGCGTGCAGTGAGGCCGGGACTCCTTCGGGGGGTGCGCCGGTGACGGCATGCCGCTGAGGGTCGGTCATGACAGGGTGTCCTTCCTCTGGAGGGTGTCGCCAGCGCCGGGATGCGCTGGCACGGTCGGCTGGCCTGTCATGGCCTTACCGCCAGTCGTTGCAGGCAGGTCCGTGGTGACCGGTGCAGCCGTGGGCGGGGTGGCTGCCTGATTGATGAGGTGCTGGGTGAGGAGGTGGCCGCTGTCGGTGAGGAAGTCGCGAGCGGCAATACGGGCGGCGTGGGCGAGGGCGTGATCGAACAGCGTGCCCGGCCGGGCGGCTGGAGGCTCGCCGGTGAGGTAGTGGCGGGCCCAGGAGCGCACCCGCCGCATCGCGTGATCGCAGGTCAGCCTCTTGCCGGTGATCTCCTCGTCCACCAGGTCCCACCAGGTGCGTGCTGCCTGGGCGTGGGCGGCGGCGAACGACTGCTCACCGGTGAGCCGCTGCCCGTTCTGCAAGGTGAAGATCGCGCGTGCTGCCGACGTGTAGAAGGTGTGGCGGACTGCGGTGATCTTCTCGGCGGTCAGCTGCTCGCACGAGAGCCGCGCCGTCTCATCTGGGGATGTGGCGCTGTCCCAAGCGGGAGGGGTGCTGCGCGGTTCCCCAGGCGGAGGGCCGGGCGGGTAGCGGTGGTTCATCGGGCGTTGTCCTTTCATCGGGTGACAGGGACCGGTGAGGGGCGAGGGCCGTGAGGTGGCCGTACGGCTGACGGCCGGGGCATCACGCGACCCGAGCAGGGCGCGGGCGGTGAGGCGGACCATGAGCGGCCAGGGCGCGGCCGGTGGGACGCACCCCCGTACACGGCGTCACGGGCGAGGTTCCGTGGGCGGGGCCTGCTCGGTCGTGGTGGTCGGCCGGATGGTGTCGGCCGGGCGGGTGTCGTAATCGGCGGGGAAGGCCAGTGCCTCGGCGAGTTTCTCGGTCGCGTCAAGGAAGGCGCGTGCGCCGCCTCGGCGGGATTCGGCCATGGCCAGGGCGAACAGGCCGCCGTTGTGCACCGGACGGGCGTTGATCAGCAGATCCTGCGCGCGTTGCCGCACGGCCAGCAGCGCGATCGCGCCGTCGATCGGCTCTTCGCGGCCGTGAGTGAGGTCGGTGACCTGCTGCCACCAGGTCAGCCGCTGGTAGGCGTAGGCGATCCGGCCGAGGTCCCTGTCGTACAACGTGCCCTCGTCATCGAGGGAGGCGATGCGGTTGAGGGCCTCGCCGAGTTCCCGGCGGGCAGCGGTGGCGTAATGGAGGGCCAGGTCTTCGAGTCGTCCCATGATGATCTCCTTCGGAGTAGCGGTGGATGACGTACGCGGGGCCGGTATCGGCCGGGTAGAGGGCCTGGGCGGCGCTCGGCCCCGCCGCTCGGGCAATCCCGGGGCACCGGAGCGAGCGGCCGGTGTGGCCGACCGGGGATTGGCCTGTGTGGGTCCGGTACGGCCCCACGCGGGGGCGGTACCGGACGCCGGGGCTGTAATGGCCGTTGGTTAGGCGGTGGCTAGCAACCGGAACGCGCGGGCCTTGAGCTTGGCGTTGTCGTGGTCGTCCAGCAGGGCCCGCTCCGCCCGGACGGTGGCCACGTCGCGGCTGCCGAACACCGGGCTCTTGTGGTCCAGCCGCTCGGTCACCGCGTTGTACGCCGCCCACCGCGTGTTACGGATCGGCTCCTGAGTCGGGGCCTGCGCGAACAGGTACTCCAGCTCCCGCATGGTCAGATCGTGATTACGCTTGGCCAGCTCTTTCGCGTCGGCCGGGAGGGGGTGCAGCCGGTTGGCGAACTGCCGGAACTCCTTGACCTCCATCGGCACCGCGAGGAGCTTCTCGGCCTCGGCGGCGAACGCCTCGCCGTGCTTCCAGGTGAGTTTCAGCGCCTCGCGCGCCTCAGCGATGCGCCCGGCCACGTTGCCGGTATGCCGGACGGTGAACTTCGAGGCATGGTTAGCGAGCGCGGCGCGTTCGGTGTTCGCGCAGACGACCCGGACCGGGGTGGCCACGGTGACGAACGACCCCCACCCGTCATGCCGGGAGAACGCCGCCAGGTACAGGTCGAGCTGGTCGAACCCGCCGACCATGAGCGGCTCGGGCAGGCGCATGGTGACGAACACCCGGCGTCCGCCGTTGAGTGAGCCGCCGGTGTCGAAGATCGCTCCTGACTCGTCCACGAGGGTCTGCAGAAATCCGGTGACGTCCTCGTTTTGCAGGACCTGGTAGTCCCGGCCGACACGGCCGAGCCGTTCGGGCTGTCCGGTGACGGGGTTGGTGCGCACCACGAGGAAGTCCTCGTCCGTGACGACCGGCAGGCCGGTGACGGGGTCGGTGACCTGACCGACCGGCACCTTTCGCACGTTCCACCCGGCGAGCTGGGCGTTGGACAGCAGGTCCTCGGCGGTCATCGGGCCGGGCGCGGTGTAGCCGAGCCCGTGCCAGCCCGGCTTCCCGGCGGCGGCGAACCCGGCCGAACCGTTGGCGAAGACCTCGATTTCGTGAGCCATGACAGGCCCCTTTCTGATGATGGTGCTGACGTGCGGGCATGCGAAACAGACGCGATGACCGATTGGTGTTGTGGGGTCCGCCTCCGGCTGTGCGGGCCGTGGGCCGGTGCTTAGGGCCGGTGTTGCCGCCTGAGCGGCAGGCCGGGGCCGCCGGTGGTGCCGTGTACGGCGGCGGGTCGGGGTGCGTGCGGGGTGCGGCCACGGGCGGGTCGGTGGAGGGGTCCCGCCCGGCTACCGGTCCGGCGGGCGGGCCGGACA
>NZ_JADOGI010000274.1 GCF_015645445.1 Nonomuraea cypriaca | reverse complement strand
GGAGGGGACGGCGCGGTCGTTGAGCAGGTTGTCGGCGTGCTGGCCGTAGGAGACGGTGCGCTCGGCGGACGGGTGCACGGCCGTCGCGGCGTCCTGCGGCGGGGCGGTGTCGAGCGGGGCGGCCTGGTTGTACATGACCGTGCGCTCGGCCTGGTCGGCGGTGTCGCGCTCACCCTGCGGCCACGCGGCCGAGGAGGAGAGGTTCGACCAGGCGCCGGGAGAGGGCGTCGGCGGCTGCGCCCACGCGGGCACCGGGTCGGCGACGGGCGGCTGCCCCGTCTGAGCCGAGCCGCCGGCGGCGCCGTGCGGCGGGGTGTTGTCCTCCCAAGGAGGAGATCCCATGCCGCCCTGGGGTGCCGCGCCCGGCCACGAAGCCGACAGGTTGCCGCTCTCGGACGGCGACTCCTCCCACGGAGGGTTCTGGGGCGGCGAGTCGGGCCAGGAGGGCGATCTGGTGCCGCTTTGGGGTGGTGAGTCGGGCCAGGAAGGTGATCCGGTGCCGCTTTGGGGTGGTGAGTCCGGCCAGGCGGTGCTGCTCTGGGGCGGCGTACCCGGCCGGCCTCCGCTCTGCGGTACGGCGTCCGGCCGGGCACCGGCGGCGCTCTGCGGTGATGCCTCGGGCCAGGACATCGGCACCTCATGGGAGGAGGCGTCCGGCCACGACGTCGGCACGTCCTGCCGGGAGGCGTCGGCCCAGGCGGCGTCCTGGCGGGGCGGGTCCGGCCAGGAGGGACCCGTGGTGTCCTGGCGCAGGGGGTCGAGGCCGGACTGCCCCTGAGGGTCAGGACCAAGGCCCAGCGGGTTGACACCGGACGCGGGCAGGCCCAGGGCGTCGAGACCGGCCTGGCCCAGAGGGTCCGTGCCGGGTGAGCCCGGCGGGTTGGCGCCGTGCGAGCCCAAGGCACCGGGGGAGCCCAAGGGATCGGATGCGCGCGAAGGATCGGGGCCGGACAGCGGGGCAGGGCCGGACAGCGGGTCGGGGGCGGACAGCGGGTCGGGGGCGGCCGGGCGTGGGAGGTTCGGGCGGGAATGGCCGGGCGGTTCGGGCCAGGAGGAGTCCTTGCGGGGCGGCTCGGGCCAGGAGGGCTCGGGGTGGGCGGACGACTGCGGGGCTTCCGGCCAGGACGTCGGGACCTCGGCCGCGTGGGAGGCGGACGTGTCATGCTGGGTCGCCTCTGGCCAGGACGGTGGCAGGTGTGGTCCGGAATTGTCCGCTGCCATTGCTGGCGGCCCTCCCGAGGTTGCGTCCGGATCTACCGATATATCCGGATTTGACGTACCAGGCATGATCTCATGGGATTTTCCAGGAGATGTGGCTGCTCCCGCAGGGAAACGAGCGAAGCCACGAGGATCGGTCGGCGGATCCTGCAGCGGCAGGTCAGCCTCCGGTCGATCGGGCTCAGCTGGATACACCACGGTGACAAGGGTATTCTTGCGGGACAAATGAGGTCACAACGGATACATCACCATCAGGTCTCGCTAGACCTGAAGGGTCCATTGTGCCTGCCGTCTCTGATCGAGTATCCGCATTCAGCCGAAGACGTGCGCTACGCTTGAGACGTGCGTTCCGCGACCCTGCTTCTTAGCGGGCCGCGACGGCCCTAGAAGATCTCGCCGTCGCGGCTCCACCCCTCGTTGTGTGCGCGAGGGGTTTTCTTATGGGTCCGAGTCAAGCCAGAAGGACAAGTAGCCGTGAGTGAGTACGATCCGCAGGCGCTGCAGGCCAAGTGGCAGCGGCGATGGGAGGAGCACGACAGCTATCGCGCGAGCGAGGACGCGGGCGACCGCCGCGAGCGGCGCTACATGCTCGACATGTTCCCCTACCCGTCCGGCGACCTGCACATGGGCCATGGCGAGGTGTTCGCCATCGGTGACGTCGTCGCGCGCTACTGGATGCAGCAGGGCTACAACGTGCTGCACCCCATCGGCTGGGACTCCTTCGGCCTGCCCGCGGAGAACGCCGCGATCAGGCGCAACGCTCACCCCGCCGAGTGGACCTACGCCAACATCGAGACGCAGGCCAACTCGTTCCGGCGCTACGGCATCTCCTTCGACTGGTCGCGCCGCCTGCACACCAGCGACCCCGACTACTACCGGTGGAACCAGTGGCTGTTCAACCGGTTCTTCGAGCGCGGCCTGGCCTACCGCAAGGGCGGCCTGGTCAACTGGTGCCCCAACGACCAGACCGTGCTGGCCAACGAGCAGGTCGTGGCGGGCAAGTGCGAGCGCTGCGGCGCCGACGTCATCCGCCGCGAGCTGACGCAGTGGTACTTCAAGATCACTGACTACGCGCAGCGGCTGCTGGACGACATGGACCAGCTGACCGGCTGGCCAGAGCGGCTGCTGACCATGCAGCGCAACTGGATCGGCCGCTCCGAGGGCGCCGACGTGCTGTTCGAGATCGAAGGCCGCGACGAGCCCGTCCACGTCTACACCACGCGTCCCGACACGCTCTACGGCGCCACGTTCTTCGTGGTCGCCGCGGACGCGGCGCTGGCCGACGAGATCGTCACCGACGGGCAGCGCGCCGAGTTCGAGGCCTACCGCACCGAGATCGCCAAGCTGAGCGACATCGAGCGGCTGGCCACCGACAAGGAGAAGACGGGCGTCTTCCTGGGCCGCTACGCGATCAACCCGGTCAACGGCGAGCGCATCCCCGTCTGGGCGGCCGACTACGTGCTGTCCGACTACGGCCACGGCGCCATCATGGCGGTGCCCGCCCACGACCAGCGCGACCTGGACTTCGCGCTGAAGTTCGGGCTGCCGGTGAAGGTCGTCGTGCACACCGGCATGGCCGACCCGGGCGAGACCGGCGAGGCCACGCCCGGCGAGGGCACGCTGGTCAACTCGGGCCCGCTGGACGGCCTGGCCAAGGCCGAGGCCATCGCCAAGATCATCGAGATCCTGGAGACCGACGGCAGGGGCGCCGGCGCGATCAACTTCCGGCTGCGCGACTGGCTGCTGTCCAGGCAGCGCTACTGGGGCACGCCGATCCCGATCATCCACTGCCCCGACTGCGGCGAGGTGCCCGTCCCCGACGAGCAGCTGCCGGTCACGCTGCCCGACCTGCGCGGCGAGGCGCTGGCGCCGAAGGGCGTGTCGCCGCTGGCCAGCGCCACGGAGTGGGTCAACGTCGAGTGCCCCAAGTGCTCCGGTCCCGCCAAGCGTGACACGGACACGATGGACACGTTCGTCGACTCGTCGTGGTATTTCCTGCGTTACTGCTCGCCCGGCTACACCGGCGGCCCGTTCGACCCCGAGCAGGTGCGCAAGTGGGGGCCGATCGACCAGTACGTCGGCGGCATCGAGCACGCCGTGCTGCACCTGCTCTACTCCCGGTTCTTCACCAAGGTCCTGCACGACATGGGCATGGTCGGCTTCACCGAGCCGTTCCTGCGCATGCTCAACCAGGGGCAGGTGATCAACGGCGGCAAGGCCATGTCGAAGTCCCTGGGCAACGGCGTGGACCTGGGCGCGCAGATCGACGACTTCGGCGTCGACGCCGTGCGCCTGACCATGGTGTTCGCCGGCCCGCCCGAGGACGACATCGACTGGGCCGACGTCTCGCCGGCCGCGTCGCAGAAGTTCCTGGCCCGCGCGCTGCGGGTGATGTCGGAGGTGACCAGCGCGCCAGGCGTGCCGGTCGAGAACGGCGACGCCAAGCTGCGCAAGGTCACCCACCACACCATCGACGAGGCCACCAAGCTGCTCGACTCCTACCGCTTCAACGTGGCGGTGGCGCGCATGATGGAGCTGACCTCGGCCGCGCGCAAGGCCATCGACGCGGGGCCGGGCCCGGGCGACCCGGCGGTGCGCGAGGCCGCCGAGACGCTGGCCGTCCTGCTGTCGCTGGTGGCGCCGTACACCGCCGAGGAGGGCTGGGAGCGGCTGGGCCGCACCGGCTCCGTGGCGTTCGCCGGGTGGCCGGTGGCCGATCCGGCGCTGCTGGTGCAGGAGTCGGTCACCTGCGTGGTGCAGGTCGCGGGCAAGGTGCGCGACCGCCTGGAGGTCTCGCCCTCGATCTCCGAGGACGAGCTGCGGACGCTGGCCCTGGCCTCGGAGAAGGTCGCCCCCTACCTGGCCGGCGTGCCGCGCAACGTGATCGTGCGCGCGCCGAAGCTGGTCAACATCGTTCCCTAGTCAGAGGGTGCGCAGGGCAGGCAGCAGCTCCTTCTCCGCCCAGTCGAAGAAGGGCTGCTGCTGGTCGTGCCCGATCTGGACGAGCGCCACGTGCGTGTAGCCCGCCTCGGCGAACTCCCTGACGGCGCGCACCACCGCGTCCACGTCGTTGCCGCACGGCACGCTCGCGGCCACGTCCTCCGGGCGTACGGTGCTGGTCGCGGCGGCGAAGTTCACCGGTCCCGGCAGTTCGGCCATGACCTTCCAGCCGCCGTCCGCCGCCCACCGCCACAGCCGGTGCGCCCGCTGCCTGGCGGCCTCGGTGTCGGTGTCGTACGCGATCGCGAGCTGGCCGTAGACCGGCTTGCCCGCGCCGCCCGCGGTGTTGAACTGCCTGACGACCTCCGGCAGCGGCTCGTTGACGACCAGGATGTCGCCGTACCGGGCGGCGATCTCGGCCGACTGGGCGCCTGAGGCGGCGATGGCCAGCGGGACGGGCCGGTCCGGCAGGTCGTACAGCTTGGCGGAGTCCACGTCGAAGAACTGGCCCTGGTGGGTGACGTACTCGCCGCTGAACAGCTTTCTGATGATCTCAATGGCCTCGGCGAACATCCGGTGCCTGGTGTCGACGGGCGGCCATCCCTCGCCGATGACGTGCTCGTTCAGGTTCTCGCCGGCGCCGAGGCCGAGCGTGAACCTGCCCTGGCTCAGCACGCCCATCGTGGCGGCCTTCTGCGCCACCACAGCCGGGTGGTAACGCATGATGGGGCAGGTCACGTACGTCATGAGCGGCAGCCGCTCGGTGACCTGGGCCGCGGCGCCGAGAACCGACCAGCAGTAGGGCGAGTGGCCCATCTCCTCGAGCCACGGGAAGTAGTGGTCGGAGATGACGGCGTAGTCGAAACCGATCCGCTCGGCCGCGGCGGCATAGTCCACGAGCTCCCGCGCCGGCGTCTGTTCGGACATCAGGGTGTAGCCGATTTCTACCATGCGTTTCGGCTACCCGGGTCGATCGCCTTTAGCGTCCAGGATTCGGAGATCAATCGCGGCGGCACTCGGTCAGCTCCTCGAGGACCAGCGCCATGCCGATGCCCAGCAGCCAGAGGTCCTTGGCCAGGGCGATGCCCTGCTCGCTGGGACGCAGGCTGCCTTCCCGCCGCATCCCCGGCGTCCTGAGATACAGGCCGAGCAGGCCGCTCGCGAACCCCGTCAACGCCGCCCCCGCCAGCAGCGACGGCACGAACGGCAGCAGCAGGGCGGTGCCGATGGTGAGCTCCGACTTCGACAGCAACCTGGTGAAGGTCACCGGGTCCATGCCGCGCAGGAACGGGTACGTCCGCGCGGCCATGCCGTGCAGGGCCGCCGCGGTCTCCTCGCCGGCATCGGACTTGCTGAACCCGGAGTCCAGGATGATGGCCGCGGCGGCCAGCCGTGGGGGAAGCTGGTGCGCGCGTACGAAGATCTTCATGATGCCTCACAAGGTCGAAAGCGGGCGTTTCGCTCCTTCCCTGACATTTCCGGCGCATCCTGGACTTGGCCGTTACCAGGACGTGGCCGGGCCGCATGGGTGAGAATTCTTGGGCTGACCTTGGCGTTGGCGGCTAGTGTGCAGCTGTGACAAATGGCGCATACCTGAGATATCCGCATCTGCACGGTGACCTGGTGACCTTCGTCGCCGACAACGATGTCTGGCTGGCTCCGCTGGCCGGCGGAAGGGCCTGGCGGTTCACCGCCGACCGCGTACCGGTGTCGCATCCGAGGTTCTCGCCCGACGGCGCCCGCATCGCGTGGACCGGCACCCGGGAGGGCGCGCCCGAGGTGTTCGCGGCCGAGATCGACGGGCCCGAGGGCGAACGGCTGACCTACTGGGGCAGCGGCACGACGGGCGTCCGCGGGTGGACGACCGGCGGGGACGTGCTCGCGATCAGCGCGGCCGGGCAGAGCGAGAGCAGCAGGCAGTGGGCCTACGCGGTGCCGCTCGACGGCGGGCCCGCGACGCGGCTGCCGTACGGCTGGGTGAGCGACGTGGCCGTCAACGGCCGGCAGGTCGCCACCGTGTCGTCGATGTGGCGCGAGCCCTCGCAGTGGAAGCGGTACCGGGGCGGCACCGCGGGCAAGATCTGGGTCGACGCCGCGGGGGACGGGGAGTTCGCCAGGCTGTTCGCCGACAGCACGGCGCAGTACTGGTCGGTCGGCTGGGTGGGGGAAAGGATCGTCTTCCTGGCCGACATCGACGGCGCCGGGAACGTCTACTCCGCCCTGCCCGACGGCTCCGACCTGCGTAAGCACAGCTCCCATGAGGAGTTCTACGCCCGGCACGCCACCGGCGACGGGCAGCGGGTGATCTACAGCCACGCCGGGGACCTGTGGCTGCTCGATGGCCTGGATGCGGAGCCGTACCGGCTGGATGTGAACCTCGGTGGGCCGCGGCCGGGGCGGGCCAGGCGGCCCGCGCCCATGCGGGTCGGCGCGTTCTCCCCGGACACGACCGGGCGGGCAAGCGCGGTGGAGATCCGCGGGACCGCGCACTGGGTGACCCACCGCGACGGGCCCGCGGGCGCGTTGCGGGCACAGGCGGGCGTCCGCGTACGGCTCCCGTGCGCCCTCGGCGCCGACGGGCAGGCCGTGTGGGTGTCGGACGCCAGCGGCGAGGACGGGCTGGAGGTCGGCACGCCCGGCGGCGAGATCAGGACGCTGGCCTCCGGGCAGCTCGGGCGGGTGCTCGAACTGGCCGCCGCGCCCGACGGCAAGCACGCGGCCGTGGCGACGCACGACGGGCGGCTGCTGGTCGCCGACCTCGAGTCGGGAGACCTCCGGGAGCTGGACCGGACCACGCAGGGGGACGTCAGCGGGCTGACGTTTTCGCCGGACTCGGGGTGGCTGGCCTGGGTGCATCCGCATCACCAGCCGCTGTCGCAGATCAGGATGGGGCGGATCGACGGCACGTCAGTGATCGACGTGACGACGGTACGCTTCTCCGACTACGACCCGGTGTTCACCAGGGACGGCAAGCACCTGGCGTTCCTGTCGGTGCGGACGTTCGACCCCGTGTACGACGCGCACGTCTTCGACCTGTCGTTCCCCGAGGGATGCAAGCCGTACATCGTGCCCCTGCAGGCCGGCACGCCGTCGCCGTTCGACCCCTCGCTGCAGGGACGCGGCTTCAACGGGGAGGACGAGAAGTCCTCGAAGGACGACAAGAAGGACGACGCGCCGCCGCGTACCGAGGTCGATCCCGACGGGCTCGCCTCCCGCGTGGTGCCGGTGCCCGTGCCCGCCGGACGGTACGGCAACCTGCGTACCGCCAAGGACGCGCTGCTGTGGCTGCGCCACCCGCTCACCGGCCAGCTCGGCGACGGCACCGAGGCGACGCACGAGACCGTGCTCGAACGCTACGACCTCAAGAAGCGCGCCAAGAGCGAGCTGGGCAAGGAGATACGGGCGTTCGAGGTCAGCGGCGACGGCACCAGGCTCGTCACCAACGGCAAGAACGGCCTGCAGACCCGCGCCGCCGGAGAGGGCGATGAGGTGATCACCATCGACCTCGACCGCGTCGCCGTCCAGATCGACCCGGTCGCCGAGTGGCGTCAGGGCTTCCTGGAGGCGGGGCGGCTCATGCGCGACCACTTCTGGCGCGAGGACATGAACGGCGTCGACTGGCAGGGCGTGCTCGATCGCTACGCGCCGCTGGTCGAGCGCATCGGGGCCCACTCCGAGCTGATCGACCTGCTCTGGGAGGCGCAGGGCGAGCTGGGCACCTCGCACGCCTACGCCGTCGCGGGCGGCTCCGGCCCCGACCCCCGGCGCCGCCAGGGCCTGCTCGGCGCCGACCTGGAGCGGGACGCCGACGGGGTGTGGCGGGTCACGCGCATCCTGCCCGGCGAGTCCTCCGACCACGCGGCCCGCTCGCCGCTGCTCGCGCCCGGCGTCGCGGTCCGCCCCGGTGACGCCGTCGTCGCCGTCGGCGGCCGCCCTGTCGATCCGGTACGCGGCCCGCTCGCCCTCCTCGCAGGGACGGCCGGTCAGCCCATCGAGCTGACCGTGCGGCCGGCTTCCGGCGGCGAGCCGCGCCGTGTCGTGGTCAGCCCGATCGCGGACGAGGCGCAGTTGCGTTACCACGACTGGGTGGAGAGCCGCCGGGCCCACGTCAGGGAGGCGTCCGGGGGCCGGCTGGGGTACCTGCACGTGCCCGACATGGTGGCGTCCGGGTGGGCGCAGTTCCATCGCGACCTGCGTACCGAGATGGCGTACGACGGACTGGTCGTGGACGTGCGGGCGAACAGCGGCGGGCACCTGTCCGAGCTGGTGCTGGAGAAGCTGTCCCGCAAGGTCACCGGGTGGGCGCGGGCCCGCGGGTACGAGCCGATGCGCTACCCCGAGGACTCGCCGCGCGGGCCGGTGGTGACGATCACCGACGAGTTCGCGGGCTCGGACGGCGACATCGTGAGCGCGGGGATCAAGAGCCGCGGGATCGGGCCGCTGGTGGGGACGCGGACATGGGGCGGCGTGATCGGGATCGACTCCCGGTACACCCTGGTCGACGGGACCCGGGTCACGCAGCCCAGGTACTCGTTCTGGATCGAGGGGCAGGGCTGGGGGATGGAGAACTACGGGGTGGATCCGGACATCGAGGTGGTGATCACGCCCCAGGACCGGGTGGCCGAGCGGGATCCGCAGCTCGACAAGGCCATCGAGCTCGCGCTCGCCGCTCTGGACGAGCACCCGGCCGCCACCGCGCCCGACCTGCCACCCCTGGCCTGACCCGGGCCGACCCCGCCTGATCTGCCTACTGCCCCTGGCCTGGCCCGGGTGATCCTGCCTGATGCGCGTGCCGCCCCTGGCCCGGGGCGACGCTGCCTGGTCTGTCTGCTGCGCCTGGCCTGGCCCGGGGCGACGCCTGCCTGGTCTGTCTGCCGCGCCTGGCCCGGCCCTTCCCCTGGCCAGGCCCGCGCGGTCACCCCACGTGGGACAGGCGGGTGAGGATCTCGGCGAGGATGGGTTCGGTCGTGGCGAAGTTGAGGCGGACGTGCCGTTCGCCCCCAGGGCCGAACGCGGCGCCGTCCATCAGCAGCACCTTGGCCTCCCGCTCGATGACCTCCGCCATCCCCGCCCGCCCCACCTGGAACCAGGCGAGGTACGTGGCCTCCGGGATCCGGTACTCGAACGTCGCGGGCAGGCGCTCGGCGATCGTGCGCCGGTGGCGGCCGAGGAGGGCGACGGTCCGGTCGAGCCAGGCGTCCCCGTGCCGCCACGCCGCCACCGTGGCCTCGACGCCGAAGAGGTTCGCGGAGCCGTACACGAAGGGGGGTTGGGCCTCCAGGGCCTTGCGGACGCCCTGGTGGCCGAGGTGGGCGACCGAGCAGCGGATGCCGCCCAGGTTGAACGCCTTCGTCGCGGACGTGATGGTGACGGTGCGTTCGGGGAGGATCGTGGCGAAGGGGATGTGCTCGTGCGGCGCGTACGTCAGATCCGCGTGGATCTCGTCGGCGATGACCAGCAAATCGTACCGTTCGGCGTGTTCGGCCAGTTCGGTCAGCTCCGCGCGGGTGAACACCCGGCCGGTCGGGTTGTGCGGGTTGACCAGCAGGAGCACCCGGCAGTCCGACAGGTCGGGCACCTCGAAGCGCCACGAGTCGCCGTCGGGCTCCAACCGGATGGGGTGGAGGGGGCGGTCCATGACGTCCAGCGTCGTCAGGAACGGGGGGTAGGCGGGAGTGTGCACGGCGACGCCGTCACCCGGCTTGGTCGCGACCTGGAGTAATACCTGGAGCGCCTGGTTGAGGTCGTTGAACGAGCGCACCAGCGAGGGGTCGGCGGTCCAGCCGTACCTGCGGGCCATACGCTCGGCGAACGCCTCGCCCAGCGGCCCGATGGCGGGGTCGGTCAGCCAGGCCGGATAGCCGAGATCGCCCGCGGCCCGCCGTCGCAGCGCCTCGACCACCTCGGGCGCGGTGGGCAGATCCATGTCGGCGATCCAGGCGGGGATCACGCCCACCCCGGCGGCTGACCATTTAAAGCCGTCATGTTGTACCTTGAGGTCTTCAGGACGGTATGCGTAATTCACTCTGTCATTCTAGGATTTTCAATGTGATGAGACAGTGCCGCGGACTGTGGCAGGCTGAGCGGCCATGACGTCCCACCCGAAGATCGACGCGATTGTCGAGACCTATCTGTCAGTGGCCGACGCGGCCGCGCCCGGGTTGGTGGAGGGGCTCTACCTGGAGGGCTCGGCGGCCCTGGACGACTACCGGCCCGACACGAGTGACGTGGACTTCGTCGCGGTGACGGCCCAGGAACCGCCGATCGAGGTGCTGGAACGCATTCACACGGGGCTCGGGGCGCACCCGTTCGAGGGCGTCTACCTCACCTGGGACGATCTTCGCCGCGACCCCTCCGGGCTGGGCGCGCGTCCCCAGGCCCACGCCGGACGGCTCGACCCGCGGGGCGAGGTCAACCCGATCACCTGGCACACGCTGGCGGGCCACGGCGTGACCTGCCGCGGTCCCAAGCCCGGCGAGCTGGACATCTGGAGCGATCCAGCCGCCCTGGCCGCGTGGACGGACGCGAACCTCGACGGCTACTGGCGCCGCCTGGTGAGCCGGGCCGCCCACCTGGTCACCCCTTGGGGGCTGATGAGCCTCGGCTGCTACGGCGCCGTGTGGATCGTGACGGGCGTCTCGCGACTGCACTACACGCTGGCTACCGGCGAGATCACCTCCAAGACGGGGGCGGCGCGGCACGCGCTCCAGGCGTTCCCCGAGCGCTGGCACCGCGTGGTGAAGGAGGCCCTGCGGCTGCGCGAGGAGGACGTGGCGCGGCCGACGCTCGGCAGCACGGTCTCGGGGCTCGGCGAACACTTCGGCGTGGCCCGGCGCTCGCTGTACGGCTCGCCGTTCGAGCGGCGGCGTGACGTGCTGGCCTTCGCCGGCGAGGCGATCGTGGCCGCCCACGCGTTGTACGCCTCCAAGTGATATCGACACGGCAGACCCGGCAGGGATTGACGCGGCCGATCGGCAGTCCGGCAGGGGGTTGACGCGGCCGGCCGGCAGTCCGGCACGTTCACCGTCGGCGCGGGATCGGCGCACTCCGGCCGCTCCAGTCAGTCAACCGGCCCGGCTTCAACCTCCGGCACCACAACATGCGGCTGAGCCCGCAGCGGGACGACGGCTCGCGATCTTCCAGGGGACGCCACATTCTGCGGGCGAGTGCGGGCGAGTGGGACCGGCCGGTTGGGGGCACGATCCCGCGCGGCCCTTCACCTGCGTGGGGTCGTGGCCCGTGTTGGTGGGTTGGCGCGCGCCGGGTCGCGGCGCGGGCGGTTGGACGCGCGCCCAGTCGTCGTCGGTCAGAGACGGCGCAGCACCGCTACGACCTTGCCCAGGACACTGGCCTCGTCGCCGGGGATGGGCTCGTAGTTGGCGTTGTGAGGGACCAGCCAGACGTGGCCGTCCTTGCGCTTGAAGGTCTTGACGGTGGCCTCGCCCTCGATCATGGCGGCCACGATGTCGCCGCTCTCGGCCACGGGCTGCTGGCGGACGACCACCCAGTCGCCGTCGGCGATGGCCGCCTCGATCATCGAGTCACCGGTGACCTGCAGGAGGAACAGCGTGCCCTCGCCGACGAGCTGCTTGGGCAGGGCGAAGACGTCCTCGACGCTCTCCTCGGCCAGGATGGGGCCACCGGCGGCGATGCGGCCGACGAGCGGGACGTAGGCGGCCGTGGGACGGCTGACCGGGGCCTCGTCGTCCGTCGCGTCGGGGTCGACCCACATGACCGGCTCGCCAGGCAGGCGCACCTCGAGAGCGCGCGGCCGGTGCGGGTCGCGTCTGAGATAGCCCTTGCGCTGCAGCGCCGTCAGCTGGTGCGACACGCTGGAGGTGCTGGTCAGCTGCACCGCTTCGCCGATCTCGCGCATCGAGGGCGGATATCCGCGCTGTTGCACCGAGTCGCGGATCACTTCGAGAATCTTGCGCTGCCTGGGCGTGAGGCCCAGTGAGTCGCGTCGGCGCACCGCGAGGTCGCTGACCCCGTTTGCGTCATCCCGCTCGGTCATGCTCTTCCTCCTCGCCTGAAGGGCCGCCTCACCGGCGAACCTCCCGGTCCGTGGTCTTGATGTCGCACACAGCGACCGTATCGCTGTTGAAGATCATCTTCAAACAATTGTTCGAGTCTTCCTCGAAATTGCCGCCAGTGTGGTGTACAACATCGTACGGGAGTTCGATCGACACCGTGTTCGATTTGCTGATCTTTATTCGGCCTTTTCCTCGGGCCACACGGCGGGAGGTCATCCATGCGAACGACCACAATCACGGACACGACCAGCGAAGACGCCAAGCGACTCACACTCATCGCCGACGCCACGCAGAGTAAGGATCGACGGGGAGACAATACGCGTAGCGAGGCCGGCTCTTGGGGGAATTCCGGTAAGAGGTTGAGGTCTCGTTCGAGTGGGCGTGGGGCTTCTTCCTCCGGTGGGCGTGCGGTTTCTGGACAAGGTGCTCATTTGCATCTGGTCCCTTCACCCCGTCCCGGCGACGACCCGACCGACACGGTGACGCACGTCGCCGACCAGGCGTCCCGAACCCCGGGCACCGGGACCTCGGCGGGGCGGATTCCGGGCGCCGGGACCTCGGCGGGGCGGATTCCGGGCGCCGGGGCCACGGAAGGCCGGATTCCGGATGCCGGGGCCCCGGCGGGCCGGGGCGAAGGCACGAGGGCGCCCAGGCGGAGAACGTCGACGGGCGCCCGTGGGGAGCCGGGGGCCCGTGTTCCGGCCGCGAACGCGCGAAAGAGACCCGGCTCAAGGGGCTCTGAGAAGAGGGCTTCCGGGTCGGGAAGTTCCGGGGCAGGGA
>NZ_JADOGI010000273.1 GCF_015645445.1 Nonomuraea cypriaca | reverse complement strand
GTGGGGGGAAGTGTGGGTGCGGTGGTGGGGTGGGGTTTTTGTGGGGTGAACCAATATGGGCGGTGCTGCCAGGGGTACGGCGGCAGTGGGACGATCTCGCCCTGGGGGTAGCGGGCCGACCAGTCCACCGGGATGCCACGGCAGTGCAGCTCGGTCAGGGTGGCGAACAGCGACTCCCACGGTGGGTCGTCGCGCCGGACGGAGGACAGGACGGCGGGACGCGCAACCCCGCCCGAGGGCAGCGTACGATCGATCGAGTACGTCAGCACCGGATGCGCGCTGATCTCCAGGAAGACGCCGAACCCGCGCTCGGCCAAGTCCTCGATCGCAGGCCGGAAGCGTACGGTCTGTCGCAGGTTGCGCACCCAGTAGGCCGCGTCGACGACCGGGTTCCACGCGCCGGCGTCCACGGTGGACACGAACGGGATGGTCGGCGTACGTGGTGCGATATCGGTCAGCTGCTCCCCCAGCTCGGCGAGGACGGGTTCGACGAACTCCGAGTGGCCTGGCACCCGAGTGGTGAGGCGGCGGCAGCGGATCCCCTCGGCCTCGTAACGTTCGGTCAGGGCGGTCAGCGCATCCGCCGTCCCGGAGACGACGACCTGACCGGGTGCCGCGTCGACGGCGACCGCGAGGCCCCAATCGGCCGACTCCCGTAGTGCGCGCTCGTACGGCAACTCCACCGACATCATGGCGCCGCTGCCGGTCAGGGTCTGCAACAGGCGGGCCCGCCGGCAGATCACTCGTACGGCGTCCGGCAGGTCCAGCGCACCCACGACGTACGCGGCCGCGACCTCACCCGCGCTGTGCCCCACGACGGCGTCGGGCGTGACACCACCGGCCCGCCACCAGGCAGCCAGCGCGATCTGCACGGCAAAGGCGGTCGGCAACAGCACGTCCGCCCGGTCCTCGGACGCGTCCAGACGTCCCCCCGGGACATCCGCCCCATCCTGGATCGCGGTCAGACGTCCCCCCGAGACGCCGGCCCCGTGTTGGGGCGCGTCCGGGCGGTCCCGCAGGATGGCGCGGATGTCGAAGCCGGCTTCGTCGGCGATCAGTGGCGCGACCTGTTCGATGGTGTCGCGGAACGGGCCGGGGACGGCGAACAGCGCTCGGCCGGCGGCTCCCGGGTCTCCGGCGTACCCGGCGAAGCACCAGGCCACCATCGGGGCGACGCCGCGGGCCAGCCCGGCCCGCACCCCGGACGGCCGGGCGCCGTCGGCGAAGGCGCGCAGGCCGGCAGCCAGTTCGTCCCGGTCGCGTCCGACCACCCCGACGCGGTGCTCCAGGTGGGTACGGCGGCGCGCCGCGGTGAAGCACAGGTCCCCGAGCGACGCCTCCCGCTCGACCGCCTCCGCGAGCCGCCGCGCGGACTCCGCGAGCGCCCCGGCGTTGCGGGACGACGCCACCAGGACGTGCGGCCTGCCATCGGCCACCGGCTCCGGGTCGGCGGGGTCGGGCGGCGGCTCGGCGTGCGCCACCACGACGTGCGCGTTCGTACCGCCGAAGCCGAAGCTGCTGACGCCGGCGACCCTGCGGGAACAGGCGGCGGGCCAGTCAGTCACGGCGGTGGGCACGAAGAACGGCGACCCGTCGAACGGGATCCGCGGGTTCGGCCGACGGAAGTGCAGGTTGGCGGGAATCCTGCCGCGTTGCACGCACAGGGCCGCCTTGACCAGGCCGACGAGTCCGGAGGCGGCTTCCAGGTGTCCCATGTTCGTCTTCACCGATCCAAGGGCGCAGCGGATGCCGTCGTCACCGAACACCTCGGCGAGCGCGGCGAACTCGATCGGATCGCCGAGCGGGGTGCCGGGGCCGTGGGTCTCGACCAGGGCGACGTCGGCGCCCGTGACGCCCGCCGCCCGCCAGGCACGGCGTACGACGTCCGCCTGCGCGGCGCCGCTGGGTGCGGTCAGGCCGTTCGTACGCCCGTCCTGGTTGATCGCGCTGCCGCGTATCACCGCGATGATCGGGTCGCCGTGCCGTACGGCGTCGGAGAGTCGTTCCAGCAGCACGACGGCCACGCCCTCGCCCCTGACGACGCCGTCGGCGTCGGCGTCGAAGGCCCGGCACCGGCCGCTCGGCGAGATCCCGCCCATGAGACCGTAGTTGAGCCCGACGACCGGGGACAGCGCGAGGCTCACCCCGCCGACGAGCGCGGCGTCGCTCTCTCCGGTACGCAGGCTCTGCGCGGCCAGGTGTACGGCCACCAGCGACGACGAGCAGGCGGTGTCCACCGACAGGCTGGGGCCGCGCAGGTCGAAGGCGTACGACAGCCGGTTCGCGGCGATGCTCAACGCGCTGCCGGAGTTGGCGTACACGCCGATCCCGGCGCCCTCGGCGTCCTGCATGCGGCCGTAGTCGTAGTTGGCGATCCCGACGAAGACCCCGGTCCGGCCGGTGCGCAACCGATCCAGCGGCACGGCCGCCCGGTCGATCGCCTCCCAGGCGACCTCCAGCAGCAGCCGCTGCTGCGGATCCATCGCGGCGGCCTCGCGGGGTGAGATGCCGAAGAACCCGGCGTCGAACTCCTCGACGCTTTCCAGCAGCGCTCCCCAGCGACATGAGGCCGGATCCGCACCCGCCCGCCGCACGGCCTCGGCATCCAGCCTCCAGCGCTCCTGCGGCACCTCGCGTACGGCGTCGACCTCGTCACACAACAACCGCCAGAACCGGTCCGGCGAGTCCACCCGGCCAGGCAACCGCAACCCGATACCGACAACGGCGATCGCCTCAGCGTCCGCCCCGGAGAACAGCCCGGAGTTCGACCCGGCGATCGGCCCGGTGTCCAGGCCGGAGGCCCGCCCGGCGTCCAGGCCGGAGAGCGGCCCGATGATCGGCCCGGCGTCCTGGTCGGCGATCGGGTCGAAGTCAAGGTCGGGGTCCGGGGCGGCGATCGGGGCGAGGGCCGGGTGGGGGCGAGGTGGTTGCGGGGCACTGTCGTGCCTGGTGGGGCGTTTGGTGTCCATGAAGCCGTTGAGGGTGGGGGCTGCGCAGAGGAAGCGCGCCAGGCGCGCCGGGCTGCCGTGCTCCCAGACGACGGCCAGCGGCACCGTACGGCCGAGCTTGTCCTCCAGGGCCCCGTGCAGCGAGACCAGCATCCGGGAGGAAAGCCCCTGATCCCGGAAGCTCGCCTCCGGGTCGACCTCGTCCGCCGCGATCCCGGCGGCGGCCGCGATCCGTTCGGTGAACCAGGCCTGCAACGCCACCGGGCTGAGCCGCCCCACGGCCGCACCCGGCTCAGGGCCGGCGATCGATTCCCCGTTCGTCATCGGTTTCCCACCCCCGACTCGACGGGTGCCGGATCGGCCGCCGCGAAGGCGCCGTCCAGGTAGAGCGCGCGGCACCGGCGCCGCTGGACCTTCCCGCTGGTCGTACGCGGCAGCGCACCGCGCCGTACGAGCACGACGTCGTACGGCGACGCGCCGTGACGATCGGCGACGGCCCTGCGCACCGCGGTGCGTACCGCCGCCGGCGCGAAGCCGGGGGCACGGCGGTCGACCTCGGCGACCAGCACGAGCGCCTCCCCCTCGGCGGTGTCCACGGACGTCGCCACGACCCCCGCCACGGCGATGGCCGGATGCGCCTGCTCGGCGGTCTGCTCGACATCCGCCGGATGGTGGTTACGTCCGTCGATGATGATCAGATCCTTCAGCCGGCCCACGACGAAGATCTCGCCCTGGTCGAGGAACCCCAGGTCTCCGGTACGCAGCCAGCGGCCGGACCGGCCGTCGAGATCGTGGACGAACGTGGCGGCGGTACGTTCCGGCTGCCTGAAGTAGCCTGCGGTGACGTTCGGCCCGGACACCCACAACTCACCGACCCGTCCAGGCGCGCACACCTTCCGGGTATCCGGATCGACCACCTGAACGTCCTGCTCGGCCGGCACCCCGCACCCCACGAGCACGGCGACGCCCCGCCCATCAGGCACGCCCGCCACCGGCCCGATTCCATTGCCGAGCAAGTCAGGCCCGCCCTCCACCGCCCCAGACGCGGCATCCCGCACGTCACGCCCGCCCTCCGCCGCCCCGGACGCGGTGCCCGGGATGACACGCCCCAACTCAGTGGTCCGTACGACAGGCCCGGACTCGGTGGTGCGGATGGCGGGCCCGGACTCGGTGGCGAGGACAACACGCCCGGACTCGGTGGCGGGGACGACGGGCCCGGGCTCAGTGGTCCGGACGACGGGCCCGGGTTCGAGGGATTGGATCTCGCCGCGACTGAGGGCCGTGCGGTCGACCGGCATGCGGCGGGGCGGTTCTGGTGCCCGGAAGCCGGACACCAGGACGGTCGCCTCGGCGAGGCCGTAGCTGGGCCGGAAGGCCGCCGGGTCGAATCCCTGGCCGGCGAACGCCTCGGCGAACAGGTCGAGGGTCTGCGGCCGGACGGGTTCGCTGCCGCTCCCGGCGATCCGCCATCCGCGCAGGTCCAGGCCCTCCCGCTGGGCTGGAGCGATCCGTTGCACACAGTGCCGGTAGCCGAAGTCGGGCGCCATGGCGTTGGCGTCCGGCTCCTGGGAGATCAGTTCGAGCCAGCGGCGTGGGTGACGGATGAACGTCGCGGGCGCCAGGTGGACCGAGCGGATCCCGAACAGCGCCGGCAGCACCACCATGGTCAGCAGGCCCATGTCGTGGAACAGCGGCAGCCAGTTGACCACGACGCTGCCGGAGGACAGCTCATAGGCGTGCTGGATCTGGCGGACGTTGGCCACCAGGTTGTCATGGGTGACGACGACTCCGGCGGGGTCGCCCGTGGAGCCGGAGGTGTACTGGAGCAGCGCCGGCTCGTCACCCCGTGCCGTGACGGGCTCCCCGTCAGCGGAGCGTGGCTCGTCGATGAGCGCCAGCCGGGGCGAGCGGACGACGCCGCCGTCCAGCCAGGCGCGCACCGAACGGCGGTGACGGGCAGCGGTCAGTACGAGGGCCGGGTCGGCGTCCCTGACCACCGCGTCCAGGCGGGTGGTCGCCCGCTGGGCGTCGGGCGGATAGAGGGGAACGGCGACGACACCGGCGTACAGACAGGCGAAGAACGCGACCGGAAACTCCAGCCCGGACTCCTGCAGGATCGCCACCCGGTCACCGACCACGGTGTGCCGCCTGATCTCAGCGGACAGCGCCATGGCACGCGCGTCGAGCTCGCCAAACGTGAGACGGTCGGCGAGCCCGCCGGCGGGCAGGCCGGTAAGACGGCCGGTGGAGGCGCCGGCGGGCAGGCCCGGGTGGTCGGCGCGGTCGGCGCGGTCGGTCGCGTACTCGAAGACGGTGGCGTCGGGCATCTGGCGGACGTGCTGTCGCAGCAGCGGAACCGGCCCGGCCGGCGTGTCAGCGCCCACGGGCACCTCCCACGACCGCCGGCCCCGCCGCGGCCCGTCCGAGCCCGTGCGGCGCCACCGGCAGGGTGTGCAGACCGCGCAGCGAGATGCTGGGATGCCAGGACAGCTCGTGCCGGGGCACGGCCAGCTCCATCCGGGGATAGCGGCGCAGCAGTTCGCCGATGGCGATCCGGCTCTGCAGCCGCGCCAGGGGCGCCCCGACGCAGTAGTGGACGCCCGCGCCGAACCCCAGATGAGGGTTGGACGGCCGGGTGACGTCGAGCCGCTGCGGGTCGGCGAAGCGGGCGGGGTCGCGATCCGCCGCGGCCACCACGGCCATGACGAGCTCCCCCTCCGGGATACGCACCCCGCCGAGCTCGACGGGCTCGCCGGTGACCCGCAGGCTGCAGATCATGACCGAGCCCTCGTAGCGGACCAGTTCCTCGATCGCGCCCGGGATCAGGTCCGGCCGCCCGCGCAGCAGCTCGGCCTGGTCCGGGTGGGTGAGCAGGGCCAGCATCGCGTTCCCGATGAGGTTGACGGTGGTCTCGTGCCCGGCGATCAGCAGCAGCAGCGCCATCGCGACGAGCTCCGTCTCGCTCAGCCGCCCGTCGCCGTCGCGGGCCTCGATCAGCGCGCTCAGCAGGTCAGGGGTGGGCCGGGCGCGTTTCTGCCGGATCAGCGCGCCGAGATAGTCGCTCAGCTGGGCGAGCGCGACCCGCCGACCGGCCGCGAGCTCCGCGCTTGACCGGGCGGACTCGTCGTCGGAGACCAGCGGGAGCGACCACCGCCTGAAGTCCTTGCGCTCGGCCGCGGGGATGCCCAGCATCTCGCAGATCACCGTGGTCCCGATGGGCACCGCGAACCACCCGACGAGGTCGATCTCGTCCCGTTCGTCGAACTGCTTGAGCAGCTCGTCCACCACGGTCCTGATCATCGGCTCGAACTCCGTCACCCTGCGCGGCGTGAACGCCTTCGACACCAGCCGGCGCAGCCGGGTGTGGTGCGGCGGGTCCGCGTACAGCAGGTGCTTTCCGACGAAGTGCCGCAGACCGCCCAGCCCGGGGTCGGCCTCCTCGATCGGCACGGGCCAGCGCGCGGGCTCCTTGACGAAGCGCTGGTCGGTGAGGACCAGGCGAACCTCGTCGTAGCTGGTGACGAGCCAGACGGGCACGCCGGCCCGGTGGATCCGCCGGACGGGCCCGGTCCGGCGCAGATAGTCGTACGCGGCGTACGGGTTACTGACGAATTCCCGGGAGTAAAAACCGGGAAGCGCCGAATCTGATTCCGACACTGGCACTTCCTCTGGAAGTCCGACCGCCCCCTTCGCGGTCCCGGCTGCCGAGTGTTCGCCGTCCGCGCTCAGCGCGTCAATCGCCCTCGATCCGCCCTCCATCAGGCGTCGAGCGGCGCTCGGCGAGCCTGTTTCCTCGAGGCGCGCGCGACCGGCCTTCGTCCACGTCAGGCGAGTCTTGCCCGGACTTCCGGCGGCCGACTCAGGAATGCGTATGACATCAGATCGACGAGCCATTCTTTTCGCCGCCGCAGCGCACTCCGGCCTGCTCAATCCGATTCTCTCCATCGCCGGGGAAATGTCCCGGCGAAATGTTCCCGACCTGCATTTCGCCTCCGAGGAGGACGCCCGGCCTCTGGTGGACGGAGCGGGCGTGGGCAGCCCGATCGCGTTCCATTCGTACGGCGCGAAAATGGTCACGGTCGGCGGCACGATGTACGGCGCCATGACCCGGGGCCCGCGGACCACCGCCGGCACGGTCGCGCTGGCGCGCGTGGTGCGGGATCGGGCGGTGTTGCGCACGTTCTTCCAGCGCACCCTGGAGCAGATCGACCGGCTCCGCCCGAGCCTGATGGTGATCGACAACCTGAACGTCGGCGCGATCGACGCGGCCTGCGTGCGCCGGGTGCCGTACGTCCTGAGCATCGCCTTCCCGGCGAGCGGGGTGTACCTCGGCCGGCTGCCGTGGAGCTACCCGACCCCGACGTCCGGCCTGCCGCGCCGGCTGAGCGGGGGCCGATGGCTCGCCAACGTCGCGTTCCGGCTCCGGTTCCAGGCGGCGATGCTGCGCTGCGCCGACCTCACGCTGGCCAGGGAGCGGCGGGCGTACGGCCTCGCCAACGTCTTCGCCGACCCGGAAGGGCACAGCCGCGACGCGGTGGCGGTGCTCAACTACTCGATCTTCGGGCTGGAGTACCCCTTCGCCGCTCCCGCGCACCTGCACATGGTGGGTGCCGTGATCCCCCCGCAGGAGGCGGCGGAGGCCGGCGAACTGAGTGACTGGCTGGACCGGCACGAGTCCGTCGTGTACGTCAACATGGGCACCTTGATCAAGCTGTCGGCCGCCCAGTTGCGGGAGCTCGCCGAGGCGCTGGGCCGGATCGGGCCGCGCAACCAGGTGCTGTGGAAGCTGCCCGCCGCGCAGCGGGCATTGCTGCCTGCCGAACTGCCGGCCAACGTCCGCACGATCGAGTGGGTGCCTGCGCACTTCGGGGTGCTGACCCACCCGCACGTGCGGGCCGTGGTCTGCCACGGCGGCAACAACATCTTCCACGAGAGCGTCTACTGCGGGCGGCCCATGCTGGTCATGCCGTTCTGGCTGGACTGCTACGACCTGGCCGCCCGCGCCGTGGACGCCGGTGTCGGGCTGTCCCTGGACCGGCCGCCCGGTTTCTGCGCGGCCGAGGTGGCCACCAAACTGCTCCGGCTGCTGTCCGACGACTCCTACCGGCGGCGCAGCCGGCACTGGGGCGATCGGCTCAGACAGGCCGGTGGCGTCGGACGGGCGGCGGACATCGTCCTGCGGGCCGCCGACCTCACCCCCGGCACCCGGCTGCCCGCGGTCCCCACGGGCTCGGAAACCTGAAGGCGCGAACGACGACAAGGAGGTGATCCTGGATGGACGTGGAGTCCGCCCTGGCCTGGATCATGGGCCCCAACGGGATCGAGGATCCCTATCCCGGGTACCAGGCGCTGCACGAGCACGGCCAGATCGTGCAGGTGACCGACAGCATGTTCCTCGTGGTCGGCTACGAGGCGGCCGACCAGATCCTGCGTGACGCGTCCACGTCCGTGGTGAACGAAGCGCGCCTCGACCGCAACTGGCGGGCCTGGCGGACGAACCGGGCGTCGACGCTGCTGACCAAGACGCTGCTGTTCACCGACCCGCCGGACCACACGCGGGTCCGGCCCCTGCTCGCGAGCTGGTTCAGTGCCCGCAGGGTAGCGGGCATGCGCGACCTCATCCAGGAGCGTTCCGAGCGGCTGACCGACGACCTGGTCGAAAGGTGCGCCGATGACGGGATCGTCAACCTGGTGAGGGAGTTCGCCCTGCCCCTGCCGGTACGGATCATGTGCGACATCCTCGGCGTGCCACCGGCGGACTACCGCTGGTTCGAGGACCGGGTCGGGGACATGCTGATCGTGCTGGAGGCGTTCCCGCCGCCGGAGGAGGCCGAGCTGGGGCAGCGGTCGACGCGGGAGATGGAGGCGTACATCCTCGACCTCATCGCCGACCGGCGCAGGGCGCCCGCGGACGACCTGACGAGCGCGCTCGTCGGCGCGCACGACCGCGACGAGGCCGCTCTCACCGCGGACGAGGTGCTGGTCAACCTGGTGGGGATGATGGCCGCCGCGCTGGACTCGACGACGTACCTGCTGGCCAACGGGTTGCTGCAGCTGCTCCGCCGGCCGGAGCACGCGACGCGGCTGCGCGCGGACGAAGAGTTCGCGCAGCCGTACGTGGAGGAGTTGCTGCGCTGGGACGCCCCCGCACAGTTCACCGTGCGCCGGACGACCACCACGATGCGGGTCGGAGACGTGACGCTGCCGCCGGAGGCCGAACTGCTGATCCTGCTGGGCGCGGCGAACCGCGACCCGCGGCGCTTCGACGCGCCCCACGACTTCAGGCCCGACCGGCCGGGCAACCAGCCGATCTCGTTCAGCGTGGGCCCGCACTTCTGCCTCGGCTCCCCGCTGGCCCGGCTGGAGGCGCAGATCGCCCTCCCGGCGGTCATGCGCGGGCTGCCTGACCTCACGCTCGCGGGCGAGCCCACGAGGCTGAACCGCTATGCCATCCGCTGGTACGACTACCTCCCGGCGACCGTGAAGGCCACGTGACCGGCGCGCGTCAGCGCCCAGAAAGGGGGGTCTCGAATGAGCGACGCGCCGTTCGGCGTGGGGATCCGGGCGATCGGCCGGTACGTCCCCGAACGCGTGGTGACGAACGACGAACTCGCCGCGCGGTTGCCCACCACGAGCGAATGGATCTCCGAGCGCATCGGCATCGAGACCCGCCGGGTGGCGGCCTCCGACGAGTGGTCATCGGACCTGGGGGCGTACGCGCTGACCGACGCCTGCGGCCAGACCGGCATCACCCCTGACCAGGTGGATCTGGTGATCTGCGGCACGTACACGCCGGACCTCATGCTGCCGAGCACCGCTGTGGCGATCATGCGGAAGGCGGGCGTGGACGGCGGCGCCGGCTTCGACGTCAACTCCGGCGGCTGCCCGGGGGCGGTGTTCGCGCTCGACGTCGGGCGCCGCTACGTGCAGTCCGGCGAGTACGCGCGCGTGGCGGTCGTGCTCACCGACGTCAGCTCGAAGCTGTTCGACCCGGAGGACCGGACGGTCGGGGTGATCTTCGGTGACGCCGCGGCGTGCTACCTGCTGGAGCGGACCCAGGCCGGCCGCGGCATCAGCCGGGTGACACTGCGCAGCGAGCCGGCCGGGTACTGGTCGGCCTACGTGGCGCGGGAGGCCCGCGCCGGCGCGGACGGCAGGCCCAAGACCTCCGCCTTCGGCCAGAACTTCACCACGATGGAAGGCGGCGAAATCCGCGACTTCGTGCTGGGCCCCCTGCCGAAGTTCATCGAGTCGTTCGTACGCGACCAGGGCCTGGAGATCGCGGACATCGACTTCTTCGCGTTGCACCAGGCGAACCTGCGGCTCGTGCACGGCGTGCTGGACACCCTGGGCGTGCCCCTGAGCAAAACCCTGACCAACATCGAGCGGATCGGCAACACCTCCGGCGCCTCGCTGCCGCTGGTGCTGCGCGAGGCGATGGACACCGGCCGGTTGCGGTCCGGGCAGCGCGCCGTGCTGGTCGCGTTCGGCTCGGGACTCAACTACGGTGCGGCGCTGGTCGACTGGAGCGGCCCGGCCGACTTCACCTGATCAAGCGTGGCTCAGCGCATCGACGTGGCGAACGTGCTGAGCCACGAGGGCCGGTCTACCCGGTTCCTACGCCGGACTGGATGTTCTCGGCGGCCTGCTGCGGGCTGATGTCCGCCGCCTGGGCGGCGTTCTGCATATCCTGCGCGGTGATGTTGGCCGAGTTACCGTGATCGTTGTTGGGCTCTCCGCAACCACAGCTCAGACACATGTCGGTCTCCCTCCTGCGTGCCGCCCCTACCCGACATACAGCAATAAAACGGACCCGATCAGCCCGCCGGGCGTACGCCGAGCCCCCGGTCCAGCCCATGTCCTCCATCGCCACCCGCAGGGCTCCGGAGACACCCGCCCGCACGGGGGAATCGTCGGCGAGGAAAGCTCCGGTCGTGGCTCAGGGGTCAACCAGCCTAGATCATTTACGGCACGAGCTCGTCGGGAACCCGCAGGTCGGCGCTGTGGTAGAGCCGGTCGACGGCGTCCGGGGCGGCCGCCGCGCAGGTCGCCGCGACCTCGTCGATCAGCAGGTCGTAGTCGGGGCCGGTGGTGCCCTCGTAGGAGGCGGCCATCCGGCCCCATTCGTCCCACGGCAGCGTCTCCATCTTCCGCAGCGCGGCCAGATCGCGGATGGCGTTGCCGCGGATCTCGGCCACTCCCCACGCGTCGGTCGTGCCGGAGACCCCGAACGTGTCCGGATCCACCGCGCCCTCCCGGTAGCGGGTCCAGGCCTCGCCGCCCGTCAGGAACTCTCCCTCCGCCAGGTCCTGGGGCCGCGCGACCTGGTCTCCGCCGAGGATCTGGCTGTCGACGCGGACCCACCGCCGCTCGTCGGCGCGCCGGTATTCGGTGATCCAGTGGTCCACGCTCCTGCCCGGGACGAAGTAGGTGGCGAACCCGCAGCGCGCCCTGGCCGGGATGCCGCGCAGACGGAGCAGCGCGCAGCTCAGCGTGGCGAAGTGACGGCAGGTGCCCACCACCCGCAGGTGCGCCGGGCGCGGGGTGTCCAGCGGCGCCGGGTCGAGCCGGGTGAGCGCCCGGACGATGGCACTCGCGGGACGCAGGTTCTGCTCCGCCGTGCGCTCCTCGGGCAGCGGCTGCGCGGCGGCCTCGTACGGATGGAGGACGAGCCCGCCCACGGCCCGACAGATCTCCACCGGGTCGGACGGCAGGCCGGCGGCCAGGAATAACTGGTCGGTGTCCAGCGTGGTGAAGGGCCCGGGGCGGGCGTAGTCGATCGCCATGCCAGGAACCCTACTCGGCGCCACCGACAAGGCGTCGTGGCCGACCCGGAATTGGAACGGTCAAGATATATCAGTTAATGTCGCAAGAAAGTTAGTAAGCGGTCAATTAACCCACCGACCCCTGGACGTCACCCCACCGCCACGTGCACATTTAGCGTGATATGCCTGTTTTAGTGGACGTTTTAGTGGAGTCGTTGGAACTCGGAACGGCGGACCGCTATGGATATATCGACAGAAGTCCGGGAAAATAGGGTCGAGCATCTGAATGCCGCCGCCGAGCGGTATCGCTGGAGCGGCACCGATCGTGACGAGGCAGGGCGGAGGCGCGAGCAGGGTGAGGCGTTCCCCGACTCGCCGGAGATGCTCGCCGCCCGCACCGCCCGCCTCATGCAGCGCAACGGGGTCCCGGTCGAGGCGGTGATGGAGGCCACCCGAGCCGACCGGCTGGACCGGCCAAGGATGTACGAGCGCATCCTCGGGGTGGCCAAGGACCTGCAGGCGTGGAGCTTCCTGCCGCGCGGCGTGCGGGCCGCCAGGACCGTCGCCCGGATCTCGGTCAGCGAGAACGGCCGCGAATTCCCGATCGGCACCGGCTTTCTGGTCTCACCGAGGCTGCTGCTGACCAATCACCACGTGCTGCCCGACGCCACGGCGGCATCCTCCGTCTTCGTGGAGTTCGACGCCCAGGTCACCATCGACAACGTCCCTGACCTCGCCAGGCGGTTCACCCTCGCCCCGGACACGTTCTTCGTCGCCGACCACGATCTCGACTTCGCCCTGGTCCTGGTGAGCCCCGGCCCCGACGGCCAGAGCCTGGGGGAGACGTTCGGCTGGAACAGGCTCAGCGCGCAGACGGGCAAGCTCGTCATCGGAGAGCCGGTCAACATCATCGGCCATCCCAGCGGCCGGCTGAAGGAGATCTCCATCCGCGAGAACCGGCTGGAGGCACGACTGGACGACTTCCTCCAGTACCAAACCGATACCGAACCCGGCAATTCCGGCTCCCCGGTGTTCAACGACCAGTGGGAGGTGACGGCGCTCCATCACAGTGGCGTGCCCAGGACCGACGACCAGGGCCGGGTCCTGCGGCGCGACGGGCAGATCTGGCAGGAGGGGGACGGCGACGACGCCATCGACTGGATCTCCAACGAGGGCGTGCGCGTCAGCGTCATACTCAAGCATCTGGCCGCGCTGCCGCTCGACGACGCCCACCGGGCATTGCTGGCCGAGATGGGACCGGAGTCCGGACTCCAGGACGGCGCCACCC
>NZ_JADOGI010000272.1 GCF_015645445.1 Nonomuraea cypriaca | reverse complement strand
GTACCAGCAGGGCGAGGGCGGGATCAACCCGCAGGTCGCAGGCAAGGCCCGCGAGAAGCTCAGGAAGACCGTCAGGAAGATCCAGGAGGGGCGTGGGGACTCGGTGGTGAGCCACGTCGCGGACGTCTACCGCGATCTCATGAAGGCGCAGGAGAAAGGCGAGATGGATCCGTCAGGGCCGGTTTCGGAGTTCATGCGGGAGTGGCCGCTCCCTGGCCGCTGACCGACGCGCGACGGTGACGGTGACGGTGACGTGAGGGGATCGTTCCCGAGTGAGAGATCGACGATGGGAGATCGACGAGGAGCCGTTCCTGGGCCCTTCGATGACCGGTAGACTAAAGGATCGAGTTCCGAATCATCGCCCCCGCCCGGGGTCTGCCTTCCCGGCCGGGGCGGGGTCCGCCTCCAGGACCCTCGTGGCAGGTGCGGGCCGGAACTCTTCACGAAGACTATCAAGGAGCTGCTCGTCCTGAAGAGCGGCCACACGCGGGAGAAGAACGAGTGGCGACGACCAACGACCTCAAGAACGGCATGGTGCTGAAGCTCGACGGCGGTGAGCTCTGGGCCGTCGTGGAGTTCCAGCATGTCAAGCCGGGCAAGGGCGGCGCGTTCGTGCGCACCAAGCTCAAGAACGTCCTCTCCGGCAAGGTGGTCGACAAGACCTTCAACGCCGGCGTCAAGGTCGACGTGGCCAACGTCGACAAGCGCGAGATGCAGTTTTCGTACAAGGACGCCGACGAGTTCGTGTTCATGGACACCGAGACCTACGACATGGTCAACGTGCCCTCCGCGACCGTCGGCACCGCCGCCAACTACATGCTGGAGAACACCCTGGCCACGGTGGCGTTCAACGAGGGCTCCGCGCTCTACGTCGACCTGCCCGCGGCCGTCGAGCTGACCGTCTCCAACACCGAGCCCGGCCTGCAGGGCGACCGCTCCACCGGTGGCACCAAGCCGGCCACGCTGGAGACCGGCGCCGAGGTCAAGGTGCCGCTCTTCATCACCACCGGGGAAAAGGTCAAGGTAGACACCCGCAGCGGCGAATACCTCGGCCGGGCCTGAGGTGTCGGCACGCGGCAAAGCACGCAGACGGGCCCTCGACATCCTGTTCGAGGCCGAATTGCGCGGCGAGGGTCCGCTGAAGGTCCTCGCCGAGCGCGTGGAGCGGCAGGAGCCGCCGGTCAACGAATACACCTCGGCCATCGTCGAGGGCGTCGCCAGGCACCACGCGCGCATCGACGAGTTGATCACGACCTATGCCGAGGGCTGGTCGCTCGACCGCATGCCCGCCGTCGACCGCAATCTGCTGCGCGGGGGCACGTACGAGCTGCTGTGGATGCCCGACGTGCCCGAGGGCGTGGTCATCAGCGAGTGGGTGCACCTCGCGGGTGAGCTCTCGACCGACGAGTCCCCCCAGTTCGTCAACGGCCTGCTGGCCCGCTTCAAGCAACTCAAGCCAAGCCTCACCCTTTAGACACCGACAGAACCGCGCGTTCGGTGTACGTTTCGAACCACGCCAGCCTGCACGGCTCGCGAAGGCGAGGGACGTGTACCGTCGCGCGGTAAGGTGTCGTGCCGCCCGAGGGGGCGGGGCCTGACCGTGTGGCCGCGACAGCCGCGACCGTACGGAGAAGTGGCGCGTCACCAGCCGCGACGCGCCCCTTTCCGGGCCTCGCCGCCGCCCCCTACTGTGGGTGGATGGTGACGGAAGACGACGTGCGCCGGATCGCGCTTGCGCTGCCCGAGACCACCGAGAAGCCCATGTACGGCACGCCCGCCTTCTACGTGCGGGGCAAGTGGTTCGCCAGGATCAGGGAAGAGGGCGACGTGCTGGTGTTGCCGCTGGCCTCCGAGGAGGAGAAGGCGGAGCTCATCGCGGCCCAGCCCGCCACGTTCTTCACCACGCCGCACTACGACGGGTACGCCGCCGTGCTGGTGCGGTTCGGGGCGGTGGACGACGTGGAACTGCGCGAACTGCTCATCGACGCGTGGCGGCTGCGCGCGCCGAAGAGGACGGCCGCGGACTTCGGCGGTTAGCCGCCCATCCGCCGGTGGGGAGCGGACGATCGTGCGTACGGCGTAGGCTGGGCCCGTCCGCGAGGTGCCCGTTCGTGACCTGCCGCGGTCGTCAAGCATGCGGTCGTGAAGCATGCGGTCGTGAGGAAGAGGGAGGCGATCCGACGTTGCGAGCTGAAGGCGTCACGAGGACCCCGGCGGTGCGGACCGCCGTCGTCTGGGACGCGTTGCGGTCGGTGCTGGCCGAGCGGACGGCGGCCACGGGCCGTGCGGCGCTCGACATCGTCGACGCCGGTGGGGGCACCGGCGGGTTCGCCGTGCCGCTGGCCACGCTCGGTCACGCCGTCACCGTCGTCGACCCGAGCCCCGACTCGCTGGCCGCGCTGGAGCGCAGGGCCAAGGAGACCGGCGTGGGCGTGCGGGGCCTGCAGGGCGACGCCGCCGACCTGGCGGAGCTGCTCAGCCGCGACAGCGCCGACCTCGTGCTGTGCCACAGCGTGCTGGAATACGTGGAAGACCCGATCAGCGCGCTGACCGCCGTCGCGGGCCTGCTGCGCAGGGGCGGCGTGGTCAGCGTGCTGGCCGCCAACCCGGTCGCGAGCGCCATCCACCGGGCGCTGGCCGGCCACTTCGACGAGGCCAGAGCCGTGCTCGCCGATCCGCGGGGGAGCTGGGGCGACCGGGATCCGACGCCGCGCCGCTTCGCCGCGGACACGCTCGCCGAGTTGCTGACGGCGACCGGGTTCGCCGTCGGCGCCGTCCACGGCGTGCGGGTCTTCGCCGACCTGGTGCCGAGCAGGCTCATCGACGGTGAGCCAGGCGCCACCGAGGCTCTGGTGGCGCTGGAGCAGGCCGCCGCGGCCCACCCCGTGCTGAGGGACATCGCCACCCAGCTCCACGTGCTCGGCCACCGGACCTGACGGCTGGAAGGGATGGATTCGATGCCCGCCCCTCTCGGTATAGAACGCCAGTTCGGATAGAATCGACGGCGTGTCTCGCAAGCAGATCACCGGCATCGGCCCCGCTCCGCGGACCGGGGTCGATGACAGCGGCTGCCCGATCCTCCACGTCGACATGGACGCCTTCTTCGCCAGCGTCGAGTTGCTCGACCGCCCGGAGCTGCGCGGTAGCCCGGTGATCGTGGGCTCGCCGGCCGGGCGCGGCGTCGTGCTCAGCGCCACCTACGAGGCCAGGGCCTTCGGCGTGCACTCCGCGATGCCGATGAGCCGGGCCCGCAGGCTGTGCCCGCAGGCCGTGATCATCCCGCCGTCCCACGGCAAATACTCCGAGGTCTCCCGGGGCGTCATGGAGATCTTTCACGCGATCACCCCACTGGTCGAGCCCATCGCGTCCGATGAGGCGTTCCTCGACGTCGGGGGCGCCCGGCGCAGGCTCGGGCCGCCGGCCGTGGTCGCGGCCATGATCAGGGAGCAGGTCCTCGACCGCTACGGCATCACGTGTTCCGTGGGCGTGGCCGCGAACAAATTCGTGGCAAAGCTGGCCTCCAAGCAGTGCAAGCCCGACGGCCTGCTGGTGGTGCCCGCCGATCAGGTGGTCGACTTCCTCCATCCACTGCCGGTGTCGGCGTTGTGGGGCGTCGGCGAGCGCACCGAGGAGGCCCTCGTACGCCTCGGCATCCGCACGGTCGGAGACCTCGCCAGAGTGCCGCCAGGGACCCTCCAGCGCGAGCTGGGCCAGGCCGTCGGCGGCCACCTGGCGGGGCTGGCCTGGGGGCGCGACGAGCGGCCGGTGAGCGCCCACGTGCCGGACAAGAGCATCGGCAACGAGGAGACGTTCGCGACCGACATCGACGACCCCGAGGTGATCAGGCGGGAGCTGCTGCGCCTGGCCGAGCGGGTGGCGGCGAGGATGCGTAAGGCCGGACACGTGGGCAGAACTGTAAGTGTGAAGCTCCGCAGGGCAGATTTCACGACGATCAACCGCTCGCGCACGCTGCGTGAGCCGACCGATGTGGCTCAGGTGATTTTCGCCACTGCCTGCGAGCTGTTCCAGGCCGCCGGTCTCGATCGGGTGCGGTTGCGCCTGGTGGGCGTCAGGATGGAGAATCTCCGGCCCGCCGGCGAGGCCACCCGCCAACTGGGCCTGGGCGAGCGGGAGACCGGCTGGCGCGAGGCCGAGCAGGCCATGGACCAGGCGATCCGGAGATTCGGTCCCGATGCGGTGCTGCCTGCGTCGCTCGTACGTGGCAAGCTTGATGAAATAGAGACATGACGCCGATGTCCAGATTTGTGGCGCGTCAATGTCACGATTTTGGGGGAAGGGGGGCGAGATGGGTCACAATGGAGCCATGACGTCACCTCCGGTTTGGTCTGCGTTGGACGTTTGCTTTCGCCTACGTCTACAGCCTCGTATTCTGGGGATAACCGACCGCGAGGTTCGGACACCCCGTGTCGTCCGTTGCCGTCTTCCCCGTCCTGGGGCCGTCCTTGGGAGGCGCCGTGCCGCTCTCTGAGCACGAGCAGCGCTTGCTCGACCAGATCGAGCAGGCCCTCTACGCCGAGGACCCGAAGTGGGCCAACACCGTACGGATCAGTGATCCGCGCAGCCATTACAAGCGACGCCTGATCAAAGCCAGCATCGGCTTCGTTCTCGGTGTCGTCGTCATGATGGTCGGCGTGGTGATCAACGAGATCCTGCTCGGCGTCGGCGGTTTCGTGGTCATGCTCGCCGCGTGTCTGTGGGGCTTGTCCAGTTGGAAACGTATGAATGGGTTCGGTGACTCGGCTCCGGCCTCTGGTACGGCCGTCCCTCCGGGCAAGCAGGCCCGCCGGGGTAACCGGGGCAGCTTCATGGAACGCATGGAAGAGCGCTGGCGTCGTCGCCACGACGAGCGCTGAGCAGATAGAGACCAGCTGAGCCGGCCGCCCCCAGGGAGGCCGGCACAGTCGATGGAGTCGCCTGAGCGCGCGGCCGTTTCCCTGAAGGAAGCGGCCGCACGCTCGATCAGTGGCCTCAGGAGCCCTTCTGGGCTGCCGTCCGGCGCAACCTGATGTTCTCCAGCAGGTCGAACCCGTCGAGCAGGCGCTCGCCCATGCCCCGCAGCCGCCGCAGCGTCGACGGGGGCATCAGCACCGCGCGCACCCGCCTGCCGCGCGACGTCGTGGCCGCCAGGGCCTGCCGCACCTGGCGCAGGTCCTTTCTCATGGGCCCGATCCTGCCTGGATCCCTGGCGAACAGCACCCGCTCGACCGCCGAGGCGATCGCCGTGACGGCCGCCGCCGAGTCGGCGTCGAACTCGTACTGCTGGGTCAGCCGCCGGGCCAGCGCCCGCGGGGTCTCGCTCGGCTGACGGGCCATGCCGTAGTCGTACAGGATGTCGTCCAGTTCGGCCCAGGCCGCGGCGACGGACGAATGCCGGCCGGCGGCGCCCTGGCCGGACACCATTCTGGCCGTCAGCTCGTCGGAGGGCTCGGACACCTTCCAGCCCAGCGTGCGGACCCGCCGGTTCCTGGTGATCAGCCGGGCCAGGGCAGGGATCAGCAGGACGAGGAGCAGGGCGGCGGCGCCGAGGCCGATCTTGGCGATCAGCGGCATCGACTCGTCCGGCGGCAGCCCGCCGGTGGCCAGCGTGCCCTCGCGGTCGAGCTCACGGAGGTTGCGCTGCTGCTGCGGGTCCTGCGGCTCGTCGGCGGCGGAGCTGGTCGATCCCGGTGTCGGGGTCGTGGCCTCGCCCGTGGCGCGCGGCTGCGGCTGCGTGTACGCCGGCACGCGCGCGCTGCCCTGACCGAGCGACCCCGAGGGAGTGGGCTCGAACGCCAGCCAGCCCACGCCCTCGAAGTACAGCTCAGGCCAGGAGTGGGAGTC
This sequence comes from Nonomuraea cypriaca, assembly GCF_015645445.1. Classification (GTDB taxonomy): domain Bacteria; phylum Actinomycetota; class Actinomycetes; order Streptosporangiales; family Streptosporangiaceae; genus Nonomuraea; species Nonomuraea cypriaca. The sequence continues at coordinate 7,324 of NZ_JADOGI010000272.1, read as the reverse complement.
GTTCGTGCCGACCGTCCAGCGGTCGCCGGTCTTCGTGCCGCCCGTGAAGCCGATCGCCACCCGCGACGGGATGCCGACCAGCCTGGCCATCACCGCCATCGAGGCGGCGAACTGCTCGCAGTAGCCCATCCGGTCACGGATCAGGAAGTCCCGCAGCGCGGAGGTGCTGTGCCCCGCCGTACGCAGGCTGTAGGTGAAGCCGCCGTCCTTGGTGAAGAACTCCTGCAGCCGCACCGCAGCCTCGTAGGACGAGGTCGCGTCCGCGGTCACCGTCTCGGTCAGCGCGCGTACCTCCGGCGACAGGTCGTCGGGCAACTGGAGATAACGCGGGTCCACCTCGCCGCGGTCCTCGGGCAGCGTCTCCAGAGTGTCCGGGGTCAGGGCCGGCTCGGAGGTGGCGACCTCGTATCCCAGGCCGGCCGCCTCGTCCCTGGTGGAGAAGACCATCAGCGAGTCGACGTCCGCGCGCCAGTCGCCGTCCACGCGGATCTGTCTGGCCGGGTACGGCAGCGGCAGGAACCTCAGCTCCGCGATCTCCTCGCTGATCTGGACGTTGGTCACCACGTTGGCGACCTTCACGCTCTGGCCGAGGCCGGGCGGCGCCGGGAGCGGGCCGTTCTCCGTCCGGTTCTGCGGCGCGCCCTTCGGCTGGGTCATGCCGAACTGCTGGCCGTCGAACGTGTCCAGCGCGTAGATCCGCAGATAGCGGGGTTGGTCGTCGGTGTTGGTGTAGGTGAGGACCACCTGCGGCACGGGCTGCTCCAGCCGGCCCTTCAGGTTCGCGATGGGGTTGGGGATGCTGATCGAGTTGCCCTGGCCGCCGGTGCCGCTGCCGCCCACGCCGAACGTGAAGAACGACACCGGCTCCATCGCCGGCAGCGCGGCCGGCACGAGCACGGCCAGCGCGATCGCGGCGAACCCGATGCGCTTGCCGGACAGCCGCAGGCCGGACGTGTCCGCGCGGACGCCGGGTGCGCCGCCGGCGGCGGGCGCCGTCGTACGGGTGCGCCGCACCAGCACCGCCCGGCCCCAGTGGCCCACCCGCTCACGCCCGTCGGCGATCAGCAGACCGATGAACCCCAGCGCGGCGACGATGAACGCCGGCCAGCTGATCGGGTCGGGCAGGATCGTGGCCGGCACCGTGGCCAGCGCCAGCAGCGGCAGCCCGGCCAGCGCCGCCCGCCGCAGCCGCGCCGCCACCAGGTCCACGATGATCGCGATGAGCGCCACGCCACCGGTGGTCAGCAGCGTGATGCCCGTGGTCTCGGGCACCGGCGCGGCGAAGCGCTGGATGTCGGTCCATCCGACGCCCAGCAGCCCGGCCAGCTCCACCACCGACCCCTTGGTCGGCACCAGCAGCGCCCACGCCTCGCCGGCGGCGAAGGACGCGGTCAGGTAGATCCACGTCGCGGCCACGCCCACCACCGGCGCCGCCCACGCGGGCAGCGACAGGCGGCTGCTCAGCAGGCCGGCCGCCACCACGGCGAGCACGGCGCCGAGCGACGACCAGAACCAGGTGCCGCCGTCGAAGAGCGGATAGAGCAGCATCGCGGCCGTGAACGTGGCCACACCGGAGGCGAACGTCAGCCTCATGCCGCACCTCCCTGCGGGCTGGCCGCGAACCGGCCGCGGTTGGCGGCGTCCTGCCAGACCGACGCGATCGAGGTGCCCGCGGGCAGTCGCACGATGCGCCAGCCGTACCCGGCCAGCACGGTCTGCACGGCCTGGTGGTTCTCCGCCGACTCGGGGTAGCCGCCGTCCCACGTGTCCACGTCGAGCAGGACGGCGACTCCGGTGATGCCGCTGTGTCTCAACCTGGCCAGCTCCCTTGCCTCCTCGGGGTCGAGCGAGCCGAGCACGGCCACGATCAGCCCGTCACCTCCGCCCTGACGCAGGGCGGAGACGCCCATCTCCAGTGAGCGGGCGGGGCTGTGCCGCACCACGGCCAAGGTGTCGAGCAGCGACCAGCTCAGGCCCGTGTCCGTCAGGTGCTCGGCGCCCTGGTCGGTCACCAGGCGCAGGCCGAGGCCCTCGCGGGCGAGGTGGACGCCGATGGAGGCCGCGGCCGACACCGCGACCTCGAACGACGAGCGCGGGCCCTCGCCGCGGTGGGCGTATCTGCGGGTGTCGAGCAGGAGCGCGCCGCGGCTCTGCCACTGCTGCTCCTCCCGGCGCACCATCAGCTCGCCGTGGCGGGCCGTCGAACGCCAGTGCACCCGCCGCAGGTCGTCGCCCTGCCGGTACTCGCGCGGCGCGACGTCGTCGTCGCCCGCCGCCGCCACGCTCCGCGTACGGCTGTCGCCGCCGCCCGTCCACTCGCCGGACAGCCGTACGTGCGGGAGCGCCGCCACGTGCGGCGTCACCACCAGCGTGTCGCTGATCGTGAACGAGCGGGTCAGCTCCACCAGGCCGAACGGGTCGGCGATGCGGATCGACAGCGGGCCGATCGTGTAGCGGCCGCGTAGGTCGGAGCGCACCCGGTAGTCGATCTCGCGCACGCCCCGCGGCTCGACCCGGTCCAGCACGAACCTGGGCCGTACGCCCAGCGCGTACGGCACGGTGTCCTCGATGAGCAGCAGGCCGGTCGGCAGCCTGGTGACGTTCTCCAGCCGCAGGGTCACGGTGGCCTCGCCGCCCACCTCGGCCCTGGGCGGATCGAGGCGCCTGGCACAGCTCAGCCGATAGCGCGTGCGCGCGACCACCAGCGCGGCGAGCAGCGGCAGCGTCGTCACCAGCACCCCGATCCTGAACAGGTCGTTCTCGCCCAGCATCACGGCCATCAGCAGCGCCGCGATCCCGGACGCGAGGAACGACCTGCCCCTGGAGGTCAGAGCCCGCAGTCCCGCCCTCACGACGCTCGCGTCTCCGGCACCGGCACGCGCCTGATCAGTTCGGTCACCACCTGCTCGGGCAGGCGGCGTTGCCCCTGGGCCTCGATGCTGGGCAGCAGCCGGTGCGCGAGCACGGGGACGGCGAGGTCCTGCAGGTCGTCCGGGATGACGTAGTCGCGGCCCGCCAGCGCGGCGTGCGCCCTGGCGGCCCTGACCAGCTGCAGCGTGGACCGGGGTGAGGCGCCAAGCCGCAGGTCGGGGGAGTGACGGGTGGCCACGACGAGGTCGATGGCGTACTTCTTGACGGGCTGGGAGACGTAGACGCCGCGTACGGCCTCGATCAGGGCGCGTACCTCGGACGTGGTCGCCACCGGCTCGAGCTTGTCCAGCGGTGAGGCCCCGCCGTGCACGTCGAGCATCTCCAGCTCGGCGGTCGGCTCCGGGTAGCCCATCGCGACCCGCGCGGTGAAACGGTCGCGCTGCGCCTCGGGGAGGGGATACGTGCCCTCCATCTCGATGGGGTTCTGGGTGGCGATCACCATGAAGGGCGAGTCCAGCTCGTACGTCACACCGTCCACCGTCACCTGGTGCTCCTCCATGCACTCCAGCAACGCGGACTGCGTCTTCGGGGAGGCACGGTTGATCTCGTCGCCCACCACGATGTTCGCGAACACCGGGCCCGGCTTGAACTCGAACTCCCTGGTCTGCTGGTTGTACGCGCTCACTCCGGTGATGTCGCTGGGCAGCAGGTCCGGGGTGAACTGCACCCGGCGTACCGGACAGTCGATGGATCGGGCCAGCGCCTTCGCCAGCATGGTCTTGCCGACCCCTGGGACGTCCTCGATCAGGAGGTGGCCCTCGGCGAGCAGGACGGTCAGTGTGAGGCGGACGGCGTCGCTCTTCCCCTCGATCACTGATTCGATGGCCTGCCGGATCCGGTGGGCGGTGGAGACCAGCTCGTCGAGCTGGGGAGGGACGTCATGGGTTACTGCCACCAGGCCTCCATGAGAGTGCGACGGCTGTCCCGGACGGTGCCATTGCGGGAGCCATGCCATTCCTTTTCCATTGTGTGTACGACCCTACGACGCTGCGGGTTCTTGAGCGACATTTGCGGATATTCCAGAGGACCTGGGCGAAGTTCCCGTTCTTGTCGCATGGCGGACGAATCCCGTGACACACTGCCCCGCCGGCGGCTCCACTTTCCTCCACGAGACCTTCGCGGCAGACCGTCGCGAAGCCCCGGAGCCCCTATTTCTGCGCCCTTCTGAACCCTCGACACGCCCATGAGGGTTGACCGGGCCGCCGCCGGGCTCCACTCTGCCCCATCGCTCTGACCTGCGGTAACGCAACGGAAACCGATGATGAAGACGGTCTGAATCAGTTGACGGTGGGGAGAAGTGGAGTATGGTGGTGCGCAGTGGAGGGCCGGTGCGCCAGCGCTGAGCGCTTCACGAGGCACGGGAGGTGGGGCCGGTGTTCCTCGGCACCCATCAACCGCGTCTGGACGACAAGGGACGGCTGTTCCTGCCGGCTAAGTACCGTGAGGAGCTGGCGGAGGGTCTTGTGATCACCAAAGGCCAGGAGCGATGCCTCTACGTCTTTCCCGTGGAGGAGTTCCAGCGCATTACCGAGGCTCTCAGCACCGCCCCGGTCACCGCCAAGGCGGTGCGTGACTACAGCCGCGTCTTCTTCGCCAGTGCGTCCGACGAGAAACCGGACAAGCAGGGGCGCATCACGATTCCGCAGACCCTGCGCCAATATGCGGGGCTGGAGCGTGACTGCGTCGTCATCGGGGCCAACACCCGGCTGGAGATCTGGGACTCGCAGGCCTGGGACACCTATCTCAGTGCTCAGGAGCAGGCGTTCGCCGATCTTTCTGAGGAGGTGCTGCCAGGGATCTTGTAGTGACCACGGTCGATCCGTCGGTGATGTCGTTCGGCGAGGTCTCCACCCGCAACCACTGTCCGCCAGCTGATGCACCTTCCCCGGTGTCAGATGGCGGGCGTCCACGAAGAGGGTGCGGATGGGGACCTGGCCGGACGGCGCCGGGGTGGGGACCCAGGAAAGAGCCGCGATCGGCTGGAGAACGCGTCATCCGCGAGCATAGACGCGAGAGGGGGGTTGGAGATGCAGGACAACGCTGGCACGGGCGGTCACGTTCCGGTGATGCTCGAGCGCGTTCTGGAGCTGCTCGGCCCGGCACTGCGCGGCCCTGAGCCGGTCGTCGTCGACGCCAACCTCGGCCTCGGTGGCCACTCGGAGGCCCTGCTCGCCGCCTACCCGGACCTGCGCCTGATCGGGATCGACCGCGACCCTTTCGCGATCGACTTCGCCGGCCGCAGGCTGAGCCCGTACAAGGAGAGGACGACCCTGGTCCACGCCTCCTCCGGTGACCTGGCCGAGGTGCTCGCCCACGCGGGGCACACCACGGTCGACGGAGCGCTGTTCGACCTGGGGGTCTCCTCGCCGCAGCTCGACGAGGCCGAGCGCGGGTTCGCCTACTCCTACGACGCCCCGCTCGACATGCGGATGGACACCGAGCAGGAGCTGACCGCGGAGCGGGTGGTCAACACCTACCCCGCGGCGGAGCTGACCCGGATCCTGCGCGACTACGGCGAAGAACGATTCGCCCCGCGTGTCGCGGGCCTGATCATCAAAGAACGGGCCAAAGAGGCCATAACCTCGACTAAGCGTCTCGCGGACATCGTGCGCGAGGCGATTCCCGCCGCCACGCGGCGCACTGGGGGCAACCCCGCCAAGAGGACTTTCCAGGCGCTGCGCATCGAGGTGAACGCGGAGCTGACCGCCCTGGAGGCGGCGCTGCCCGCGGCGCTCGACGCGCTGACGCTGGGTGGGCGAGTCGTCGTGCTCTCCTACCACTCACTCGAGGACCGGCTCACCAAGCAGGCCCTCACGGCGCGAACCAGGGACACCAGCCCCCCCGGGCTGCCCGTCCCGCTGCCGGCTCACCAGCCGAGGTTCCGCCTGCTGACGAGGGGAGCGGAGCTCCCAAGCGAAGAAGAGCTCGCCCGCAATCCGCGGGCGGCCTCGGCCCGGCTGCGGGCGGCAGAGAGGATCCGTGTTGACGACTGAGCAGGAGACCGGCCGGGGTGCGCCCGTCCGCCGCGCCGTGCCCAAGACGGGCACGCGCCGGCCCCGGGTGCCGCACCAGTCCAAGCAGCGGCCTCGTCCTGACGCGCGTCCCGACGTCGAAGCGAAGCGGACGGCGGCCGAGCGGGCCGGCGCCGGCGTGCGGAGCGCGCCTGGTGTGGAGAGCGCGCGCCCGGGGAGCGAGTCCGCGCTCCGGACGCGGCCGCGCGTGACGGGTCAGCGGTCCGAACAGCCGAGCCGCCCCGTCCCGCGGCGGCGGCCGGCGCGCCGGCAGCGGGCGCCGTTCGTGCTGCTCGTCGTCGGCCTGCTCTGCGGCGGTCTGGTGAGCCTGCTGTTGCTCAACACCATGCTGGCCAAGGACACCATCACCGACGCGAGCCTGCGCGAGGAGATCCAGGTGGCGCGCAGGGAGAAGGAGCAGATCGAGCAGGAATACCAGCTGAAGACGCAGCCCGAGGTCATCGCCCAGCTCGCCGAGAACCAGGGGCAGCACCGCGACTGGGACCGCGTCAACAACTGGAGCAGCGCTGGAGACGAAGCCGGCCAGGTGGACACGGAACGGTGAGGGAATCAGGCGGCAGGGGGCAGGGTCCCGGCCGCGGCGCTGGCGGCGCCGGCTCTCAGGGAGGGCCTGGCGCCGCTCGTCGTACGCCGGGCGGACCGGGACGGCGCCAAGGGGGTTCCGCCCGCTCTGAGGGGGCGGGCCGCCCGGCGTCGCCTGACGAGCGCCCGCGCCGGCCACGTAAGGAGCCCGACCCCTTCGATCTGCCGTTCGGGCTCGACGACGCCTCCCGGGGCCGTACGGGCCGGGACCCGGACGACGAGCAGCGCGGTCGTTCCCGTGCGGACGACGCGGGCCGTTCCGGTCCGGAGGACTCCGTTCGTCCGCGCCGGGGCGACAACGGCCGCTCACGGAGCGACGGCCCCGGGGCGCGGTCGCGCGGCGAGGCCGGCGACGACGCCCGCAGACGGCCACGTGACGACGACCGCCGCACCGCCCAGGGCCGCGACGAGGACGAACGCCCTCGCGGGCGGGTTTCTCCGGGCCGTGATGAGGGCGAGCGTCCTCGCGGGCGGGTTTCTCCGGGCCGTGATGAGGGTGAGCGGACCCGGGGGAGGGTTTCTCCGGGGCGTGATGACGGTGACCGGGGCGGCGGACGTGAGGGGCGGGCGCGTGGCCGCGGTGACCGGGGCGAGGAGGCCGGAGCGGGGCCGCGTGATGCCCGGGCGCGCCGTGACGGGGCGCGGCCGGATGCCGGCGATCCCCGAGGGCGGGGGCGCCAGGAGGACGGGCCGCTGCGCCGTACCCAAGCCGGTGGATCCAGGCCGCAGGCCGGGAGCGCCAGGCAGGAGGGGGCGCAGGGCCTTGAGCGGGTGGCGGC
>NZ_JADOGI010000271.1 GCF_015645445.1 Nonomuraea cypriaca | reverse complement strand
CAGGCCCCACCCCACCCCGGAGATCTTCGCGCACCTCGTTGAGGCGGGCTTCAACGACACGGCCCCTCCTTACGCGGCCCTGACGCGGGCGACGGACGGTCACGAGGTCCTCCTCGCCTTGATGACCGGTTACCTCCCCGAGGCCAGGGACGGCTGGGAGTGGTGCGTGGACGAGGCCGCGGCGGGCGCCACGGACTTCGCGCCGGAGCTCGGCCGCCTCGCCGCCGACCTTCACCTGGCGCTCTCCACCTTCCCCGGCGCCCCCGCCGGCGTGGAAGCCGCCACAGGAATCGGCACGGGAGCCGCCATGGGAGAGGACGCGGGGGCCAGGGCGGCGGGCGCGCTGCGGGAGGCCCTCGATCTGACGGACGGCGCGGACGGCGCCTGGCTGGCCACCAGGGCGGAGGCTCTCAGGCGGGAGCTGGCGCCGCTGGACGGGCCGGTCGCCGGGCCCAGGATCAGGATCCACGGCGACCTCCACGTCGGTCAGGTGCTCAGGTGGCGTGACGGGTACGCGGTGATCGACTTCGACGGCAACCCGACCGTGGCCGGGGCGGACCCGTACCAGCCGGTGGCCAGGGACGTGGCCCAGCTCACCACGAGCCTCGAACACGTGGCGCAGGTCGCGATCAGGAGAAGGGCCACCCCACCCGGCCTGGCCGCCGCCTGGGCGGCTCGGGCCCGCACCCTGCTGGTCACCGCCTACAAGGCCCGGCTGGCGGCACGGCACAGGCCCGACCTCCTGGACGAGAGCCTGATCCGCCCGTTCGAGGTGGAGCAGGAGTGCCGCGAGCTGATCTACGCCGCCCGTCATCTTCCCCGCTGGCGCTACGCCCCCATGGGCGTTCTGCGCACCTGGTACCCACAAGAGAAGGACATCGCGTGAATTCCGAGCTCTATCTGGCCGATCTGGAGTCCAAGCCGGAGTTCCTGGCGAGCCTGGCCGCCACCCTGCGCGCGGACAACCCCTTCGGGGGCCTGCCGCAGGACATCCGCAGGGTGCTGTTCCTCGGCATGGGCAGCTCCCGCTACGCGGCGGGGGTGGCCGCCCTGCGGCTGCGGGCCGCCGGCGTGGACGCGTACGCCGACTACGCCTCGGCCACCGCCACCTGGCCGGCCGCCGAGGGCACCCTCGTCGTCCCGATCTCGGCGACCGGCTCCAGCGCGGAGACGCTCGACGCCGCGGCCCGCTACGCGAACGGCCCCTCCTTCCTCGCGGCGCTCACCAACACGCCAGGCTCGCCCCTCGCCGAGACGGCCGGCCTGGTGATCCCCATGGACGCGGGCGAGGAGCGCGGGGGCGTGGCCTGCCGTACGTTCCAGCACACCCTGGCGCTGCTCCTGGCCCTGGAGACGCACCTCACCGGCGCGGACCACGACGTGCCCGCGCTGATCACGCGCGCCGCCGAGGCCACCGCCGACCTGCTCGACCGCAGGGACGAGTGGCTCCCGCTGACCTTGGAACTGCTGGACGGCCCCGACGGCGTCTACACGATCGCCCCCGCCGAGCGCCTGTCCTCGGCGGAGCAGTCGGCGCTGATGCTCCGCGAGGGCCCGCGCCGCCCTGCCGACGCCTGCGAGACCGGCGACTGGTCCCACGTGGACGTCTACCTCACCAAGACCCGCGACTACCGCGCCCTGCTCTACCCGGGCTCCCGGTACGACGCCCAGGCCATGGACTGGGTCAGGCAGCGCGGGTCCATGGTGATCGCCGTGGGCGCCGAGGTCAAGGACGCCGCCGCCGCGGTCCGCTACCCGTACGACGGCGATCCCGACGTCGCCCTGCTCACCGAGACGCTGGTCGCGGAGCTGGTGGCGGCGTACTGGTGGCAGTAGGCCGACGGGCCAGTGGGCACGAAAGGCAGTGGGCGCGGACGGTCAGTGGGCACGAAAGGCAGTGGGCCCGGACGGTCAGTGGGCCCGGACGGTCAGCGCGTGCTCGACGAGCGTGATGAGCGTGTTCTTGACCGCCTGCCTGGCCCGCGCGTCCGTGCGCACGATGGGCACGTGCGGTGAGAGCGTGAGCGCCTCCCGCACCTCGCTCTCGACGTGCGGGAACTCGCCGTCCCAGCCGTTGAGCCCGACGACGAACGGCATCTGCGAGTCCTCGAAGTAGTCGACGGCGGGGAAGCTGTCGGCCAGCCGCCGGGAGTCGACCAGCACCACGGCGCCGATGGCCCCCTTCACCAGGTCGTCCCACATGAACCAGAACCGGTGCTGCCCGGGGGTGCCGAACAGGTAGAGGATCAGCTCCTGGTCGAGCGAGAGCCGCCCGAAGTCCATGGCCACGGTGGTGGTGTTCTTGCCGGGCGTGTGGCCGAGGTCGTCGATGCCCGCCGACGCGTCCGTCATCACCGCCTCGGTCGTGAGCGGCATGATCTCCGACACCGAGCCGACGAACGTGGTCTTGCCCACGCCGAAACCGCCCGCTACGACGATCTTGGTGGAGGTGAGCCGGCTAGAGCCTGCGAAGTCCACTGAGCACCCTTTCGAGCAGGCTCCTGTCAGGAAGGCCCGCATCCAACTGCGGTTGGTACACCTTGACCAGCCCGTCCGCTTCCATGTCGGCGACCAGCACCCGCGCCACACCGAGCGGGACGCTCAGCAGCGCCGAGATCTCCGCCACGGACCGCACCTGGCGGCACAACTCACTGATCGCGCGGTATTCGCGGGTGTAGGTCATGCCGAGTTGTGCCGAGGTGGCCGAGGATACCAGGGCCTCCATGGCGAGCCGGCTGCGTGGAGTGGTCCGTCCGCCTGTGACGGCGTACATCCGCACCAGCGAGCTGCGCTCGGCCTCCGGCTCCCCGTTATGCCACGATGCCATGGTTCACTCCCATCACCACGGGCGCGCGGCAGATAGTTCCGCCCGTACGGCAGGTGTGAGCACCTGCCCCGCACGCTCGACCAGGATCGTCATCTGGTACGCGACCAGGCCCATGTCGCAGTCGGGCGTGGCCAGCACCGCCAGGCAGGATCCGTCGCTGATCGACATCACCAGCAGCAGACCGCGTTCCATCTCGACGAGGGTCTGGGTGACCCCTCCGCCCTCGAACACCCGCGCGGACCCCTGCGTGAGGCTGACCAGCCCGGCCGCGATGGCGGCCAGCTGGTCGGCGCGGTCCTGGGGGAAGTCTCGCGAGAACGCCATGGGCAGGCCGTCGGCGGAGACGACCACGGCGTGCGCCACGCCGGGGACCTCCTCCACGAAGCCGCTGACCAGCCAGTTGACGTCCCTGGCGGCCTGACTCAGCTCCTTCATCAGCCCTCCTCGAGCTCGGAACGGCCCTTGCGCACGCCCTGCTGGTAGCTGGCCAGCCTGTTACGCAGTCGGTCCGGCGACGGCGGAGGAGCGGGAACGGGCGGCGGCTTCGGGTTCGCGGTCCCCGGTACCAGGTTCGCTCTCGGCGTCCGCTTCGGCAAGCCGGAGTTCGTGGTGCCGTCCTGCGCGGGCTCCGCGGCCGTGGCGGCGGACTGCCAGCCCCGGTCGGCTGTCGAGGGCCAGGCGGGGTCGCGGTGGTCGGCCGTCGGCGCCGGTTTGCTGAACCAGTTGTTCTCGTCGACGGAGGCGAAGATCGGCAGGAACTCGTCCCTGGACTGCGCCGGGCCCGGGGTGGCGAAGGAGGTGTCGGCGGGTGCCGGCTCCGTCGAGTGCGTGCGCTGGGAGCTGAACCAGGACGAGTTCTCCAGGGCGGGCGCGGCGACGTCGAGCGACGGGTGGCCGAACGCGGGCATTCCGGCGGGCATTCCGGCCGGGGCCTGCCGGGGCACCTGGGCGGGCGGCTGTGGCGCGCCCGCCCCGCCCGGCCCAGATAAGTCAGGTGCTGGGAAGTCCGGCCCAGGGAAGTCGGGCGCCGGGAAGCCCGGCCCGAGCAAGTCCGGCCCGAACAGTCCCGATGATCCCGATCCCTGTCCCGGTCCCGCCGGTCCCTGTCCTGGCCGGCCGGGCCTGGACGAATCCGGCATGCCCGGAGTGCCGGGACCGCCGGCCAGCACCGCGCCCCGCATCATCGCGGTGCCCGGCACGGTGGTGAGCAGCATGGACGGGACCAGCACCATGGCGGTCAGCCCGCCGATGTCCTGCCTGCGCAGCTGGACCTTGATGCTGTGACGCAGCGCCAGCCGCCCCACCACGAACAACCCCATCCGCCGGGAGACCGAGACGTCCACGACGGGCGGGTTGGCCAAGCGCCAGTTCGCCTCGGTCAGCTCATCGGGCTCCATGCCGATCCCGTGGTCGGTGACCGACATCATGAGGCTGCCGCCGTCGATGCGGCTGCTGGAGATGATGACCTTGGTGTCCCTGGAGGAGAACGAGGCGGCGTTCTCGACCAGCTCGGCCAGCAGGTGTACGACATCGGTGACGGCCTGACCGGCGATGGCCACGTCCGACTGCACCTGGACGCTGACCCGGTCGTAGCTCTCGACCTCGCCGAGCGCCGCCCGCACGATGTCCATGAGCTCGACCGGCTCGCTCCACTTGCGCGCGGCCTCCTGGCCGGCCAGGACGAGCAGGTTCTCGCTGTTGCGGCGCATGCGGGTGGCCAGGTGGTCGAGCTTGAACAGGTCGCCGAGCCTGGCGTCGTCGCGCTCGCCGCGCTCCAGGTTCTCGATCAGCGTGAGCTGGCGCTCGACCAGCGTCTGGCTGCGCCTGGAGAGGTTGACGAACATGGCGTTGACGTTGGAGCGCAGCCGCGCCTCGTCGCCCGCCAGTCGTACGGCCTCGCGGTGCACCTCGTCGAAGGCGCGGGCGACCTCGCCGACCTCGTCCCTGGAGAAGACCCCGATGGGCGGCACCTCGGTGTCGACGGCACCGTCGCGTGACTCGCGCAGGTGTTGCACGAACTCGGGCAGCCGCTTGCCGGCGATCTGCAGCGCCTCGCCGCGCAGCCGGCGCAGCGGCCTCACCAGCGACCTGGCCACGCCGGTGGTGATGAGCAGCACGACCACGAGCAACGCGAGCACGGCGCCTGCGGTCACGTACGCCCGCTGCCGCTCGTCCGCGCTGAGCGCCTCGCTGCGGGCCACGATCCCCCTGGCCTGGCGCTCCTCGATCGTCCGCATGGAGTCGACGACCACGGTCGCCGCGTCGAACCACTCCTTGGCGTCGTCGCGCCTGGCCTGGTCGAGGCCGCGCAGCGGGAGCCCGTTCGTGGCCCTGATCAGCACCAGCTCACGCAGGAACAGCATGCGGTCGGCGGAGCGGCCGTTGACGGTCTCGTCGAAGGAGCGGCGCTCCTCGGCGGTGGCCTCGGCGGCGAAGCCTCTGCGCTCGTGGGCCTCCCTGGACTGCTCGCCGAGGAAGCGCTTGAGCTGGTCCTGGTCGAACGCCCCCTCGACCAGGACCGCGGTGACCAGGGCCTGCTGGTAGGAGACGCTCTCCTTGGCCCGGGCGAGCCCGTCGAGCATGCGGGTCTGCCGGAACAGCTCGTCGTCCGCGCTGCCCTTGATCAGCTCGTCGTGGACGGAGAGCAGGTCGTTGATGACCGTCGTGTAGAGCTCGACGGCGGCGCCGGGCAGCAGGCTCGCGTCGAGCGCCTGCTGGCGCAGGGCGACCAGGTCGTCCATGCGGCTGAGCAGGCTCTCGATCCGGTCGGCGGTGCGGCCGGTGGCCTCGTTCTGCAGTTCCCTGGCGGTGCCGCGGACCTGGTCGGCGATCTGGTCCACCTGAGCCATCTGGGCGCTCACCTCGCTCAGCGCGGCGGCCGGCCGGTCGCGCGCGATGTACCAGGCGGTCCTCGCGCGCTCGGCGGACACCAGATGGGTGAGCTCGCCGACCTGCTCGGAGAGCTGGGCGAACTGGTTGGTGCGCGCGAAGTCGCCCGCGGCGGCCGTCGAAGAGAGCACCTGGATGCCGCCGAGCAGCACGGCGGCGGCCGTCGGCACCAGGATGAGCGCGACGAGGCGCGCCCGGACGCGCCAATTCCGCAGGCGCCAGTTGCGCTCGCCGGCCTGCTTCTCGCCCTGCTCTGTACTCACCGAACGCACCTCGCCCGAATCGGCGTATATGAGAGGGGCTGCACACCCCATGGGAAATCAGCAAGTGCGGGTAATTGGAACACATCCCATGGCAAGTGGCCAACCGAACATAACGCGACAAAATTCGAGTCGTGGGGCTCCTGAGAGAGAACCTGGAGTCCCATCCCTGAGACCCTTCAGCCGGAAATAAACCTTTAACACGTTAAATGTCCGTGAATGGGTGGTTAGTTCGTTCCAGACGAGTAACGTGCGAGGAGCACCCCGGTCTCTGGAGGGTCACGGCGTTGAGATTTGCGTTATTCACGCCCTATGTTGAGCCACGTCAATCGAGGAGGCGAGTGTGGGGGTTTCTCCCGGCAGCGCGGCTATCACCGTTGATGGCCTTTGGAAGATCTTCGGTGCCAGGGCACAGAAAGTGCTGAACAGCGAAGACAAGCGTCTCGAACCCGCCGCGCTGCGCGAGAAGACCGGTTGCACCGCCGCCGTCAGGGACGTGAGCTTCGAGGTCCGCCCCGGCGAGGTCTTCGTGGTCATGGGCCTGTCCGGCAGCGGCAAGTCCACCCTCGTACGCTGCCTCACCCGCCTCATCGAGCCCACCGCCGGCGAGATCAGGATCGGCGGCGAGGACATCGGCGGCGCCTCCCCCGCGCGGCTCCGCGAGATCCGCCGCCACCAGGTCAGCATGGTCTTCCAGAACTTCGGCCTGCTGCCGCACCGCAAGGTGATCGACAACGTCGCGTACGGGCTGGAGGTCCAGGGCACCGCGAGGCCGCTCAGGCACGCGCGGGCCAGGGAGATCGTCTCCCTCGTCGGCCTCGACGGGTACGCCGACGCCTACCCCGACCAGCTCTCCGGCGGCATGCAGCAGCGCGTGGGCCTGGCCAGGGCGCTGGCGGTGGAGCCGCAGGTGATGCTGTTCGACGAGCCGTTCAGCGCGCTCGACCCGCTGATCAGACGCGACATGCAGGCAGAGGTGATCCGCCTGCACCGCGAGGTCGGCAAGACGATGGTGTTCATCACCCACGACCTGTCCGAGGCGCTGAAGCTGGGCGAGCGCATCGCGATCATGCGGGCGGGCTCGATCGTGCAGCTCGGCACCGCGGAGGAGCTGGTGGGCGCGCCGGCCGACGACTACGTGGCCGACTTCGTCCGCGACGTGCCCAGGAGCAACGTGCTGACCCTGCGCTGGATCTGCCGCGACCCGGAGGCCGGCGAGTCGCTGAACGGCCCCCAGCTGCCGGTCACCACGGTGATCAAGGACGCGGTGGCGGCCTCGTCGGCCTCCGCCAGCCCGATCAGGGTCGTGGACGGCGACGAGCTGGTGGGCGTCGTGGACCGGGTGGACCTGCTGTCGTTCCTGTCCGGGCAGGACGTCCCCATGCGGGCGGACGCATGACCAGCACCACCGTCGTCAGCACGCCCTCGAAGCCGGGCTTACCCAGGTGGGCGGCGCCGGCGGGGGTGGCGGTCCTGTTCGTGGCGGCGTACCTGGTCTTCCGCGGCACGGGGACGCTGCCGCACGACAACGAGGCGCCGCAGTTCCTGGCGTTCACGGACCTGCGCGAGTGGATCGACGACCACCGCAACGACAACCCGCTCTTCCTGTACTTCCTCAACTACATCCGGCTCTTCGTCGGCTGGCTCTACGACCTGTTCCTGACCGGCCTGTACGCCCTCGGCTGGCCCGGCATCACCGGCGTGGCAGGCGCCCTGGCCTGGCTGGCCGGCGGCTGGCGCATCGCGCTGCTGGCGGTGGCGAGCGTGAGCGCGTTCGGCGTGCTCGGGCTCTGGGAGTCGAGCGTCGACACGCTGGCCCTGGTCATGGTCGCGGTGCTGCTGTCGCTGGCGATCGGCGTCCCGCTGGGCGTCTGGGCCGGGTTGTCCTGGCGGGTGCGGCGGGTGATCACGCCGGTGCTGGACGTCATGCAGATCATGCCGACGTTCGCGTACCTGGCGCCGCTGGCGTTGTTCTTCCACATCGGCGCGCCGGCCGGGGTGATCGCGACGATGATCTACGCGATCCCGCCCGCCATCCGCATCACCGCGCTGGCCATCTCGGAGGTCTCCCCCACGGCCGTCGAGGCGTCCGCCTCGCTGGGCGCGACGCGGGCCCAGACGCTGTTCAAGGTCTACCTGCCGCTGGCAAGGTCCACGATGGCGCTGGCGGTGAACCAGACGATCATGATGGCCCTGTCCATGGTGGTCATCGCGAACCTGATCTCGGCCCCGGGCCTGGGCGGCGACATCATCCGCGGCCTGTCCCGCGCCCAGGTCGGCATCATGCTCCCGGCCGGCATCGCCATCGTCATCATGGCCGTGATGCTCGACCGCATCATGATGTCCACGGCCAAACGGGATGTGCACACCAGGAGAAGCCGGGTCGATCTCGTCGGGGCCGGTCTGCTGGCCGTGGCCGGGCTCGCGCTCATCCCCGTGCTGCCCCGCCTCTGGCCGGAGAACCTGACGGTCAACTTCGTCGCCGAGGTGAACGCCGCCGTCCGCTGGGCCGAGACGACGTGGTATCCCGTCACGACGTTCATCAAGGACGTCACCTCCCACGGGCTGCTCAACCCGCTGGAGTCGCTGCTCACCTCGGCCCCCTGGTGGCTGGTCGCCCTCGCGGTGCTGACCGTCGCCTGGCGGGTGAGCGGCGTACGGCCCGCGCTGATCGCGCTCGGCTGCCTGCTGGGGATCGCGCTGCTGGGCACGTGGGAGCACGCCATGCAGACGATGACCACGGTCGCCGTCGCGGTGCTGCTCACGCTGATCATCGGCCTCCTGCTGGGCGTGACCGCGGCCCGCTCCCCGCGGTACTCGTCCGTGCAGCGCCCGCTGCTGGACGCCGCTCAGACCATGCCTGCCTTCGTCTACCTGCTGCCGGCGCTGGCGCTGTTCGAGACCACCAGGTTCACCGCGATCTTCGCCTCGATCATCTACGCGGTGCCGCCCGTGGTCCGCCTGGTCGAGGACGGCATCAAGGCCGTGCCCGCCACGGTCGTCGAGGCGGCCGTGTCCGCCGGGTCGACGCCGCGCCAGCTCCTGTGGAAGGTGCAGCTGCCGATGGCCAGACAGGCCATCCTGCTCGCGGCCAACCAGGGCATCGTGATGACGCTGGCCATGGTCGTCATCGGCGCCCTGGTCGGGGCGGGCGCGCTCGGCTATGACGTGGTCCTCGGGTTCTCCCAGCGGACCGACTTCGGCATGGGCTTCATCGCGGGCATCGCGACCGTACTGCTCGGCGTCATGCTCGACCGCATCACGCAGGGCGCCGACAGGCGCTCTTCCCCCCGAAAGAGGAAGTTCACATGAAGATACGCCTGCTCGCAGGCCTTCTCGTCCTTGGGCTCGCCGCCGGTTGCGGCGGCGCCCAGGTCGACAGCTCCACGAGTTCCGCCGCGCCGCAGGCCGGCGCGAGCAGCGCCGCCGCGGGTACCGTGAAGATCGCGATCAACCCGTGGGTCGGGTACGAGGCCAGCGCGAACGTGGTCGCGTACCTGCTGGAGAACGAGCTCGGCTACACCGTCGAGCTGCCCGAGATCAAGGAGCAACTCGCCTGGGAGGGCTTCGAGACCGGCGACGTCGACGTCATCATCGAGAACTGGGGCCACCCGGACCTGAAGAAGCAGTTCATCGACGAGAAGAAGACCGCGCTGTCGATCGGCTCGACCGGCAACAAGGGCGTCATCGGCTGGTACGTCCCCAAGTGGATGGCCGACGAGCACCCCGACATCACCGACTACAAGAACCTCAACAAGTACGCCGACCTGTTCAAGACCTCCGAGTCCGGCGACCAGGGCCAGCTGCTGTTCGGCGACCCGTCCTACGTCAGCAACGAGGAAGCCCTGATCAAGAACCTCAAGCTGAACTTCAAGGTCGTCGTCGGCGGCAGCGAGGCGGCCCTGATCAAGGGCGCCCAGCAGGCGCAGGAGCAGAAGAAGCCGCTGCTGTTCTACTTCTGGGACCCGCACTGGCTGTTCAGCAAGACTGACCTGGTCCGGGTCAACCTGCCCGCCTACACCGAGGGTTGCGACGCCGACCCGAAGAAGGTCGCCTGCGACTACGCCGAGCTCGACCTCGACAAGATCGTGAGCAAGCGGTTCGCCGACACCGGCGGCAACGCGTACGAGCTGATCAAGAACTTCACCTGGACGAACGAGGAACAGAACGCCGTCGCCGACGACATGACCAACAACGGCATGACCGGCGAGGAGGCCGCCAAGAAGTGGGTGGAGGCCAACCCCGCCAAGTGGCAGGCCTGGATCCCGAAGTGACCGCCTTCTGAACCGGCCGGCCGCGGCCCCGTCCACCGGGGCCGGGGCCGCGGCCGCGGAGACCATCATGCGTTTGACATGCTCCCCACAGATGAATCCGGGGGATTCCCACCCTCACGGGTCGGATCTTCCTGCTTCACCGGCGACAGCCCACGCACGCCCGAAGGTGTGCGACCGGTCTTACGTGGCCTCCACAGGCTTCACATCCCGCCAGCCCGGCGGTAGGCCCGAACCGGCCGGCTTGGTTATCGCCGGCCAGTCCGAACACACGAACCATACCAAGAGAAGGGGAACCCACATGCGAAAACCACCCGGTTACCGCACCGCTCGGGCCTTGGCGGCCCTCCCGCGCTCCCCCTTCCTCCCCAGGGCTGAAGCCCGGGGTCTCCCGCGGAGGTCCTGATGAAGACGCTCGCGGGGCCGCTGGTGGCGGTCCTGCTCCTGACTGCCTGCTCCGGCGAGGAGCCCGGCGCCGCCGGCGGTTCCCTGGGAACCGTCAACATCGACCTCCACGCCTGGGTCGGGTACGAGGCCCAGGCGGCCGTGCTCGCCTACCTGCTGGAGCACGAACTGGGTTACAAGGTGAACACGCGGGCCGTGAAAGAGGACCAATCCTGGCGGGATTTCGAATCAGGCAAGGTCGACGTGATCGTGGAGAGCTGGGGTCACAACGACTTGAAGAAGGAGTTCATCGAGGAGAAGAAGACCGCGCTGTCGGCCGGCCTCACGGGTAACAAGGGCGTGATCGGTTGGTACGTCCCCGAGTGGATGGCCAAAAAGTACCCCGACATTACGGACTACCGAAACCTGAACAAGTACGCGCGCCTATTTCGTACCGAAAAAACCGGAAATGCCGGACAGCTTCTGGACGGGGATCCGACGTTCGTCACCAATGACGAGGCACTCGTCAAGAACCTCGGGCTCAATTACCAGGTCGTTTACTCCGGCAGCGAAGACGCGCTGATCAAGGCCGCCCAGGCCGCCACGAAGAATCGGACGCCGTTGCTCATGTATTTCTACGAGCCGCAATGGTTGTTCACCAAGGTCAAGCTGGTCAAGATCGCGCTGCCGGCGTACGCCGTGGGCTGCGACGACGACGCGGCCAAGGTGGCCTGCGACTATCCGCCGTACCTGCTGGACAAGATCGTCAGCAGGCGGTTCGCGGAGCGCGGCGGGAGGGCGTACGAGCTGGTCCGCAACTTCTCCTGGACCAACGACGCCCAGAACGCCGTGGCCAGTGACATGATCAACGAGAAGATGTCCGCGGAGCAGGCCGCCAAGCGCTGGGTCGACGAGAACAAGATCGTGTGGAAGGACTGGATCCCCCGTTGAGGTACGACTACGTCATCGTGGGCGGCGGCTCGGCCGGCTGTGCCCTGGCGAACCGGCTGAGCGCCGATCCGTCGGTGTCCGTCCTGGTGCTCGAGGCCGGGCGGGCCGACTACCTGTGGGACGTGTTCATCCACATGCCGGCCGCGTTGATGTTCCCGATCGGCAACCGCCTCTACGACTGGAAGTACGAGTCGGAGCCGGAGCCGTACATGAACGACCGGCGCGTCTACCACGCCAGGGGCAAGGTCCTGGGCGGCTCGAGCAGCATCAACGGCATGATCTTCCAGCGCGGCAACCCGCTCGACTACGAGCGGTGGGCCAGCGATCCCGGCATGAAGAGCTGGGACTACGCGCACTGCCTGCCATACTTCAAGAAGATGGAGCGCTGCCTGGCCGACCCGGGCACGGACTTCCGCGGCGGTGACGGCCCGCTGACCCTGGAACGCGGCCCCGCGCGCGGCCCGCTGTTCGAGGCGTTCTTCGAGGCGGTCCAGCAGGCCGGCCATCCGCTGACCGACGACGTGAACGGCTACCGCCAGGAGGGCTTCGCCGCCTTCGACCGCAACATCCACCGGGGCCGCCGGCTCAGCGCCGCGCGCGCGTACCTGCACCCGGTGCGCCGCCGCCGCAACCTCACGGTCAGGACCCGCGCCCTCGTGGAGAAGATCCTCTTCGACGGGACCAGGGCGGTGGGCGTGCTCTGCCGGGGCGAGCGCGTCGAGGCGGGCGAGGTCATCCTGTGCGGCGGCGCGATCAACTCGCCCCAGCTGCTCCAGCTCTCCGGCGTCGGCCCGCGGGCTCTTCTTGAGCCGCTGGGCGTCGACGTGGTCCACGACCTGCCGGGCGTAGGCGAGAACCTGCAGGACCACCTGGAGGTGTACGTCCAGCACGCCTGCGGGCAGCCGGTCTCGCAGCAGCCGTCCCTGGCCAAATGGCGGCGGCCTGTCATCGGCGCCAACTGGCTCTTTCTCAGGGGCGGTCCGGGCGCCACGAACCACTTCGAGGCCGGCGGCTTCATCCGGTCGAACGACGACGTGGCGTACCCGAACCTGATGTTCCACTTCCTGCCCATCGCGGTCCGCTACGACGGCTCGGCGCCGGCGGGCGGCCACGGCTACCAGGTCCACATCGGGCCGATGTACTCCGACAGCCGCGGCTCGGTCCGCATCACGTCGAGCGATCCGCGCGAGAAGCCGGCCCTGCGCTTCAACTACCTGTCCACGGAGCAGGACCGCCGCGAGTGGGTGGAGGCCGTCAGGCACGCCAGGGCCATCCTCGCCCAGCCCGCCTGGGCGGACCTGGACGGCGGCGAGCTGTCGCCCGGCCCCGACGTCCAGACCGACGAGGAGATCCTCGCCTGGGTGGCCAGAGACGGCGAGACCGCGCTGCACCCGTCCTGCACCTGCAGGATGGGCACCGACGACCGGTCCGTCGTCGACCCCGAGACGATGCGCGTGCACGGCCTCGACGGCCTGCGCGTGGTCGACGCCTCGGCGATGCCGTACGTCACGAACGGCAACATCTACGCCCCCGTCATGATGCTCGCCGAGAAGTCCGCCGACCTCATCCTCGGCAACACCCCCCTCGCCCCGGAC
>NZ_JADOGI010000270.1 GCF_015645445.1 Nonomuraea cypriaca | reverse complement strand
GCGTCTGGGTGGTCGGGGTGGGTGTCTCGGTGGCGCTCGATGGTGGGGTTCCGGCGGTGGGGGCCGGTGTCGCGGTGGCGGTCGGCGGTTGGGTTCCGGCGGTGGTAGTCCGTGGCCGCGCGTTGGTCGGATCCTGGGGCCGGGCCGGGAGGAGCGTGGCCAGGCGGGCGCAGACGATCGCCGGGGTCGCCAGGTAGGCCACGGCGGCCGGGCTGCGATGTGCCTCCGCCGGCTCGTCCGTGATCACCGCGATCGACGTGCCCGGCTCCACGAGCGGCCCCGGCGTGTAGGGGTACTGGCGGAAGACGGGCGCGCCCACCGCGAGCACCACGTCGTGCCCGGCCAGCGCCGCCCGCAGCCGCACCCGATCGGACGGCAGCACCCCGGCGTACTGGGGGTGATCCTGCGGAAACCCGG
The DNA here is from genome assembly GCF_015645445.1 of Nonomuraea cypriaca. Classification (GTDB taxonomy): domain Bacteria; phylum Actinomycetota; class Actinomycetes; order Streptosporangiales; family Streptosporangiaceae; genus Nonomuraea; species Nonomuraea cypriaca. Next base: position 12,800 of record NZ_JADOGI010000270.1, on the reverse strand, counting down.
CCCGAGCCCCGAACGACTCCTGAAACACCGGACACCCCAGCCGCTCCGCCAGCAAAACCAGCGACTCCCACCCCACATCCACACCCGAGCCCGCACCAGCATCCACGCCCGCAGGCGACGCCGCGTCCCCGCCGACGCCCACGCCCACACCCGCGCCTGCGACGATCGCCGGTGAGCGGGCCTTGGTCAGCAGTTCGACCAGGGGCGAAAGGTCGGCGTCGGCGACCGCCGCCGGTCGTATCACGCGGCCCGGGGCCGCGACGATCTCGCCGTCGAAGGGGGCCGCCCAGTCGTCCATCGGTACGACCACCAGCGCCGGCCCGCGGAAGGTGACCGCCTCGTGAAAGGCACGGGCCACCGAGCCCGGCACGTCCTGGGCGCGGGCCGGCTGGTCAGTCCATACCGGGTACTCCCCGGCCAGCCCGCCGAGCCGCCCCGCCAGGAAAGGCTCCAGCGCCAGATGCCGCCGATCCTGCTGCCCGACGAGGATCACCAGCGGCACCCGGTTCACCCGGGCGGTGGCGATGGCGCCCACCGCGTTCCCGAGTCCGGCGGCGGTGTGCAGCACGGCCAGCGCCGGCGCCTGGTGCCCGATGGCCCACCCCGTGGCCATGCCCACCACCGACCCCTCGTGCAGGGCCAGCACGAAACGCAGGTCGTCCGGCAGCCCGGTCAGCAGGGTCACCTCGGTGGAGCCGGGATTGCCGAAGATCGTGGTCAGCCCGTACCGCCTGAGCACCTCGAACGTGGCCTGTCGAACCGTGGTCACCGCGACCCCCTCGCCTGCTGGATCTGCCGGTAGACATGCCCGCGCAGCTCGCCGAACCTCGGCAGCGACCGAGTGGTGAGCTGGTCCCGATCGGGCGGCAGGTCGATCTTCAGATCTTCCATGATCACTGTCGGGGACGAGGACAGCACGAGCACCCGCTGCCCGAGATAGACGGCCTCATCGATGTCGTGGGTCACGAACAACGTGGTCACCCCGAGGTCCCGCCACAACCGCAGGATCAGGTCCTCCAGGTCGGCCCGGGTCTGCGCGTCCACCGCGGCGAACGGCTCGTCCATCAGCATGACCTGCGGCTCGTACGCCACCGCCCGCGCGATCGCGACACGCTGCTGCATCCCGCCGGACAACTGCCACGGATGGGCGTCGGCCACGTCGCCGAGACCGACCGCGCGCAGCGAGTCGGTGACGAGCTCCCGCCGCCGCGCGGCCGGCACCCGTTTCTCCTTCAGCGGCAGCTCGACGTTCTGCCAGACGGTCATCCAGGGGAACAGGCTGCGGCCGTACTCCTGGAAGACGACGGCCATGCGCGGCGGCGGCCCGGTCACAGGCACGCCGGCCACGCGCACCTCGCCGCCGCTGACCGGCAGCAGCCCGGCCACGCACCGCAACAACGTGGTCTTTCCACACCCGGAGGGCCCCACCACGCACACCATCTCGCCGGCGCCCACGCTGAAGGTGATCGAGCGCAGCGCCTCGACGCGGCGGCCGGGGCTCGCGTAGACCTTGGTCAACGAGGAGATCTCAAGCACGGGCGGCTCCACTGCCGTAGTACCAGGACAACACCCACCGCTCCAGCCGGCGGAATAGCGCCGACAGGGCCAGGCCGAGCAGCCCGAGCAGCAGGATCCCGCTCCACATCTCGGCGATCTGGAACTGCCGCTGGAACAGCACGATCGTGAACCCCAGACCGCTGGAGCTGGCGAACATCTCACTGATGACCATCAGGATGATCCCGATCGACAACGCCTGCCTGAGCCCGGTCATGATCTGCGGGCTGGCGCCGCGGAGCACGAAGCGCCGCAGCCTGGAGGCGCCGCGTACGCCGTACATGCGGCAGGTGTCGGCGAGGACCTCGTCCAGCGCGCGTACGCCCTCGACGGTGTTCAGCAGGATCGGCCAGACGCAGCCCGACACGATGACCAGCACCTTCATGGGCGTGTCGATCCCGGCCAGCAACATGATGAGCGGCACCAGCACGGGCGGCGGGATGGCCCTGAAGAACTCCAGCACCGGCTCCAGCGTGGCCCGCAACCGCCGCGACAGCCCGATCGGCACGCCCAGCCCCACGCCGAGCACCCCGGCCACGGCATAACCCGCCAGCAACCGTCCGAGACTCGGCAGCACGTCGTCCACCAGCCGCTCAGAGAACCACGTCTCGGCGAACGCCCGCCCCACCTCCACCGGACCAGGCAGGTAGAACGTGCTCCCGCCGACCGCCCACCAGACCACCACCAGCAGCGCGGGCAGTGCCACCAGCCTGACGACTCTCAAACCGGCCACCTCCGACGCGACCGCTCCCACGGATCTCATCCGGCCACCTCCGAGGGGACCGCTCTCACGGGTCTCACGGGGTGACCTCCGACCGGACAGCTCTCACGCGGCCACCTCCGACCGGACGGCCGGATGCCAGGCCAGCACCCTGCGCTCCAGCAGTCGCACGGCCGCGTTCACCCCGATGCCCACCAGCCCGGCCAGCACGATGAGCGCGTACACGACCGGGACGGCCCCGCCGCTCTGCGCCACCTGGATCTCGGCGCCGAGCCCCGGACTGCCGATCACCAGCTCCGCCGTCACCGCCAGGATGAACGCCACCGCCGCCGCCAGCCTGAGCCCGGTCATCACGTACGGCAACGCCGTCGGCCACACCAGATGCCTGACCCGCGACCAGGCCGACAACCCGTACGACCTGGCGGTGTCGAAGGCCACCTGGTCGACGGCCGCGACGCCGTACAGGACCTGGATGAGCACCTGCCAGAACGACGCGTACACCACGAGCATGAGCGTCGAGCCGAGTGAGGGCCCGAACAGCAGCGTGGCCAGCGGCACCAGCGCGACCGACGGGATCGGGCGGAGGAACTCGACGGTGGAGTTCGTCACCGCCCGCAGACCCGGCACGATCCCGATGACCACCCCGGCCACGACCGCCGCGCAGAACGCGATCGCCAGGCCCAGCGCCCACCCGCGCATGGTCTCGCCCAGCGCCACCCACAACGCAGGCGTGGCGAGTTGCGTGGCCAGCGTGGCGAGGATCTCCGAGGCGGGCGGCAGGAACCGCGCGTCGACCAGGCCGAGCCGCGGCACGGCCTCCAGCAGCGCGAGGAGCCCGCCCAGCCCGGCCAGGCCGTAGCCGATCCTGCTGAGAAGACGCCTCACGGCACCAGCGCAGACACGTCGACCTTCTCGCTGAGCACCCCGTCGGCCAGCGCCAGGTCCGCCACGGTCTGCACGGACGCCCTGTTGACCTCGACCGGCCACTTCGGCAGGTACATCTTCGCGATCACCTCAGGCGTGATCTTCGTGTACGTCGTCAGAATCTCTCTGACCTCGTCAGGATGCGTGTCGGCGTACTCCAGCGACTTACGCATCGCCGCCGTGAACCGCCTGGTCAGGTCGGCGTCGGTCCGGCCGGTCGTGAAGTACATGGCGACGGTCAGATCGGGGGCGGCGTCGGCGAAGTTCCACGCCACGGCGCGCGCTCCCTGTCCGAGCGCCTGGCTGACGAACGGCTCGACCACCCAGATGGCGTCCACCCGGCCGCTCTGCAGCGCGGCGGGCGCGTCGGGGAAGGCCAACTCGATGAACTCGATGCCGCCGGGGTCTCCGCCTGCCTTGCGTACGGAGGCGCGTACGGTCGTGTCGCCGATGTTCTTGAGCTGGTTGACCGAGATCTTCTTGCCCGCCAGGTCCGCGGCCGTCCTGATCGGGCTGTCCGGCTTGACCAGCACCGCGCTGAAGTCCTTGCCCTGCTCGCCGGTGGAGGAGACGCCGTTGGCGACCACCTTCACGTCGAGCCCCTGCTGTTTGGCCGTCAGCAGCGAGGTCGTGTTGGCGAAGGCGAATTGGAACTGCCCGCTGACCGCGCCGGAGACGCTGGCCGCGCCGCCCTGCACGGGGGTGATGGTGAGGTCGATGTTCTGCTCGTCGAAGAAGCCCTTGGCCTTGCCGAGATGGATCGGAGCGGTGTCGAGGATGGCGATGACCCCGGCGTTGACCTTGGTCTTTCCCTGGGCCTGCTCGGGCGCCGCCGACTGGGTGCCGCCGCACGCGGCCACCAGGAGAGCGGCGAGGACCACGAGAGCGCGACGCACGGCTACTCCCTAGTTTGTGCGCTATGCGTACAGGTATTCTCTAACCGAACGCCCCCGTTATCGCGGAACTTACGCCTTTGTCGGCTCCTGTCAAGGGATCACCATGGTTGATCATGTGCAGTCGCTGGCCCGGGGACTCACCGTGATCCGCGCGTTCAGCGCCACAGAGCCTGAGCTGACACTCAGCCAGGTGGCCCGCGCGACCGGGCTCAGCAGGGCGGCGGCCCGGCGGTTCCTGCTCACCCTGGCCGACCTCGGCTACGTGCGCAACGACGGGCGGCTGTTCTCGCTCACCCCCAGGGTGCTGGACCTGGGATACGCCTACCTGTCGAGCCTGACGCTGCCCGAGGTGGCCGATCCGCACCTGGAACGCCTCGCCGCCGAGGTACGCGAGTCGGCCTCGGTCGCGGTGCTGGACGGCGAGGACGTGGTCTACGTGGCGCGGGTGGCCACGGCCCGGATCATGCGGGTGACGATCAGCATCGGCACCCGGTTCCCCGCCCACTGCACGTCGATGGGCCGGGTGCTCCTGGCGGCCCTGCCGGCCGAGCGGCTGGAGGCGTACCTGGAGGGGGCCGAGCTGCGCCGGCTCACCTCGCGCACGATCGTGCTGCCCGCCGCGCTGCGGGCGGAGCTCGACGAGGTTCGCGAGCGCGGGTGGGCGATGGTGGACCAGGAGCTGGAGGAGGGGCTGCGGTCCATCGCCGCGCCCATCCGCGACCGCTCAGGCCGGACGGTGGCCGCGGTCAACGTCTCCACGCACGCCAGCCGTACGAGCCTGCAGGCGGTCCGCCGCGACCTCCTGCCGCCCCTGCTCTCCACTGCGGCGAAAATCGAAGCCGACCTGACCTCTGTCTCCGTCACCCGCACCTGACCCGAACCCGACCTGACCTCCGTGTCCGTCATCCGCACCTGACCCGAACCCGGCCCGGCCTCCGTGTCCGTCATCCGCACCTGACCGTGTTGAGGATCGGGCTCACCGCTTCCTGTAGCGGTCCGTGGCGTCGCGCGTGGCCCGGATGGCCGCGTCGGCCTTCTCGTACGTACGCTGCGCCAGCCCCACGAAGATGCAGTCCACGATCAGCAACTGGCTGATCCGGCTGGCCAGCGCCCCGGGCCGGAACGCCGTCTCCCGCCCCGCCGACACCAGCGTGTGATCCGCCAGCCCGGCCAGCGAGGACCGAGGATTGTTCGTGATCCCCACGATCAACGCCCCGCCCTCGGCCGCGGTGCGCGCGGGCACCAGCACGTCGGGCGTCTCGCCGCTGCAACTGATCGCGACCGCCACGTCACCGGTCCTGAGCAGCGCCGCGCTGGTCAACGCCAGATGCGCGTCGCTGAACGGATGGCTCGACAGCCCGATCCGCAGCAGCTTGTGCGACATGTCGGTGGCGACCAGTCCCGAGGCCGCCACACCGTACACGTCCACCCGCCGCGCCGCCGAGATGGCCAGCACCACCTCGCCGAGCTGGTCGGGATCGAGCTGCGCGGCCGTGTCCGCCAGGGCCTCCGACTCGGCCCGCGCCACCTTGGCGATCACGTCGGTCAGCGGGCCGTCGGGCGCGAGGTCGCCGGGCACCAGCCGCTCGGGCTCCTTGGCCACGGCCGCCGCCAGCGCGAAGCGCATCTGCGAGTATCCGCCGAAGCCGAGCGCCCGCGCCGTACGCACGATCGTGGCCTCGCTCGTCCCTGACACCGCGCTGAACTCCGTGATCGTGCTGCGCACGACCAGCCCGGGGTCGTCCAGGATGATGCGGGCGATGCCCTGCGCCGCCGGGGTGAGCGAGGGCAGCACGGCACGCACGGCCGCGACGGGGTTGGCCGGTTCGGTCGTCACTGGGCGAGCCATTCCGCCGCCGCCTGCGCGGACACGCGGGAGATCCCGTGGGTGGCGACGTGCGCGGCGCCGGAGGGCGTGTCGGGGACGCCGGTGTCGACCACGATCACGTCGGGCCGGAGCGCGACGGCCTTCGCCACGCTCTCCCGCACCCACGGGTGCCGCGCGGCGTCGTGGACGACCAGCACGACCGGCCGATCGTCGAACGCCGGCAGCTCGCCCTCCTGCTCCATCTGGATCCTGGCCGTGTCAGGGAGCAGCGCGGTGAGCGCCGCCGTGATGCCGGTCGGCGTGGCCGGATCGACCGCCTTGTTCATGCGGGTGTTGACCTCCACGACCAGCGGTCCCCGGTCGAGTGTGGCGGCTCCGGCCGTGGTAAGCGCCCTCCTGGCGGCGTCCAGGCCCACGCCCTCGTCGACGTCCTCCCGGGCCTTGTCGCGCAGCGCGGACCGGGTGGCGTACCACTCGGACAGGGAGCGGACCCGGGCGGCGGCCTCGGCCAGCCGCTCCTCGGGCAGGACCCCGGCGCGGACCGCCGCCACGATCGCGTCGCGCATCTCGTGCAGGCTCTCCTCGGTGGACAGCCCCACGCAGATGGCGTCCACGCCCGCGTTGAGCGCGCGCACCGCGATCTCGCCGGGGGTGAACATGGCGGCCACCGCCCGCATCTCGATGGCGTCGGTGACGAGCATCCCGTCGAAACCGAGCTCGCCCCTCAGGAGCTCGGTCAGGATGGTACGGCTCAGCGTCGCCGGCATCGCCGGATCGAGGGCGGGCACGAGCAGGTGGCCGGACATGATCGAGCGCACCCCGGCGTCGATCGCGGCCACGAACGGCGGCAGGTCGCGCTCGGACAGCAGTTCGCGGGAGGCGTGCACGGTGGGCAGCGCCAGGTGGGAGTCGGTGACCGTGTCCCCGTGGCCGGGGAAGTGCTTGGCGCACGCGGCCACGCCCGCGGCCTGCACGCCGCCGACGTAGGCCACGGTGTGGCGGGCGACCAGGTCAGGGGTGGGGCCGAACGAGCGGACGCCGATCACGGGGTTGGCGGGGTTGGCGTTCACGTCGGCGGAGGGCGCGTAGTTGAGGGTGATGTCCAGCTCGGCGAGCATCCTGCCGATCTGGCGGCCCACCCGCTCGGTGAGGTCGACGTCGTCGATCACGCCCAGTGCCCGGTTGCCCGGGAAGGAACTGCCGGCCGCCACCTCCAGCCTGGTGACCGCGCCGCCCTCCTCGTCGATCGCGACGACGGTGTCCGGGTTTTCCGCGCGGAACTGCCGTACGACCTGCGCGTCGATGGCGTTGCGGGCGAACAGCACGACCCCGCCGAGACCGTCGCCGAGCGCCCGGCGCAGCCAGTCGGGGGTGGTCGTCCCCTCGTAGCCCGGGTGCAGCACGGTCATCGCCAGTCTGTACAGGTCACCGCTCATCGGCATTTTCCTTCACAGTTGTTGATCTGAAGGTAATTTTCTGTCATCGTCGCCCTCGACACAACTGCTTTCGAGAGGCCACCCCCCAATGCCCAGCAGACGTACTCTCCTGAAGGGTCTCGCCCTCGCCGCCGCCGCTTCCGCCGTGCCGCTCCCAGCCTTCGCACAGGCGGATCATGTGCCACCGTTACGTCAGATGCGCGGTATGTGGATCGCTTCCGTGGTCAACATCAACTGGCCGTCCAGGACTGGGCTGAGCGCCGACGAGCAGAAGGCCGAGTATCTGGCCTGGCTGGACTTGGCCGTGCAGCGCAAGCTGAACTCGGTGTTCGTGCAGATCAGGCCGACGGCGGACGCGTTCTGGCCGTCGCCGTTCGAGCCCTGGTCACAGTATCTGACCGGCACCCAGGGGCAGGATCCCGGCTACGACCCGCTCGGGTTCGCCGTGGAGGAGACGCACAAGCGGGGACTGGCCTTCCACGCGTGGTTCAACCCGTACCGCGTCTCGATGCAGGCCGATCCGGCCAAGCTGCACCCCGACCACCCCGGGCGCAAGCACCCCGACTGGATCCTGCCGTTCGGCGGCAAGCTCTACTACAACCCCGGCATGCCGGAAGTACGGAAGTTCTGCCAGGACGCGATGATGGACGCGGTCACCCGCTACGACATCGACGGCCTGCACTTCGACGACTACTTCTACCCGACCAACACCACCGCGTTCGACGACAGCGCCGCCTTCGCCCAGTACGGCGCCGGCTTCCCCGACCTGGCCGCCTGGCGGCGCGACAACGTCGACCTCATGGTCCAGGAGATGCAGCAGCGCGTGCTGGCGGAGAAGCCGGAGGTCGCCTGGGGGATCAGCCCGTCCGGCATCTGGCGCAACAAGGGCACCGACCCGACCGGCTCGGACACCAACGGCGGCCAGTCGTACGACAACCTGCACGCCGACACCCGCGGCTGGGTCAAGAAGGGCTGGCTCGACTACATCGCGCCGCAGCTCTACTGGTACATCGGGCAGCCGCCGGCCGACTACTCCAAGCTCGTCCCCTGGTGGTCGGACGTGGCGAGCGGCACCGGCACGCTGTTGTGGATCGGGCAGGCCGCGTACAAGGCGGGCGACCCGGCGCAGGCGGCCGAATGGCAGGCCACCGGCGAGCTGTCCAGGCACCTGACACTCAACAGGGACCACCCGGAGATCGGCGGCGACATCTGGTACAACGCCAACGACGTCAGGGCCGACCGGCTCGCGTCCATCTCGACGGCGGTCAACGACCACTACGTACGGCCCGCGCTCGCGCCCGTGCTGCCCCGTCTCGAGAAGGGGGAGCCGCCGAGGCGGCCGGTCGTGGCGTACGCGCTGCGCCGCTCCGGCGGGGTCGAGGTGCGGGCGGTGGCCACCGGCAGGGACGAGCCATTCCAGTTCGCCATCTTCCGCTTCGACCGGCACGCGTCGTCCGGCGCCTTCGCCGACGCGCGCAACCTGGTCGCGGTCGTGCCCGGCGACCGGCAGGTGCGCTGGACCGACCCCGGCGGCAAGCGCGGCGACCACTACTACGTGGTGGCGGTGGACCGGGCCAACAGGACCAGCAAGCCCAGCAACGCCTTCCGGGCCATCTGACCAGGCTTCCGGGTCAGCCGGCCAGGAAGGCGTCACCTGACCCGGACTCGTCAGGGCGCGTCAGGGCAAGCTACGCGCGCTCGTGTCGCCGGTTGCCTGCCGACCGGCGACGGGCACGCCGGACCCGCCTGCCCGCAACACCTCAGCCGCGGGCGCAGTCGCACGTCACCAGGGGTTCCGACGCTGCCGGAACCCCTCGCCGAAGCCCCGGTCGCGATCCCGTGGTCAAGAAGCTCTGCGCCCGGCCGCCGACGGCTGCTCGGTGGGGGCTCCCGATGCCCGCTGTGGTGGCACCACAGGGGTGGGGCGCACCAGGCCCAGCGCGACGACCTCGTTGGCCAGTCGCGTGCGCCGGTTGGTGCCCTCGGGAATCCGGAACTTCTGGTAGAGCCGCAGCAGATGCTGCTTGACCGCGGCCTCGGTCACGACCAGGTCGTCGGCGATCTCGCGTGCGGTCGCCGGAGCGACGAAGGCCTCGTCCGACAGCGCCGGCCTGCAGAGCGAGGTCAGCACATCCACCTCGCGCCTGGTCAGCTCGGGCGCCGCCGCCCTGCGCAGCTCGACCTCTGGGGTGAAGTCCTCACGGGGGACTCCACCGATGCGACCCCGCGCCGCACCGAACGAGACGACGTCGCCGTCGTCAAGGACCCTCCGGGCGATCGGCCTGCCGTTCACCCGCGTGCCGTTCCTGGACAGTCCCAGGTCGACGACATACAGGTAGGGTCCTCGTCTGACGAACTCGGCATGGAGTCGAGACACGCTGGGATCGGTGAGCCGGATGTCCACGCCCCGGCCCCTCCCCACCGTCGTGATCTCGGGGCGCAGCGGGACCACCTCACCGGTGTCCTCGATGCGTATGAACGGCCCCTCCACTGGCGGTTCCTCCCCTGGGTTTGACGCAGCGTATGAACGGCACGCCTACTCCTGGGCACGGCAGTTCCTCCCCAGGTAGCCCGCCGTAACTATTACTACAGCTCCGGCTTACCCAAACGAGGGGATGCGGAATCGCCTTTGCCGAAAGCAGAATCCGACGTGAAATTGGTCTGGACCTCTGCGGACGGTTTTTCCAGCTCACGGGTAGACTTCGGACGGAGATACGCGGAGGAAACACTCATGGCGGACAAGCCCACGAAAGGTCTGGCCGATGTCGTAGCGGCGTCCACAGCGCTGAGCGACATCGACGGAAAGGCCGGCCGGCTCTTCTACCGTGGATACGACATCCACGATCTGGCCGGCCGCGCGACGTTCGAGGAGACCGCACACCTGCTACAGCGGGGCAAGCTGCCCAACAGATCCGAGCTGGACGCGTACGGCGCCGAGCTGGTCCAGGGGCGGGAGCTCGGTGGCCTGGTCGCGGCGAACATCGCCGAGATCGCCGAGAAGCAGAAACCCATGGAGGCGCTGCGCTCGCTGGTCTCGCTGTCCGGCGCGGACGATCGGGACAAGGACTCCATCGCCCCCGAGGCCAACCTGCGCAAGGCCGCCCGGCTGACCGCCCAGCAGCCGCTGCTCATCGCCCGCTACCACGCCGCCCGCACCGGCGGCAGCGCCCCTGAGGCCGACCCCGGGCTCAGCATCGCAGCGAACTTCCTGCTCCAGGTCACCGGCCGCACCCCTGGCGCCCGCGAGGTCGAGATCTTCGACGAGTGCCTGGTGCTGCACGCCGACCACACCATGAACGCGTCCACGTTCGCCGCCCGCGTCTGCGCCGCGACCCTGTCGGACATGCACTCCGCCATCGTCGCCGCCATCGGCACCCTCAAGGGCCCACTGCACGGCGGGGCGAACGAGCAGGTCATGAAGACGCTGGAGTCGCTGTCGCCCGGCGCCGTGGCCCAGGCCGTACGCGACAAGCTGGCCGCGGGCGAGAAGATCATGGGCTTCGGCCACCGGGTCTACAAGACCGAGGACCCGCGCGCCACACACCTGCGCAGGATGTCCGCCGAACTGGCCGAGGCGACGGGCGACGACACCTACTACCGGATGTCGAAGGACATGGAGGAGGTCGTCTTCGAGACGAAGGGCCTCTACCCGAACGTCGACTTCTACGCCGCTTCGGTCTATCACTATCTCGGCATCCCCACCGACCTGTTCACGCCGGTATTCTCGATCAGCCGCATGTCCGGCTGGACCGCCCACGTCATCGAGCAGCACGCCGACAACCGGCTGATCCGCCCGGACAGTGAGTACATCGGTGAGACCGACCAGAAGTGGAAGCCGATCGACGAGCGATGAACAGTTGAGTCAAGGGACCGAGCGCGAGAGCTGGGGGCCGTACCCGCTGATTCTGGCGGGTGCGGCCGTCGGCATGCTCGCCATCTTCGTCGTGCACCCGCGCTGGGGCGGGTTCGCCATGGGCGCCGTGGTCATGATCGCCGCCGCTCTCCGCTTCGCCGGATACGCGGGGCAGCTCGCCGTACGCAGCAGGACGACGGACGTCATCACGCTGGCCGGGTTCGGCTTCGTGATGGTCCTGACCTCGCTCCTGCTCTACAACAACGAGCTCAAGGCGCTCATCTTGTCCCTTTTGGCCCGTTGACGGGACGGTCCGATAGCCTCGACGTATCAATACATTGAAGGGGAACCATTCGCATGCCCAAGATCAAGGTGGAGGGTCCGGTCGTCGAGCTTGACGGCGACGAGATGACCCGGATCATCTGGCAGTTCATCAAGGACCAGTTGATCCTTCCCTACCTCGACGTCGATCTGAAGTACTACGACCTCGGCATCGAGCACCGCGACGCCACGGACGACCAGGTCACCATCGACGCCGCCAACGCGATCAAGAAGTACGGCGTCGGTGTGAAATGCGCCACCATCACCCCCGACGAGGCGCGGGTCGAGGAGTTCGGCCTCAAGAAGATGTGGCGGTCGCCGAACGGCACCATCCGCAACATCCTCGGCGGCGTGATCTTCCGCGAGCCGATCATCATGTCCAACGTGCCGCGGCTCGTCCCCGGCTGGACCAAGCCGATCGTCGTCGGCCGTCACGCCTTCGGTGACCAGTACCGCGCCACCGACCTGAAGATCCCCGGCGAGGGCACGCTGACCCTGACGTTCACCCCGAAGGACGGCTCCGAGCCGATCGAGATCGACGTGTACGACTTCCCCGGCAGCGGCGTCGCGCTGGCGATGTACAACCTGGACGACTCGATCCGCGACTTCGCCCGCGCGTCGATGCGCTACGGCCTGTCCCGCAACTACCCGGTCTACCTGTCGACGAAGAACACGATCCTCAAGGCGTACGACGGCCGCTTCAAGGACATCTTCGCCGAGGTCTACGAGACCGAGTTCAAGTCGGACTTCGAGCAGGCCGGCATCACCTACGAGCACCGTCTCATCGACGACATGGTCGCCGCCTCGATGAAGTGGGAGGGCGGCTACGTCTGGGCCACGAAGAACTACGACGGCGACGTCCAGTCCGACACGGTCGCCCAGGGCTTCGGCTCGCTCGGCCTGATGACCTCGGTCCTGATGACCCCCGACGGCAGGACCGTCGAGGCGGAGGCCGCGCACGGCACCGTGACGCGCCACTACCGTCAGCACCAGAAGGGCAACCCCACCTCCACCAACCCGATCGCCTCGATCTTCGCGTGGACGCGTGGCCTGGCCCACCGCGGCAAGCTCGACAACACCCCGGCCGTGACCGACTTCGCCACCAAGCTGGAGCAGGTCTGCGTCGAGACCGTCGAGAGCGGCCAGATGACCAAGGACCTCGCCCTCCTGGTCGGCGGCGACGCCAAGTGGCTCACCACCCAGGACTTCCTGGCGGCCCTAGATGAGAATCTCAGGAAGAAGATGGCCTAGCCCCCACGCGGGGGGC
>NZ_JADOGI010000027.1 GCF_015645445.1 Nonomuraea cypriaca | reverse complement strand
CGAACCCCGCCTGACGACAGAGATCGTGGAGAGCCCGTTGCCGAGAGATCGGCACGGCGGGTTCGGCGAGCGGCCTGGGGAAACGGACCGAGAGCAATCCCGGCACCGCGCCCCAGGCCGACTCAACAGCGTCCAGTTCGAGCCGAGGGCGGCGTTGGCCTTGTTGAAGACCATCCTGGCGGCGTCGTACTCGAGCCGGCGGAACGGCCGGCGCAGAGTCCACCACAACGGATCGTCGGGTCCGGCAGGGACAAGGTCGCGGGTCTCCTGCTGATACAACCTCAACCACACGAACGCATCCGTCGAGGCGGGCAGCTGCTGCAGGGCGCGGCTGCCCTTGCGGATCACGCCGATCAGCTGGTCTTCGGGGGCGACGAGCCGGCGGGTCACACCCAGCAGCTCAGAGGCGCGGGCGCCGGTCGAGATATAGAAAGCGATCAACGCTCGGTCGCGGTGCGTCGTCAGCGCCGCGAACAGATCGTTGAACGCCCGGTCGGGGATGCTGCGCGGGATCCGCTTGGGCTCCTTGGGCTGGTACTCCGCCCGACGGGACGGCCGCCGGAACGGCTGCATCGGATTGTGGTGGGCGTTGAGGTCCTCCTCGCCGCTGCGGCTCTTGGGGAACGGGTTGACCAGCGGCCGGCCATGCATCTCACGGTGATACTCATAGAAGCTCCGCACCGCCGCTCTCGCGTGACGACGCGTGCGAGCCGCATACCGCTCACCCGGCGAAGCCTTGCCCGTGACCGGATTGACCGTTCCCGGCCTGGGCGCGTCCGGGCGGCGGCTCCGGGCTGGCTTCTTCACCATCTTCAGCCGCAGCGCGAAGTCCCGGGCCTCCGCCCGCCCCGCCAGATCCCATGCAACCCCGACCGCGGCCAGGAACCGGAACCATCCCAGAAGCTCATAGGCGTACGAGCGCAACGACGCCGGGCTCGCGTCGTCGGCGAGCATGTGATGCAGAAACTCGGTGACCGCAGCCACCTCCACGCCCTCGCCGTCGATCAACCGGAACGGCCTCAACGGCTCGCCCGTCTCCTCCACCCGGCCGGCCCGTGGCACCACCAGGGCCACCACATCCCGGATCTCCCCGTCCTTCTCTGCCACCACTACTACCTCCTCGAATCACTCCAGACTCGAGATGACAGCAGAACCCCGACCCCCGCGGAGAAGCCCGACAGAACCTCGACAGGAGCCCATGGTCACTGTCCGTCGACCTACTCGTTGACCAGGGGGAACCCTGCGGTATTTCGGTCAACGGGTCCTCCATACCGCGTTCATAGGCTTGGCGCAGCTGCCCGAGGTTGCCGAAGAACACGCGGCGGGCGAGCTGGTGGCGGGACTCTCCGGTGTTGAGCTGGGCGCCGATCATCCGCCGGTAGGACTCGACGTGGATGATCTGGAGCAGGTGCAGCGTCTTGAAAAGCCGGCCGTAGGCGGCGAACGCGTTGCCCAGACCGGTGAGCCGCCCGCCCGCAGTCATCATCTTGATCAGGTCATAGGCGCGGACCTTGTTCGTCGACAACGATCCGGCGACCCGGACCATGTCATCCCAGTACTGGACGATCGCAGGGACCGACACCCGCCGCAGTTGAAGCTCGTTGAACGCGCCCCACCCGTTGGAGCCCCGGTGGTCGCGGGTGATCTCGCCCTTCAGCATGGCGGCGTCGACCCACCACAGCTGGGTGTCGGTGATGTCGGCATGACGGGGCGCGAACTGGTAGCCGCAGATCGCGAACATGCCGTAGACGACGTCACTGTAAGAGCCGGTGTCGGTGGTGACGATGTCGGGCGGCTCGGTGGCGTCCAGACGGTGGATGGCGTCCAGGATGAACATCGAGTCCCGCATCGTCCCCGGCACCACCAGACCGCCGAGCCCCATCACCTTGTCCGACACGGTGTTCAGCCAGGTCGTGCCGCGCGGCCGCTTCCCGATCCCGAAGTACAGCGGAGACGGCCGCGAGTGCAGGGAACGGACGGGGACGACGAACCGCAACCCATCGGTGGAGGCGACCAGGCCGCCGCCCCAGACCGCGGTGATCTCGATGCCGGCCTGCTTGTCCACCAGGATCGCTGAGGCCTTCCCGATGCCCTCACCGTGGAAGTAGCCCTTCTCCACCCCGACCAGGCGGCTCTCGCCCAACGCGGCGGTGCCGGGCTTGGCGACCGGCGTCAGCCCGATGTTGCACGACCGCGCCACCAGCAACGCCGCCAGGCTCAGATCGAGGTCGTCGCGGCGCGCCTGCGACCCGGAGATGTGCGGCATCGCGTCCAAGAACCCCGTCCGGACGTTGACCTCCAAGATCAGCTCCGGGTAGTCGATCCGGGGCAGCATCCCCGCGACCGCGTCGTGGATCGCGGCGAAACCCTCGGGGTGCGGGGCCGCCTCCAACCGGGCCAGCGACAGCTTCCCGCCCGAGATCTTGGCCGCGTCGTTGCCCGCCAGGCCCGCCCCGACCTGCCGGAACGCGCCGTCCAGAAGGTCGGCGAGGTCGGCCAGGTGCTCGGCGGGATCCGCCGGGAGGCCGAGCGCGGCCAGCACCGTGTCCCGCTCCCGCACCCACAACCGGGGTTCGATCAGCTGGACGCGCGGATCGGCCCACTTGTCGGAGCCGACCGCGTACACGTCCCGGCGGCGCAGCGCGTCGTGCAGCAGCTCCAGCACGCAGAACACGTAGGCAGGCCGGTCGATCGCCGGGGCCTCCAGCTTCGGATCGGCGAACACCAGCCGACGCCACGACCCCGTCACCAGGCCCTCGAACCCCCGGATGTGCTCGGTGCCCGGCTTGCGGGCCGCGATCACCTCGGCAGGCCGCGCAGCGCGGCAAGGACCTCGGTGCCGGCCTCGGTCGCGCCCCAGGGGATCACCGCCGACAGCATGTCGATGAACGGCCTCACCGTCGCGTACCGGTCCACCAGCGACGCCCGCCATTCGGCGTCGCCGTCGTCGTCGCTGCCCGGCGGCGGCAACAGCTCGCGCACCGACTCCACCGCGGCGGCCAGATCCTCCCTGGACACCACCGTCTCGACCGCGGCCATCATCTCCGCCACCGACGCCGGCCCCTCACCCTCGGGCCGCTCCGCGAGGACGACCGCCCACGCCGCCGCCATGCGGGACGCCGCCGTCTTCAGCTTCGGGAAGGTCTAGCTTCTCCTTGTTGCTCGCCCGGGCCGCCCCCGACAGCAGCTTCGTCGACATCAGCAGGTCGAACAGCAGCAGCGCGTCATCCACCGACGACCGCTCCAACTGCCGGGCCGTCGCCACCAGCGTCGCGACCCGCCGCTCACCCTTCAAATTCTTGATCTTGGGGGCCTTGGCGTGCAGCCCGTAGGAGGCCAGCTCCGCCAGCTTCACCGGCGCGACCTCCGACAGATCCACCGCGCCCGTCCCCAGCCCCAGCACGCAGGAGGTGCGGTCCAGCGCGGCGACCATCCCCTTACCGGTCAGCTGCACCACCGGGGTACGCATCCACTCCAGCGTCGAGACCCGCTTGCCCCCCGGCACCTCCAGCGTGCCGATCAGCTCCCGCCGCGTGTGCACCGGCGTCGGCGCCACCACCGCCGCGTTGATCTCCTCCAGCGTCGACAACTGCACATCCCGCACCAGCCGCGCCAACGTCGTGATCCCCGGCAGCTGCACCCGCTTCTCGATCAGATGAAGCACCGCCCGGTCGAACAACTCCCGCCGCGAGTCCCGCGTCGTGGCCACCCGCGAGGCGACGAACCGCACGATCTCCTCTTCGGCCTCGGCGAACTCCCGGAACTTCAGCAACTTCCGGATCTCGCCGGTGTGCTCGTACTGCGTCTCACCCCGCTCGGCGTACTGCTTGATACACGACGGGTCGTCGATCCCCAATTGCTCGGCGACGTAGTCGACCACCGCCCACGGGACCTCGATCGGATCCTCCAGGAACGTCCCCAGCATCCGTACAGTGCCCCACTGAACGCTCCAGCCCAGCCGATTGTGCTTGCGCCGCTTCTTCCGAGCCTCCACTAGCCCCTGCTCATCAAGGAAGAAGAACTGCTCCAGTTCCTCGGGCGTCGGGTCGGCCACGAATGCCCCATAGCGCCGGACCTGCTCATCCGAGAGATAGTCAACAGCCACAGAACGCGACGCTATGGACGCAGACAGCTACTACTGGTCAGTACGCCCAAATCGAGATCAACCAAACGCCGATCAACCCCGCCCCTGCCGACCTGCGGATCCGTCCTTAACGTAGCTACCCGTCAGTAGAGTCCTGGGCCCCCGTGAACTTCGGGATGAAGTCCTCGGGGGCGGGGTGGTCCGGGAGCGCGGCCAGGTACGCGGCGTGCGCCTCGAGCGAGGCGACACCGCGGAGCAGCGTTCACCCGTGACCTCGACGCCATGGGTCGCGGAGCCGGCGAGCCCGGGGACGATGAACCAGCGCACGGAGTGCGGTTGGAGGTCCTCGTCGTCGACCTGCTCCGGGAAAACCCACCTGTTGCCCGCGTCGCGCACCGCGTCGAGCGTCGCGAGCCTGGCCGCGCGGTGGTCGGCCTGGTCGAAGCCGTAGGGCGTCTCGATCTCGTATCCGGTGCCGAGTACGACGTCGGGCTTGAACCGGCGGATCTCCCGGCAGATGTCCCGGCGCAGGTCGAGCCCGTAGACGAGCACACCGTCCGGATGTTCGAGGACGGTCAGGTGCTTGACGCCGACGACGGCGCAGGCGGCCTGCTGCTCGGCGACGCGCAGGCGAGCCGTCTCCTGGGGAGGGTTCGGCATGCCGGCCTCGCCGGGGGTGAGCAGGAGGTAACCGACCTCGATGCCGCGCGCGGTCCAGCGAGCGACGGCCGCGGACGTGCCGTATTCCATGTCGTCAGGGTGCGCGACGACGCAGAGCACGCGCTGGAAGGACTCCTCGGGGAGGGCAGGCAATGTCATGCTGGTCTTCTTTCCGTGTTGGGGGCTCGCCGTTCGCCGTTTTTGGGGTTCAGCCCACATCGGCTTCCGCACGGTTGAGAAGGCGCTGGCCTCGGTCTGGCCTGTGCCACGCAAGCCGCTACCGCCCCGGGCGTCGCGGCTGGACCACTTCAAGCCTTTGATCGATCAGATGCTGCGGGTGGACTTGGACGCACCCCGCAAGCAGCGGCACACCGCCAAGCGCATCTTCGACCGGCTGCTGGATGAACACGACGCATGCGAGGTGTCGTACGGGATGGTGGCCAAGGTGCTGGGCTTTTCCCGGGCCCGGGTGGCGAGCGAGCGGTGGGTGGCCTTCCGCAGTTGGGCAGGGATCGAGGCCTTCTATTGCCGCCCTGGCCTGGAGGGCGCGCACGAGAAGGGCGGCGTGGAGGGCCAGATCGGGTACTTCCGCAGAAACCATATGGTCCCCGGTGCCCGAAGTGAACTCGATGGCCGAGCTCAACGCGGCGATCGACGGCTGGGACCGGCAGGACGAGCGGCGCCGGATCCGGATGCTCACCCAGACCATCGGCGAACGGTTCGCGCAAGAGCAGCCGCTGCTGGCGCCGGTACCGGCCGAGCCGTTCGAGATCGGCCGGCTCCTCACACCGCGCGTCAGCCTGCACGGCACGATCACCGTGCGCACCAACCGCTATTCGGTGCCAGTCCGGTTGGCCGGCCATGAGGTGCGGGTGATGCTGTTCGCCTCGCACCTGGTCGTCTATCACAAGGGCATGGAGGTGGCCCGGCACGAACGGCTGATCGCCAAGTGCGGGTCCCGGTTGGAACTGGATCATTACCTGGAGGCCTTGGCGCACAAGCCCGGCGCGCTGCCCGGGGCGACCGCGTTGGAGCAGGCCCGACAGGCGGGCACCTTCACCAGCGCGCACGAGGCGTGGTGGGCCGCGGCGCGCAAGGCACACGGCGACGCGGCCGGCACCAGAGAGCTGATCGAGGTGCTGCTGTTGCATCGGCACATGACCCACACTCACGTGGTCGCCGGCATCGCCGCCGCGCTACAGGTGGGGGCGCTGAGCGCGGGCACGCTGGGCATCAAAGGTGGGCGGGTCATCTCGGAGGTCTGTGCCCGTTTGCTGCCGCTGCAGTTCGAGCACATCAACTTCCGTGGTTTTTCGGCTCCGTCACCGATCTGGGCGGAGCCCTTCGCGAACACAACCCGCCGCCGAAGAAGCCAGGCGGTAGGACCGAGGGTCCTGGCCTGCCATAGGGGCCCGCATTACCCGACCGGCCGTTTCCGGCGGGGACTTGACCTTGACCCTGCGTCAGGGGTTGAGCATCGGACCCATGACGAATTCAACGACATCGATGACGACGGCAGACGACGGATACGACCGATCGGTGCTGGAGGCCGACCTGAAGGCCATCCACGCGAAGGGAGTCCCCGGACTGCTCGCCGCCGTGCACACCGGCAGGGAACTGCAGACCGCTCGCGCCGGCGTGGCGGACCTCGCTTCCGATCGGCCGATCGCCTACGACAGCTACTTCCGGATGGGCAGCACGGCCAAGACGTTCACCGCCACCGTGGCACTCCAGCTTGTGGGCGAGGGACGGCTCTCGCTCGATGACACCGTCGAGGACTGGCTCCCGGGCATGGTCCGCGGCAACGGCAACGACGGCACCAAGATCACCGTCAAGCAGCTACTCCAGCAGACCAGCGGGCTGGCCGAGTACATGTACGACGTTCCGATCTGGACGGCGAAGGACTTCCTGGAACATCGGTACGACTCGTACACCTCGCAGCAGCTCGTGGCCATCGCCATGCGGCACGAGCCCAAATGGCTGCCCGGACCGGACGAGCGGCGCTGGAACTACTCCAACACCAACTACGTCCTGGCCGGGATGATCATTGAGAAGGTCACCGGCAACGAGCGATCGCGGGAGGTGATGGACCGGATCATCCGTCCCCTTGGGCTGGATCACACCTTCTCCCCCGGAGACGATCCGCGGCTTCCGGATCCCCATCCGATGGGCTATACGGAGTTTCCCGACAGCGCCGAGCCGGTGGAGACGACCGAGATGAACCCCACCCCGTTCGATGCCGCGGGCGATCTCATCACCACGGCGGCCGATCTCGTGCGGTTCTGGCAGGGACTGCTCGGCGGCGAGCTTCTCAAGCCCGCCCAGCTCGCGGCGATGAAGGAGACCATTCCCGCTGCCGAATGGGATCCTGTCTTCCCCGGCGCACGCTTCGGCCTGGGCATCGGTCAGTTCCAGTCCTCCTGCGGCACGTACTGGGGTCACGCCGGCAACACTCTCGGGCACTGCACCCACAGCGGCTTCACCGAGGACGGCAGACGCGGGATGGTCCTGCTCACGACGTTGTGGGTCTTCAACGAGAACGCGCTCCCCACCGAGAAACTCATCAATGACGCGATGGACCACTTGATGTGCGACACGAGATGATCTTTTCTGGGTACGCGGCGCGGCCGTACCCGGACACATGGGGGATTGCCTGCTGGCATTATCACAACGGACTGCCCGCTCCAGGTGGCGCGAGCAAGGAGGGAAGTACGGGTGCTCACCATCGGCCAGCTCGCCGCGCATGCCGGCGTGACCGTACGCGCTGTGCGCCACTATCACCATGTCGGCCTGCTGGCCGAACCCGAGCGGGATGCCTCCGGTTACCGCCAGTACGGCGCCGCGGCGGTCGTCGACCTGATGCGGATCAAGACCCTGGCCGATGCCGGGGTCCCGCTCGCCCGCATCGACGAGCTTCTGCACGCGGGACCGGAGCAGTTCGCCGCGGCCATCACCGAGATCGACCGTTCGCTCGCCAAGAAGATGGACCAGTTGCGCGAGCACCGCGAGCGGATCTCCGAGCTCGCCGCCGGAGACCGGCTGTTTCTGCCGGACAACGTCGTGCATCTCCTCGATCGCGAACGCGCCCTGGGGGTCGCTGAGGGCCTGGTGCGCCTGGAACGCGACGTCTGGATCATGTTAGTGGCGCAGACGCCCCAGGCCATCCCCCAATGGGTCGCCGCGAAGAACGCCGCACTCGACGATCCTGCATTCGTCCAGCTCTACCGGGCCATCTCCCACGCACTGGACTGGCCCCTCACCGATCCGCGGCTGCCCGAACTCGCCGAACAGATCACGGCCTGGCACACGCGCAACATCGATCGGCCCGGCCCCAACGCCGACACCCCGGTCGACCTGATGTTCTCCCACGTTCTGCAGTCGTCACCGACGCTACGGCGGTTGCTGGCACCCAGCGGCGCTGATTTTGCCGGCGAGTGGTAGCGGCGTTTGCCATCAGTCAGCGTGGACAGCGCTCCGGGGCCGATCGGGCTCGGAACGTCGGTGAGATGTAGCAGCACTCAAAGACTCGATTGCTCACCCAGCGTGCTGCCAGGTCAGTCCCGTAACCCTTGATGGTGGGGCACCTGCAACACGCCGAAGAGTGCCGGACACTTACCAAGGTGTCCGGCACTCTTCGCAAGGAGACTTTGTGACACATCAAGGTGCTGGGAGGGGCCGGGCCGCCGTCGCGGATCGAACTGATCGGCGTTCGGGCCCCAGTACGCGGGATCGCGGGAGGCCGCGCGGAGTCCGTATCCTCGGCTACGCCGACGATGCATCGTCGTCACCTTCGTGTTGCGCGGTGTGGTCCGCCGCGCCGGTCTGCAGGCCGTCCGCCAACACTGGCCCGGCAGCGCTGACGGCTTCGCCGCCCTCTGACGACTAGAGTGGCGGGTGATGGCGTCGTGGTGCGGACGGGCTCGTTGTGCTGGCTGGAGCTGTACACCACGGACGTGCAGGCCGCGGGGCGGTCCTATAAGGCGACGCTTGGCCTGGAGACCTTCGCCCTCGACTTCTACGGCGGCACCTACACGACGTTCAGCCCCGCCGGGCAAGGGGAGGACGCCATGTTCGGCGGGGTCGTCGACCTTGTCGACGACCCCGCGGAGGCGGACAGCCCCGCGTACTGGCTGCCGTACTTTGAGGTCACCGACACGGATGCCACGGTCGCGAAGGCGCAGGAACTGGGCGGCACGGTCCGCATGCCCGCCACGGACCTGCCGGGCGTCGGCCGCGTCGCCAAGTTCATTGACCCGTACGGGGCACGCTTCGCGGTGACTACGGGCGCGTCGGCCTAGCCGCCCGACTTTCCGGAGCACTGCGGCGATGGTGGAGCGGAGTGACGTTAGGTTCGGGCAGTTCCAGCTGCTCCCGCAGTTCCTGGTTCTCCAGGGTGAGCTGGTGGACGGCCCGGACCAGGGCGGGGACGCGACTCGCCAACGTCGCGGCCCAAGGTCTTGCGAGCGCAGGTCGACGGGAAAGACGGATACGTCCTGCTTCCCGACCAGGACGGCCCCGAAGGGGCGATCTACTTCTCCTCCTGGCAGGGCGGCCTCACCCGGTGGGTGTCGGAACTGTCTCTCATAGTCGGCCAGACCCCGCCGGAGGACCTGCCGACCCTGGACGAATACCTCCAGGCGCCCTGACCACCTACCCACGACGCCACGAGGACCCGATGGGCCGCACCATCGCCTACGCGCGGGTCTCCACCCGCGATCAAAACCCCAAGCTCCAGCTCGACGCCCTGGCCGCCGACGGCTACGACGTCCTGTTCCAGGAGAAGATCTCCAGCCGTCTGCGCGGGAACCGTCCCGAATTCGCCGCCGCCCTGGCCGCGCTACGCCCCGGCGACACGTTGAAGTTCTGGAAGTCCGACCGATGGGGCCGCTCAGCCGCACACGTGCTGACCGTGGTGACCGAGCTGCGCGAGCGCGGCGTCAAGGTCGTCTCCCTCACCGAGAACTTCGACCTGGACACCAAAGAAGGCCGCTTCATGTTCGCGGTCCTGGCCGCGGCCGCCGAGTATGAGCTGGAACTGCGCGCCGAGCGTCAGGCCGAGGGAATCGCCGCCGCCAAACGCCGCGAAGCCACCGGCGCCATGCTGCCCGGCAAGAAGAAGACCGGCCGGCCGCGCGCGATCGGCCCCGCCGAACTGGCCACGCTGCGCCGCCTGGTCGACGACGGTGTCAGCGTCACCGAAGCCGCCCGCACCTTGAAGATCGGCCGCTCCACCGCCTACGAGGCCCTGGCGGATGCGCACACTCCGGAGTCCACACCTTGGCGATGGCTTCGGCGCCGGGTTTGACGTAGCGCATGGCGGTGCGGGGGTTCTTGTGCCGGGTTTTGCCCATGATGAGCTGCAGAGAGACTTCGGCGTCGCCGAGGTGGGTGGCGGCGCTGTGGCGCAGCTGGTGCAGGTCGAGCCCGGCGTATTGGTCGAGCAGGACGCGGGCACGGTCGTAGCCGAGGCGGGCGCGGCCGGTGTGCGGGCAGATGTCGGCGGCCGTCGGGCGGCGAGCGGGGACGGGACGCCGCTCGGACAGGAACAGCGGACCATGCGTGTGTGAGGTGCCGTCGGGAAGGCGGAGTAGCCGGGGCAGCAGGTGGGCGGTGCCGCTGTCCCAGTACACCCACTCGATGGCACCGCCCTTGGAGCGGACGGGGGCGCGCCGGTGCTCCAGGTCGAGGTCCTCGACGTTCAGCGCCAGGATCTCCGCGGCCCGGGCTGCAGCCCGCGCAAGCTCGACGAGGGTGGGGGTGCATGGACGGGCTCAGATGTGCAGGGTGGGCCGGTAGATGAGCTCTTGGGTGTGGCCGTCGAGTGTCCGGCTCTCGATCAGCTCGAGGTCGAAGTCGGCGCCGCCCTGGAAGATCGGGTCTGTTCCGGTCTGACCGGTGATCACGGGGAAGATGGTCACCTGGACGCGGTCGACCAGGCCGGCGGCCATCAGCGTGCGGTTCAGCGACAGGCTGCCGTGCGAGCGCAACGGCACCTGGGACTCCTTCTTGAGCCGGGCGACGATGTCGACGGGGTCGCCGCTCACGACGGTCGCGTCCGGCCAGTCGAGGGGATCTTGCAGTGTGGTCGACACCACCGATGTCGGCATGCTCATCATCCGGGTGGCCCAGGGGTCGCCCACCCCGGACTCCTCGGTGCTCGAGGCCAGCAACTGCACGTGCGCCCGATAGGTGTTGGCCCCGAGGACCATCCGCTGCTCCTGGTCGTACAGGGCGAGGCGGCGGTCGAGGAATTCGGGGCCTTGCTTGCCCCAGTAGCCGCCCCAATCGCCGCTGCTGTTATAGGAGCCGAAGCCGTCGAGGGTGGTGAAGACATCGAAGGTGTAGGTGGCGGTCATGGTGTTCTCCTTGAGTAAGGTTGATCAGGTGTGAAGAAACAGACTGGGACCGACGTGTCGCCCTGACTGGTTGTCTTGGAACTCGACGTGCGGAGCGACGCGGGCGACGGGGCCGGCCGAACGAGTGGTCGTCGTGGTCGGCGACATCACCTGCTGGAGATGAGTTCGGCCAGGTGGTGCAGCGAGTTGATGAGGTGGTCGGGGCCGAAGGGCGGGAGCTGGATGTACTCCCGTCTGAACTGCGGCACCGCCGACCAGTCGTAGGTGAGCGTGACCTCGGTCTCGGACGGGCTGAGCGGTGCGAGGTCGTAGCGCCAGAGCCAGCCGCCGAGCTCCAGCTGGCCGTCGTCCTTCTCCACCCCGGTCAGCCAGCCGATGGCGTGCGGCGCCCGGAACACCTCGACCTTGTTGACCACCCGGTAGTCACCGTCCGGATGGTCGGCGTGGTGCATGTCCATCCGGAAGATCTGCCCTGCCCCGGTCAAAGGCGCCTGGTTGACGGCTTCCTGCACCCAGCCGGTGCCGTCGATCGCCGCATGGCTGGTCGGGTCCGCCAGCACCGCGAACACCCTCGCGGCGGGCACGGCGAAAGTCAGGGTGGCGCTCACGCTCTCCCGCTCCATGGTGTGCACGTTCGTTGTCATCTCATACTCCTTGTCGGGCTCGTCGCGTCTGCAGGAAGGTTCGTTCGGTGTCGTTGGTGGCCAGGGTGATGGCCTCGTCGTAGGCGGCGACGGCTTCGGCGGTACGGCCCAGGCGGACCAGCAGGTCGGCGCGGGTGGCGGGCAGCAGGTGGTAGCCCGGCAGGTCCAGTTCTTCGATGGTGGCCAGCGCCTGGGCCGGTCCGTGTACCTCGGCGACGGCGACCGCGGTTGAGTGCCACGATCGGGGTCGGGGACTGGTGCAGCAACTGGTCGTACAGCGCCAGCACCTGCGCCCAGTCGGTGGCCGGCCCGTCGGTGTGCACGGCGTTGATCGCGGCCTGCAGCTGGTACGGGCCCGGCTGGTTACGGCGCAGGCAGCGGCGTACTAGCTCGTGTCCTTCGGCGATCAGCTCGCGGTTCCACAGCGAGCGGTCTTGCTCGGCGAGCACCACCAGCTCGCCCGCGGGTCCCACCCGCGCGGGCCGGCGGGCTTCGGTGAGCAGGAGCAGCGCCAGCAGCCCGATCACCTCTGGCTCATCGGGCATCAGCTCGGCCAGCGTCCTGGCCAGCCGGACGGCTTCCAGGCACAGGTCGGTGCGCATCAGCTGGCCCGTCGTGGCGGTGTAGCCCTCGTTGAAGACCAGATACAGCACGGTCAGTACGCATGTCAGCCGGTCGGGCAATTCGGCGGCGCCCGGCACCCGGTAGGGGATGCCGGCGTCGCGGATCTTCTTCTTCGCGCGGACGATCCGCTGGAAGACGGTCGTCTCGGGCACCAGGTAGGCCCGGGCGATCTCGGCCACCTCCAGCCCGCCGAGCAGCCGCAGAGTCACCGCGGGCTGCGACAGCGGCGACAGCGCCGGGTGGCAGCAGGTGAAGATCATGCGGAGCTGGTCGTCACGCACCGGTCCCACCTCCTGTGGTTCGTCGACTTGGTGCAGCAGCAGCGCCTGGGCGTGGCGGGCCTCGCGGGTGGATTCCCGGCGCAGGCGGTCGATCGCCCGGTTGCGGGCGGTGGTCACGATCCACGCGCCGGGATTGGGCGGCGGCTCCTCGTCCCATTTCTGCACGGCCACCGCGAACGCGTCCTGCACGAACTCCTCGGCCAGGCCGATGTCACCGAGCAGGCGCGTCAGCGTGGCCACCCACCGGCCGTACTCGGCCCGGTAGATGCCGTCCAGATCCACCGATGCTCACTTCCACTGCGCGTCTTCGAACGGGCGCACCTCGATCGGGAACCCGCAGGCCAGCGCGCACCTCTCGCCCCAGGACAGCGCCTGGTCCAGGTCGTCGCACTGGATCACCCAGAACCCGCCGAGCTGTTCCTTGGTCTCGGGGTACGGGCCGTCGGTCATCGTGGTCATGCCGTTGCCGGGGCGGACGACCGTGGTGGCGTGCGAGCCCAGCAGGCCGCCGACGAACACCCAGCAACCGGCGGACCGCATGTCGGCGGTCACCTGCTCCGTCCTGGCCCGCTGCTCCCGCAGGTCCTCCTCGGACGGCCACGGCGCGCTCTCGTCGAACTGGACGGCCAGTAGGTACTTCTTCACGGGCGAACTCCTTGCTAAGGGATCAGGCGGACAGGCGGCGGGCGATGGACGGGATGACGATTGCGGAGGCGACCACGTGCGTCATCATCAGCAGCACCTTCGTGGCCACCGACGCGCCGATGAGCACATCCGGTACCAGGGATAACGCGGTGAGCGCAAGCGTGGCGCGAACGAACGCCGTGCGCGGCCGGCGAGCCCAGCGAGCCAAACCTGTGGCCGGCACCAGGCCCGCCACGGAGAAGATCAGGGTCAGCATGACGAACTCGGAAACCGGGATCGGCGCACCGTTGGCAACGAGGCTGATCCCGGCGAACTCACCCGCCGCGGCGACGGCCGCGGCGGCCGACCCGCCGGTGATCAGCAATGTGGCGGACATTGTGGCCCTCCCGTGAGGGACGACCGGCCCGTTGCCGGCCTCTCACCCTGGCTACGAACGGGCTCGACGCCACTCGACATCACCGCAGAAAAATCTTGAAGACGTACTCGCCCCGGCAACGTCCGAGGCGAGTAAGGCCAACTCGTCACGAGCGATCCGGCAGCATCTGCGAACCGGGCCCATCACCGCCGTAACGCGTGCTGGTGACGCAGTGGCCGCAACGCCTCGCCCCAGGCGATCACCTGATCCAGCAGGGTGGCGAGCGCGTTCTCCTGCTGGGCCGCCGACGTGAAGACGCTGTAGTTCTCGAAGTCGGTGAGCAGCGAGAGCGCGACCTGGGTGCGCACATCCGCGATCTGGAGAGCTCCGGCTGGTCGAAGGTGCCGGATGGCTGACCGGCGGTATGACCGAGATCGCTCCGGAGGCGTACGTTGCCCCACGGCGCGGGCTCTGTCGTGTGTGCCGGTTTATGCCTCGGTGGCCCATGCGGCGTCGGGTACCGGGTCGGTCTCTTGGTCCTTGTTCGTGGTGTCGTCATTGCTGCCGCGCGAGTTGTGCACGGGCCTGAACGCCCGGATGGCGAGTACGGCCAGGCCGGCGTAGAGGATGGCGCTGACGATGCCCACCACGTGCATGCCGGAGGTGAACGCGTCGCGGGCCGCGGCCAGCAGGTCGCCGCTCTGCGCGGCGGGCAGCTGACCGGCCGCGGCGACCGCGCGGTCGATACTTTCCCGGGCGGCGTCCGCCGCGTCGGGTGGTATCGCGCCGAGCGCGCCCTCCACGTTGCTCCGGTACACCGCAGTGCCGAGTGTGGCGAGCGTGGCGATGCCGAGCCCGAGCCCGAATTCGGCGGTCGTCTGGACGATCGACGCCCCGGAGCCGGCCTTGTCCGGCGACACCTCCCCCATGGCGAGGTGGTTGCACAGCGCGGCCAACGGCGCGGTGCCGAGCATGACGACACACATCGCGATGAAGATCACCATAGGGCCGGACGTCGAGCCGGCCAGCGTGAAGATCAAGTAGCCGGCACCCGCGACCAGCAGTCCGCCCGCGATCAGGTACGCCGGACGGATGCGGTTGGCCAGCGGTGGGGTGCTCAGATTGCCGATGATCATCAGCACGTTGGGGACCGTCAAGAGCAGGCCGGCCGCCAGCGGGGTGAGGCCGGTGACGTTCTGCAGGTACAGCGTGACGAGCAGGAGGGTGCCGGTGCCTACCACGGCGGTCACGAACATCAGGGTCAGCGCGGAGCGGAACGTGCGGTTGGCGACCATCCGCAGGTCGAGCAGCGGGTGCTCCAGGTGCCGCTGCCGGTGGACGAACACCACCCCTACCGCGATACCGGAGACCAGCGCCACGGCGGGTAGCCACTCCCAGCCGTTGCGAACCAGCTCCTTGAGCCCGTAGACGAACGGCAAGATCGCCGCGAGGGACAGCACGACGCTGACCGGGTCGAGCCTGCCGGCCCGCGGTGCACGCTGGTCAGGGAGCAGAAAGGGGCCAAACACCAGCAACAGCACGATCCCCGGCACGGCCACCAGGAACACCGAACCCCACCAGAAATACTCCAGCAGCACCCCACCGACGAGCGGGCCGAGCGTCGCCCCGCCCATGAAACAGGTCAGATAGATGGCCAGGGCGCGGCTGCGCTGCTTCTGGTCGGTGAACATACCGGTGACCAGGGCCAGCACCGACGGCATCACCGCCGCACCCGCCACACCGAGCAGTGCACGGCTGGCGATGAGCATCTGCGGGCTGGTGGAAAACGCCGCGGCCACCGAGGCGATGCCGAACACGGCGCCGCCGATGAGCAAGAGATTCTTCCGGCCGATCCGGTCACCGATGGTGCCCATGGTCACCAGAAAGCCCGCGATCAGCAAGCCGTAGATGTCCACGATCCACAGCTGCTGGATGCCGCTCGGCGCGAGATCGGCGCTCAGATGCGGAACGCCCAGGTACAGCACGGAGAAATCCATCGAGACGAGAAACGTGGGCAAGCCGAGCACAGCCAGCCCCACCCATTCCCGCCGCCCGGCCCCGGGCCTCGTGTTCGCAGTGGTCACAACCTGATCCTTCGGTAGGGCGACCGGCGCGTCGCCGGCCTCTCACCCTGGCTACGAACGGGCTCGACGCCACTCGACACCGCCACAGAAAATCTTGAAGACGTCCTCCCTGAGCCTGCCGACCAGGCCGAGCGGTGCGAAAGCCGGTCACGAAACCGGAGTGCACTGATGTCATCAGGAGAAGCGGGCGGGTCGGCCAGGAAGCACCCCAGGTAGCGAACGGTCACGAGCTGAAGGGCGAAGCCGCAACGGATGTGCCGGCCGCGATGTCGAGAAAGAAGATCTTCTCCATCTCGGCCCGGGTGGGCGGACCGTCGTAACGGCCGTACTTCGCCGCTTCTGAGTCGCTCAGGAAGTCGACGGGCATGCACGCAACGTATGACCCATCAGACACAGCGTTATCAGAGCAATACAACCGTTACCAAGAGCTACCTATCGTGACAGTAGGTAGATCAAGGTCGCACTGTGAAACCGAACGGAATCCGGCGCGGGCCACGTTCGGAGGCGGGGAAAGGCTCGGCTCGCTGACCAGCGGGAACCCCGTTAACGCCGGATTCCGTTCCAAATCTCTCTGACCCCCGACTCCCATGACCGCCACTCCCGCCAGCCCGGACCCGACCATGGAAGCCATCGGCCAAGCCGTCACCGAAGGCCGAGCCGGTGACGTCACTTCCGCCCGTCGGAAGCTCCTGGGCCTGCTTCTACCCGTCCCTGCGCCTCAACCTTGCTGACGACTACCGCCGCCTGGGGTCCTTCGAAGCCGCGGCCGAGGCCCAGCACGGCGGACGGAGTCAGCCGTGGCGGGTCTGTGCGCTGGTGGCGTCGGTCCGCGGGGCGGTCCGTGACGCGTCGGGGAGGTCCGGCTGTCCGCTCGACGAGCGTGGCCGGGAGGGCCACCAGTTCGCGCGGCCGAGCAGTTGCATCGTGGCGGGCACGACGATCGAGCGGACCAGGGTGGCGTCGATCACCACGGAGAGCGTGAGCCCGACCCCGATGGTTATCAGGAACAGCGAGGTCGCGGTGAAGCCCATCGTGGCCAGGACGATGACCATCAGCAGCCCGGCCCGGGTGATGAGGGAACCGGTGCTGCGCATGCCCACGATGATCGCGCGCCGGTTGTCGCCGGCGGCCATGTACTCCTCGTTGACGCGACTCACCAGGAACATCTCGTAGTCGGTCACCAGGCCGAAGGCGATCGTGATGATGAGCCCCAGGGCCCATACGTCGGTGGTGCCCACCACATAGAAGTCCATCAGGCCGGCCAGGCCGCCCTCCTGGAATCCCCAGACGATGATGCCGCAGGAGGCCGCCAGGGAGAGGAAGGCGACGGCGACGGCCTTGATCGGTACGAGCACGGACCGGAACGCGAGGAAGAGCAGGACCAGGGTCGACAGGCCGATGAAGGTCAGCGCCCACGGCAACGCCCCCATCGTCGCGTCGCTGTTGTCGAGGCTGACCGCCGGTGTGCCGGGACCGCCGACGAGGACCTCGGTGGCACCGGCCGGGGGTTCGAGTGCCCTGATGTCCCGGACCAGTTTCAGGTTCTCCGCGTCGTCGACCTCGCCATGGAAGGCGACGGTCGCCCAGGTCAGCTCGGCGTCGGCGAGATGGATGTCGGCCGTCCCCGCGCCTTGGATGCCTTCGATGGACCGCAGGTAGTCGTCGAGGGCGGCCCGCTCCACGGGGCCGGCGATGGCGATGTCCATCCGCGTGCGGCCCGGGCCGTCCTGTGGGAAGTCCTCCGCCATCATCCTGGGGACCACCTGGCCCTCGTTGTCGGCCGGCAGGTACCGGTGGTTGGTGAGGCCCTGCTCCAGCGAGAGCAGCGGGGCGGCGGCGACCAGCAGCGCCAGCAGGCCACTGGCCAGCCATGGCAGCGGCCGGCGGGTGACGGACGTGGCCAGCCACTTCCACGCCTGGTTCTCCCGGGCCGGGCCGGCGGCGTGGCCAGGGGAGGCGCAGCGCGTTGATCCGGGGGCCGAGCGCCGCCAGTACGGCGGGCAGCACGACGAGCGCGGCGAGGAGGTCGAAGAGGACGACCGCGATGCCGCCGAAGCCGAACGAATGGGAGATCGGCTGCGGGAAGAACATCAGCCCGCAGAGTCCGATGACGACGGTCAGCCCAAAGAAGGCGACCGTGTGCCCGGCCGTGTTCATCGTCGCCACCAGCGACTGCCTCACGTCGCCGTCTCTGCGCGCGAGTTCCTCGCGGAACCGGCTGACCATGAAGAGCCCGTAGTCGATGGCGAGGCCCAGACCGAGCAGCGTGGCGATCTCCATGGCGAAGATCGAGATGTCCGTGACGTATGTCAGGCCGCGCAGCACCACCAGCGAGCCGAGGATGGCCACGATCCCCAGGGCGAGGGGGATGGCGGCGGCCGCCACGCCCCGGAAGATGAACAGCAGCAGGATCAGCAGGATCGGCAGCGAGATCATGTTGGCGGTGGCCAGGTTCTCGGTGGCGAGCCGCTGGAGGTGGAACACACTGGTGGAGCCGCCGGCGATGTGGGTCTCCAGGCCCTCAGCGCGTACCTGCTGCTCGATCTCGCCGTACGACTCGAGGCGCTCTTGGGTGTCCGCGCCGCCCAGGATGATCGTCGCCAAGGTCGCATGGCCGTCCTTCGAGACGTACCCTGAGCGCTGTTCCTCGGTGAGCCCCGGGCTCCAGTAGCTGGTCCAGGAGACGACCTCGGACTCCGGCAGGCTGCTGAGCGCCGCCGCCACCGCCTCCTTGAAGGCCGGGTCGTCCACCGACAGCCTGCCGGTGGGGTCACTGTAGATCGCCACCGCGTCCGCCTGCGCCGGCCGGTGCCCGAAGTGGCCCTCCAGGAGTTCGTTGGCCCGCTTCGATTCCGCATGGGGAGGCTCTAACCCACCGGTGTCCAAGGCACCGAAGACCCCGCTGCCCCAGACGCCGGCGAGCACCACGAACAGGGCGGCCGCGATCAACAATGCGCGCCTGCGCGCATAGGCGAAATGCCCCAACCACGAGAACATGGCGATGCCTCCCGAGTAGTCACATGTGAACGAAGCGGATCCGAGGCGGTTCTGATCAACGGCTCGACGGACAACGTCGCTCCGGCCCCAGGGCCAGCTAAGGTTGACGGCGTCAACCTAAGCGCCGGAGGTGGACAATGTCAACCTCCGCCGTTCCGCGCGGTATAGTCGGAACGTGCCTCCGCATACACGCGAACTGCTCATTGCCGCGGCGGCCGACCTCCTCGACGCGGGTGGGCCGGAGTCCGTCACTCTGCGAGAGGTCAGCCACCGCGCCGGCGTATCCCACAACGCCCCGTACAAGCACTTCGCCAACAAGGAGGCCCTGCTCGCCGGCGTCGCCGCGGAGGAGCTGACGAAGCTGAGCGATGCGGTGGCCGCCCTGCGGAAAGGCGACCTGCCCGATCAGGAGGTGCTCCGCGCGGCCCTGCTGGCGTACGTCGCCTGGGCGCTGGCCTATCCGGCCCGCTTCCAGTTGGTCTTCGGCGTCTGGTCCGTCCCCTTCGAGGACCTGGTCGCCGCCGCGGAGTCCAGCCGGAGCACGCTGCTGGCCATCGTCGGGGCCGCGCAGCGGGCCGGGGAGCTCCCGCGGGGCGACACCGAACGGATGACGTCGCTGCTGCAGGCCGTGATCCACGGCGCCATCAACCTGACGGTGACCGGGCACCTCGCGATCGGCGGCAAGGGAAACGCCGACGCTGACTGCCTCGTCGACGACCTCCTGCGCTACCTGCACGCCTCGGCGGCGATCGTCCCCTCCGACTGACCCCCCTCTGCCCCGCCCGGCTAGCGATCTTTGGTGATGAGCTCGTCGGTGACCCACCGTGCGACGTTGGCGGGGCAGGGCGCCGGCAGTCCGAAGACGATGTGCCGGAAGCCGGCCAGGGGATGGCTGGGGCGTGAGCCGACGCCGATGCCGAACTCGAGCCGTCCGCCGGAGACGATGTCGACGGTCGTGGCGATCTTGGCCAGCATCGCGGGCGGTCGGAACCGGTTACTGCTCACCAGCACGCCGAGCCGCAGTCGCCGGGTCTGGGCGGCGAGGGCGGAGAGCAGCGTCCACCCTTCGTACGCGGGTCCGCCCGGATCGCCGCCGATCGGCATGAGGTGATCGAACAGCCATGCGTGCTCGGCCCGCGTCCGGAGGCATCCCGGGGGGCCGCTTGTCTGTGTCGCGCACCGGCCCCGCCCGCGCCCTGCGCTGCGGGAACCGGTGTCTGCGGCGGGACTGGCCTACTTGCTCTGCAGCTTCCCCAGCGGCTGGGGGTCTTCCTCCAGTGCGGAGCGCGCCGCCCGCCAGCTGGTGTCCTCGGGGTAGAGGGCGCTGCGCAGGTAGGCCCAGGTCAGCTGCTGGACCAGAGCGACGCGTTCGGGGCTCTCGTCCGTCGTTTCCGCGACCTCGTATCCGGGGACGCCGCCCAGCGCGTGCTCTGCCCCGAACAGCGTGAGCAGGCTCTTGCTCCCCGGACTGAGGAAGTAGGGGTCGGTGAACCAGTCCGGCCCCCGAGTGGACAGCGCGGACCGGTCATGGTCCCCGGCGACGATGAGAGCCGGCGTGGCCATGTCGTCGAAGGACGGGTTCATGAAGGGCAGGCTCTCGGCCGCGAGTGGTGTCAGGTCGTCGCCCCGGCCGGGCAGGGCGAGCAGCACACCCGCCTTGACACGGGGGTCGGACATGTCCTCCCCGGGAACGCCGCCGGAGTCGAGGACTCGCGCGCCCAGCAGCGTGCTCGCCGTCTGGGCTCCCCAGGAGTGGCCGGCCACAGCGACGCGGCCGCGGTCGAGGCGTCCCCTGAGTCCAGGCACGGAAGCTTCCAGGACGTCGAGCTCGTCGAGGACGCGCTTGAGGTCCTCGACGCGGAAGCGCCAGATCCGCGGTGTACGGGGGTCGTCGGCGGGGAGGCCGAGTGTCCTCGAGTCGAGGTGGGTGGGCTGCAGGACGACGAAGCCGTGGGCGGCCCAGAAGTCCGCCAGCGGGGCGTAGCCGTTCATCGACCAGCCGAAGCCGTGCGAGAAGACGATGATGGGCAGGTCGCCGCCGGTGGCGGGCGCGGACACGCGGACTTGGAGGTCCTCGCCGCGATCCGGGGCGGACAGGACGACCGGCTTCGCGGACACGACCGTGGTGGGCGCAGTCACGAACCTCTGCGTGTTCGCGACGTTCGAGTTGGGCATAGAAGTGCCTTCGTTCAGTTCATCGTGTGGTGGCCCGGCGGGTCAGCCGGGCCGTGGCTTGGTTGGCGGACCCCTGCTCTGGCATCATGAGGAAACGGGACACCGTCCCGTTTGACGATACGGAACCTTGTCCCGTTTAGCAAGCCCGGTACCGGAGGGAACGGCGTGATGAACGACAGCGACCGGGGCGCAGGGCAGGCAGCCCGGCCCAAGAGGGCCGACGCCCGGCGCAACGAGAAGACCCTGCTCGACGCGGCCGCCGCGATCTTCGTCACGTCAGGCGTGGAAGCGCCGATACGCGACATCGCGGCCAAGGCCGGCGTCGGGACGGCCACGATCTACCGCCACTTCCCGACGCGAGCGGATCTCATCATCGCCGTCTACCGGCACCAGGTCGAGGCCTGCGCCGAGGCGGGTCCGGCCCTGCTGGCGACCAGCGAGACTCCCCACGCCGCACTAAGGCGATGGATCAACCTCTTCGTCGACTTCCTGGTCACCAAGCACGGTCTCGCCGCCGCGCTGCAGTCCGACGACGCCGGCTTCGACGCGCTGCACGCCTACTTCCTCGACCGGCTCGTGCCCGTGTGCGCACAGTTGCTCGACGCCGCAGCCCGTTCCGGCGAGATCCGCTCCGACGTGGAGGCGCTCGAGCTCATGCACGGCGTCGGGAACCTCTGCATAGGCGCGGAGAACAATCCCCACTACGACGCACGCCGGCTCGTCGAACTCCTCATCGCAGGACTGCGCCTACCGCACCAGGAATGAGCAGAGGTCGGATGGCTCAGGAAGCGGGGTCGCCGGCGCGGTGACCCCACGCTCGCGGTTGGTCGCCGGGGGTCTTCACAGCAGGTCGTAAGAAATCACTACTCCCCGCGATGTAGGAGGACCGATCGTACTTCCCAGGTGCCAGGCGCAGGAGTCTCCCTGGGCCTGATGACCGCTGACCGGCCCGGATACCACGATGTCGGGCATGCACACGATCCGAGTCAAGGGCGGGTTCCGCAACGTGAGCCCGGAGATGGTCACTCTCGCCGCGGTGGCCGTCGTGCAGTTCATGGTGTCGCTTGACCTGTCGGTCGTGAACGTCGGACTCCCGCAGATCGCTGCCGGCCTCGGCTTCAGCGCGGTGGGCCTGACCTGGGTGATCCACGCCTACGCCCTCACCTTCGGCGGGCTGCTCCTGCTGGGTGGCAAGGCCGCCGACCGGTACGGTCGCAAGCGGGTCCTGCTGCTCGGGCTCGGCCTGTTCGGCCTCGCCTCACTCCTCGGCGGCTTCGCCCAGGAACCCGGCCATCTGGTAGCCGCCCGTGCCGCACAGGGCATCGGGGCGGCCGCGCTGGCGCTGCTGGCCGTGACGTTCCCCACGGGCAGGGCCCGCGTCCGGGCCTCGGAGTATGGAGCGCGATGAACGCCGCCGGGGGCGCCCTCGGTGTCCTGATCGGCGGCCTGCTCACCGAGTACGCGAGCTGGCGCTGGGTGATGTTCGTGAACGTGCCGATGGCCGCCTGCGCGCTGGCCCTGACCTGGCGGATTGCCGCCGGCCCGCCCCCGGTTCGCGGTGGCCGCCCGGACGTCCTCGGCGCCGTCCTGGCCACGGCGGGCATGACGCTGCTGGTGTTCGGCATCGTCCGCACCGACCAGTATGCGTGGACCTCGCCGATCACCGTGACGACCCTGGCGGTCGCCGCCGTGCTGCTGACCGCGTTCATCCACGTCGAGCGGACCACCGCCCGCGAACCGCTGATCCGGCTCGGCCTGTTCGCCAACCGTTCGGTCGCCGGCGCGAACGCCTACACCCTCCTGGTCGGGGCAGCCATCGCCACGGCCTTCTACTTCGTGTCCCTCTACCTGCAACAGGTGCTCGGGATCGGGCCGGCCCTGACCGGGATCATGTTCCTGCCGCTCGCCCTCGGCGTGGTCGCCGGCTCCGTCCTCATCGCCCTCACCGTCCTGCGCCGGGCCAGCCCGCCATCACGGGCTGAGCAGCGCCATGACCGGCAATCCACCACCAGTTGAAAGATCACCACAGGAAGGTCGTGCCGGCATGACCGCTACCCCGATCGATCTCTTCGCGTCCTTTCTCCACCTCCACCAAGGCGGCGAGATCCACGCAGGGAAGAGACCGATGGACTCCGACCAGGACGGCTGGCAGCTGACGGCCTTCCATGCGAAGACCGGCGCCGACGTCCACGCCGACCACTGGGAAGTCCACCCCGAGGCAGAGGAGATCGTGTCCTGCCTCATCGGGAAGATACGCCTCTACCTCCGTCCGGAGCGGCCGGGACAACAGGAGGAAGAGATCAGGCTGATCGCCGGAACCGCCGCCATCGTCCCGCGCGGGCGATGGCACCGCATCGAGCTGGACATCCCCAGCAACATCATGGCCGTCACCCTGCCGCGTGGCAGCCGGCTGGAGAAGCGAACAGAAGCCTAGGCCCTGTGCCTGCCCACGACGAGATCGACGAAGACGGGAGAGCGATGACGACGACCGACCTCGCGCAGGCGGGGGAGCAGTCCACCCCACCACCGGATGCCGATCCCGCGGCGGGACAGAGCATGGCAGAGCTGCTGCGCCCGCACGGATGGAGTTTCGCCGCCGTTGTCATCCTGCAGCTGATCGGCGCCGTCGCGGGTCTGGCGCCGCTGCTGGCGGTCGTCGAACTGGGCCGCGTTCTGTTGTCGCCCGGCCCCATTGATCAGGGTCATGTCTGGTTCGTGGTGATCGCGGGTGCGGCCGGCTTGTTCGTACGACTGCTGTTCACGGCCGCGTCGTCCGGACTCGGGCACATTCTCGACGGTCAGGTGCAACTGTCGTTCCGCCGGCAACTGGCCGCACGGCTGGGGCGCGTACCGATTGGCTGGTTCTCCCGGCGCCGGACCGGCGAGCTGGCGAAGGTGGTGGGGGAGGACGTGAGCGCCGTCCACCCGTTCATCGCCCACACCCCCGGCGAGCTCGTCTCCGCATTCGTGGTGCCGCTGGTGTCGCTGGTCTACCTGTTCACCATCGACTGGCGGCTCACGCTGATCACGCTGATCCCGGTGGTGCTGGCAGTGGCGCTGGTCCCCCTGATGATGGCCCCGACCCGGCTGCTCGAGCAGGAGGAGTTCGATGCGGCCATGGGACGGATCGCG
The DNA here is from genome assembly GCF_015645445.1 of Nonomuraea cypriaca. GTDB lineage: Bacteria > Actinomycetota > Actinomycetes > Streptosporangiales > Streptosporangiaceae > Nonomuraea > Nonomuraea cypriaca. Next base: position 44,790 of record NZ_JADOGI010000027.1, on the reverse strand, counting down.
AGTTCCGTCGTCGAGTTCGTCCAGGGCATCTCGGTGGTCAAGGCGTTCGGCGGGTCCGAGCGCGCCCACCGCAGGTTCCGCACGGCCGCGGACGATTTCGTCGGCATCTTCTCCCGGTGGGTACGTGGCATGTCCCCGATCGCCGCCGGGATGCAGCTGGCGCTGTCGCCGCCGTTCGTGCTGCTGGTCGTGCTGATCGGCGGTGCGGCTCTGATCACGACCGGTGGCATGGCGCCGGCCGGCCTGCTGCCCTTCCTGCTGCTCGGCCTGGGCCTGACCGCACCGGTGGCGGCCCTCGGCCACGGCTTCGACGATATCCAGGCCGCCGGTCGCGCGGTCGGACGGATCAGGGACGTGCTCGGGGTGCGGTCGCTACCGGAGCCCGCGCACCCGGTCACACCGCAGGGTCATCGGGTGGAGCTGCGTGACGTCCGATTCGGTTACGAAGCCGATCACGAAGTGCTGCGCGGGATCGACCTGGTGCTCGAGCCGGGGACGATCACCGCGATCGTCGGGCCGTCGGGCAGCGGCAAGTCCACGCTGGTTCAGCTGTTGCCGCGGTTCTTCGACCCGACCCACGGTTCGGTCGTCCTGGGCGGTGTCGATCTGCGCGAGATCGACAGCCGGGAGCTCTACCGGATGGTCTCCTTCGTCTTCCAGGACGTTCGCCTGCTGCGCGCGTCGGTCGCGGACAACATCGCGCTGGCGGTACCGCACGCCGATCCCGATGACGTGGTTCGCGCCGCCCGGCTGGCGAATGTTCACGATCGAATCCTGGAGCTGCCGCGCGGATACGAAACGGTGATCGGTGAAGACGCCGGACTGTCGGGTGGCGAGGCACAGCGGATCTCGCTCGCCCGCGCACTGCTCGCCAACACACCCATCCTGGTGCTCGACGAGGCGACCTCCTTCGCCGACCCGCAGACCGAACAGGCGGTCCGGCGGGCCCTGGCGACGCTGGAGGGCGATCGGACGATCCTGGTCATCGCCCATCGCCTGGAGACGGTCGCCGACGCCGACACCGTCGCGGTGCTGGAGAACGGGTCGATCGTCGAACGTGGCAGGCCCGCCGAGCTGCTGGAACAGAACGGAAAGTTCGCCGAGTTCTGGCAGTCCCACCGATCGGCGATCGATGGCGTACCGCAAGGAGAGGAGCTCCGATGATTCGAATGCTGCTGCGCGTGCTCGGACACGAGTACGCCGTGCCGATGCGTCGCACCATGGTCCTGATGACGATAACGGCGATAGCCGAGGGTTCGTCCTACGCGCTGCTGGTTCCGGTGCTGCGGGCACTGTTCGGGAGCGCGCCCGGAGATGCCGTGCCCTGGCTGATCGCGTTCGGGGCCGCGGTCGCGGTCTACGCGGTGCTGCGCTACACCAGCGACCTGTCCGGTATGCGCGTGGGCACGACGATGTTGCGTGGCATGTATCACCGGCTCGGCGATCATCTGGCCCGGCTGCCCATCGGCTGGTACAGCTCAGGCCGGGTCGGGGAGGTGTCCGTCATGGCCAGCCGCGGCCTCCTGCAGGCGATGGGCGTGGTGGCGCATCTGCTGGCACCGTTCATCTCCGCCTGTGTGACTCCCCTGACGATCATTGCCGTGATGCTCGCCTTCAATGGGCGCATGGGGTTGGCCGCGTTGGCCGCCGTCCCGATCGTCGCCGCCATCCAGATCTGGACGGGACGTTCGACGGCCGCCGGCGACGCGGAGAGCGCCGAACGCGGCCATGAGGCCACCGGGCGGGTCGTCGAGTATCTCCAGGCCCAGCCGGTGCTGCGCGCCGGCGGCCGGACCGCCGAACGCTTCCGGTTGCTCGACGACTCCTTGCGGGAGGTCCAGCACGCGTCCCGCCGTTCCACGCTGTCGGCGCTGCCCGGCGTAGTGGGCCTGACGCTCACGGTGCAGGCGATGTTCACCGTTCTGCTGGTCCTGGGCGCCTATCTCGCGCTCGGCGGGGATATCGGTGCGGCGGAGGTTCTGACGATCCTGGTGCTGGCCGCCCGCTGCGCGGATCCGCTGCTGTCGCTGGCGGAAATCGGTGGCGGACTCCGCGGCGCACGTTCCGAGCTGGCGAGGCTCGACACGGTGTTGCGCACCGAGCCGCTGCGGGAACCTCGCGAACCGATCCGGCCGGAACGCCATGACCTGGAGTTCGAGTCCGTAGCCTTCCAGTATGGCGACCGCACGGTGATCGACGACGTGTCGTTGTCCGTGCCGGAGGGTCAGCGGCTTGCCGTTGTCGGGCCGTCGGGTGCGGGAAAGAGCACCTTGCTGCAGTTGCTCGCGCGGTTCTACGACGTGGACGCGGGTGTGGTGCGCGTGGGAGGTGTGGACGTACGCGCGATCAGCACTGAGGTGTTGATGGCGCGGATCGCCATCGTCTTCCAGGATGTCTATCTCTTCGACGGCACGATCGAGGAGAACGTGCGTCTCGGCCGTCCCGACGCCGGCGAAGCAGAGGTGCGGGCGGCGGCGACCGCGGCGCGGTTGGACGAGGTGATCGAGCGACTGCCCGGCGGATGGGCGGCGAATGTCGGCGAGGGCGGCGCGCTGCTGTCGGGTGGCGAGCGCCAGCGGGTCTCGATCGCGCGAGCGCTGCTGAAGAACGCGCCCATCGTGCTGCTGGACGAGGTGACCTCCGCACTGGACCCGGTGAACGAGGCGGCCGTCCACGACGGCATCGAGCGCCTGATGGCGGGCCGGACGGTGGTGATGGTGGCGCATCGGCTGCGGACCGTCCGGCGCGCCGATCGCATCGTCTTCCTGGACGGCGGCCGGATCGTGGAGGAAGGCAGCCACGACGAGCTGCTGCGCCGCGGCGGCCGCTACGCCGATTTCTGGAACGTATGGTCGCCCTCGGGTGAGAAAGATATGCAGAAAGAGGGACGCGCGGCCGGTACGGCCCCCGGGATCCTTCCGGCATGAACATCGTTGCCTCGTTCGTCATCGGCGCTGTCACCGCCGTCGCCCCGGTCACGACGACCACCTCGCTGTCGTGGCAGGACTGCGGAGACGGTCTGCGATGCGCGCAACTCCGGGTGCCGGCCGACTGGAGCCGCGGATCAGGACCGAAGGCGGCGATCGGGCTCGCCATGCTGCCCGCCCAGGATCAGGCCCGCAAGAAGGGCGTGTTGCTGGTCAACACCGGTGGGCCGGGCGAGCAGATCACGCTGCTCCGGCAGGCGAAGCAATCCTTCGCCGACCTGACCGAATGGTTCGACGTGGTGATTTTCGACCCGCGGGGATTCGGCAGGTCCACCGCGATCAACTGCCCCATCCCCGCGCCCTTCGCCACCGAGTGGGTGTTTCCGAATAAGTCGGCCTACGACGCGTACGCCGCGAAGAATCGCACGTTCGGAAAGGCATGCGCCAGGGAGGCAGGCACGCTGTCGGGAAACCTCAACTCCTGGCAGATCGCGCACGACATGGAGGCGATCAGAAAGACCCTCGGCCAGGACAGGCTCACCTACTTGGGCAACTCGCACGGCACCGTGCTCGGGCAGGCCTACGCCGAGCTGTTCCCCCGCAAGGTCGGCCGCATGTATCTCGACAGCGTCTTCGACCACACCACTCCCGACCTGCGCACATGGCTCCAGCCACGCGCCAGGGCCCTGGAGGGCAACTTCAACCGCTTCGCCGCCTGGTGCCAGAGCACCGCGACCTGCGCACTGCACGGCCAGGATCCGGCGGCCGTGTGGGACGAGGTGATGGCCAAGGCCCGCCGCGAGCCCATTCCCGCCCCCGAGGCCGGTCCCCAGGTGCGCATCAGCGACACCCAGATCGCCTCCCGTGCCGGCTTCACCTTCGAGGCCACCTGGGAGCGCCTGGCCGACGGGCTCGCACGGGCGCAGGCCGGTGACGCCTCGTTCTTCGCCAAGGTGGAGGGGGCCCCTGATCCCGACCTGTCGCGCGTCATCCTCTGCGCGGACCTGCCCTACCCCGGCTACGACAAGCTCAAGAAACTGGAGACCGCCCTGCGCCGTGACACGCCCCACATCGGATGGCGCGCGGTGTGGCCGATGGCCAACCACTGCGCGGGCCTCCCGCCGACCCGGACCTACCCGCCCCACCCCATCGCGGCGCCGGGCCTGCCACCCGTGCTCATCGCAGGCGGCGAACACGACGACAACACCCCGCCGGCCGACGGCCGCCGGCTGGCAGGCCAGCTTCCCGGCGCCCGCTACTTGAAGGCCGTCGGAGGACACGCCCTCTACCTGTCCGGCCACCCGTGCGTACGCGAGCACGTACACCGGTATCTGACCAGCGGCCGGCTGCCACCTGCCGGAGCGACCTGCGGGGAGGCCTCCTCGCGGTGAATCCGGCACGCCTGGTAGACATCGCGTGGAAGCGCATATGCAAGTCTGGACTGACCAGAATGGGAGGGAGAATGGCGGGACGCGGGCGGCGGACCGCGGCCGGGGCACGCCGCAGGAAATGGGTGCTGCTGCTGGCCGGATTCGCCGTGCTGGTCGTCGCGGCGGTGGCCGGTGTCGTGACGGCCTTCCCCTCCGTGGCGGCCACCACCTGCCCCGGCTGTTACGGCTTGGAGCGGCTCCGGCCCGGTGTGTACGCCGAACCAGGCCTGTCGGAGGACCAGCGGCGGCACGTCGTCGAAGTCGTCGAGCAGGCGCATCAGCGCGTCCGAGACTTCTACGGCGGCCAGAAGAGCTCACCAAGCGTTCTGGTGTGCCTGACAGACACCTGTTACCGGCGGATCGGCGGCGGCAGGGAGCGGGGGATCGCGGTTCTGAACCGCGCGGTGATGCTGTCGCCGCACGGGGCCGACCCTGTGATCGCTTCGCACGAGCTGTCTCATGTGGAGCTGCATGCCCGGCTCGCGGGTGGCGCGGAGCAGGTGCCGCAATGGTTCGACGAAGGGCTGGCCGTGCTGGTCTCCGATGACCGTCGGTATCTCGCACGCGAGACGGCGGGGGATCGGTGCCTGGTCGACTCGCGTGAGGCGCTTCCTGTGACCCTGGAGGACTGGCTTCGCATGGCCGGCACCGACCATCAGACGTACGCCAAGGCCGCCTGCCAGGTGAACCGCTGGGTCCAGGCGAACGGCGGACGTGACGCGGTGCTGGAACTGATCGAGCAGCTCTCGGCCGGGGGCGACTTCGGGCAGATCATGGCATCGGCAAGGTCAGGAGGCGACGCTGCGGGCGCTTCGTGACAGGGCACGCTCCGGGGGGCGGGCGCTGACCGGCAACATGCGGAAAGACGGCCTGGTTGTGGTCATCGTCCCTGTGGCCCTGGTCGCGGTCACCCTGTTGGAGAAGCGGTATCCGCCTCCGGGGCTGGCGGTCGTGGCGGGATTGAGCCTGGCCGTCTGCCTGCCGGTTCTGTTCTGGCGCAGGCTGCCCCTCAGCGCCGCCGTCATGTCGGCCGGGGTGGCCGTGATCGGCATGACCGTATCCGGCTGGCCCGGACGGCTGGTCGCGACCTGCCTGTTCTGCGCGGCCGCCATCCATCCATCGCGGCGGCCGTGGCTGGTCCTGGCCGCCTCCGTGACGTGGGTGGTCTGCTACGGGATGCTTCTCCCTCAGTCGATCGGGATCGCCACGTTCACCGACCTGATCGTCCTGGGGGTCGCCCCAGTGGCGATCGGTACTGCCTTGCGGCTGCACGGCGAGCGGGCCGCGCAGGCGGCGCGGCTCGACCACGCCGAGGCCAGACGCGCGATGGCCGAGGAACGCGCCGGGCTCGCCCGGGACGTGCACGACAGCGTCGGTCACCACCTCACCGCGATCCGCATGCAGGCCACGGCTACCCGCCGGGCCCTGCGCGGTCAGACGCCGGCCGCCGACAAGGCGCTGGGCACGATCGCCGACCTGTCGTCCTCCGCGCTGAACGAGGTACGCGCCCTCCTCGACACCCTGTGCGAGACACCCCCGGAACCGGACCAGGAAGACATCCAGCACCTGGCCAGGCGGCTCTCCACTCCGCGCCTGCGGATCTCGGTCCACCGCGCGGGCCCCGGCACCCCACTGCCGCCCGGTGTAGGCCGTACGGTCTACCGCATCGTGCAGGAGGCGCTCACCAACGCCGCCCGCCACTCGGGAGCCACCGAGGTGGAGGTCCGAGTACGACGCGGCCGGGCCGCGGTGGCGATCTCGATCACCGACAACGGCCACGCCCGCGCCGGGGCGGAGGGACGGGGCATCAGAGGCATGCGCGAACGTGCGCACCGGCATGGCGGCACGCTCACCGCGGGCCCCGGCCCGCGACAGGGCTGGCTGGTCGAGGCCGTCGTGCCGATCGCGGAGGGCTCGGTATCACCAGAGGTGGGGCACGCGCGACCGGAGATCTGACGTGCGAGGGATGAGTCCGAGACGGACGGTCTGGGATCACGGCATGCGGGCCAGGCCGGCCCGGGAGGAGAGGGTGGCGTGACCATTCGCGTGTTGATCGCCGATGACCAGCAGGCCGTACGCGAGGCATTGCGCCTGACGCTGGACGGTGAGCCCGACGTCGAGGTGATCGGTGAGGCGGCCGATGGAGCCGAGGCCGTGCACCAGGCGCTGTGGCGGCGCCCCGACGTGGTGGTGATGGACCTGCGCATGCCCTACGTCGACGGAATCGCCGCGATCCGGCAGCTCGCCGACGTGGAGGCGCCGCCGAGGGTGCTCGCGCTGACGACGTTCGACACCGACGAGTACCTCTTCGGCGCGTTCCAGTCGGGGGCCTCGGGGTTCCTGCTCAAGGACAGCGACCCCGAGCTGCTCCTGGAGGCGGTGCGGGCGCTGCACCGCGGACACGGGCTGGTGGACCCGAAGGTCACCACCCGGCTGATCCACCGCTTCGCGAGGCTGTCGCCCGCGTCTCCCACCGATGCGCGACAGCGGCTCACCGCTCGTGAGCTCGAGGTGCTCCGGCAACTGGCCCGAGGACTGAGCAACGCGGAGATAGCGGAAGCTCTGACCATCGAGGAAGGGACGGTCAAGACCCACGTCGCCAGCGTCCTGCGCAAGCTCGGGCTGCCCACTCGGGTGCGTGCCGTCATCTACGCCTACGAGCACGGCCTGGCCCCACGCGACTGAGACACCTGCCGGTGGCGACTGTCAGCGCTTGAAGGCGGAGAAGAGCCGGGTGATCGGCTTCTGGCGGCGGGCCAGCCAGTCGGCGATGTCGGCGACCCCGGCGGCGTCGACGTGCTGGGGCGCCTCGTAGTCCGCGGGCGTGGACGGGCCCGAGCCGGGGAAGAACAGGTGGTCGTCGGCGTCGTAGACGCGAATGGTGACGTCCGGCCGGTGAGCGAGGCCCGTCCGCCGGCCCGCGAGGTCGTCGGCGACGGTCACCTGATAGTCGCGGCCACCCTGCAGGATGAGCATCGGCCGGCCGCGGTCGCCACCGGGTCGTAGCCGCGCAGATCCAGCCAGTACGCTCCCGAATAGCCGAACGGCAGTTCCGCGGCGGGAGTGGCGGCCGGCAGCCGAGGACTGTCGACGAGTGCGGCCTGCCGAGTGATCGCCTCGGCGGCAGCCTGGGCCGCCGGGCCGGGATCGGACCTCGACGACCGTCTCGACCGGGACGACGGCCGGGCCGTCAGGTGTGGGCACTTGGCCGACACCGCCACGCGGCCCGAGCGGGAGAAAGATCATGGGGTGCGGGGAGGGCCGGACCGCTGCCGACGGGCTCCGGGGGATCTCCGGGGTAAGGTGCGTCGGTGGAGGAGCTTAGTCATCTGTTCCGGTTGGCCGCTGATCACGCGGCCGGTTACCGGCGGTCGTTGCCTGACCGGCTGGTGGGAGTGTCGATCGACCAGGATGCGCTGGCCGACGCGTTCGCCGGCCCGTTGCCTTCCGCCCCCTCACCACCGGAGCAGGTGCTGGCGGACCTTCTCGCCGCCGCCGAGCCCGGCCTGGTTGCCAGCGCGGGACCGCGATACTTCGGGTTCGTGGTCGGCGGCGCTTTGCCGGCGGCGACCGCGGCCGACATCCTCGCCGCCGGTTGGGACCAGGTCGCGACCAACGCGGTTGTGATGCCGGCTCATCGGTGGATGCGTCGCGATCGCCCTCAGCGCGTGAGGCCGGAGCACCTCGCCGTCAGGCGGGGTCGGGCGCGCTGTCGGGCAGCACGACGAACATCAGGCGGGCCGGGTGCTGGACGACGCGGGTGATGTGGCCCCCTTTGACGTCCCCGGCGAAGGCGACGCCTCCGGGACCGAGCCGCCGCTTTTCCCCGGCCGTTTCCTCGGCCTCGACGATTCCGCGGAGTACGACGACGAACTGGCGTGCCGGAGCCGGGTGCGCGGGGAGCGTGATGTCGCTGAGAAGGTCGATGAACTGTATCGACACCACCTCGGACGGGGTCGTGGACAACATGGGAGGCACGCCGGGTCCCAGGTCCGTCTCATGTTGTTCGAGCACCACGGTGCTCATCCTGCTGCCACCGTCGCCGTCGTTCTCCATCGCGGGAACGTGCAAGGTCATTTCTTGTGTTCCTGTTCTCTCATGGTGTCCTTCGAGGCGGCGGGCACCGACCGGGAGAAGCGCATGGCGCCGTCCTCCAGGGGGCCGTGGCGCATCAGCAGTACGTCCCGCAGGTAGTTCTGATGAAGCCGCCACGGTGCCGACGGCCCCTGCTTGGGCAACACCTCGATACTGCGCATGACATATCCGGACTTGAGGTCGATGAGCGGTCCAGCCGGCGGCACGGACCCGGCCGGCGCGCAGAACCGATAGCCCCTCTTGTCCATGTGATTGAGCAGTCGGCAGACGTATCCGGAAACGAGATCCGCCTTCAGCGTCCAGGACGCGTTCGTGTAGCCGATGGTGAGCGCGAAGTTCGGCACGCCGGAGAGCATCATGCCCTTGTAGGCCGTGGTTTCGCCGATCTCGACGGTCGTTCCGTCGACGCTCAGCGTCATCCCGCCGACGGGCATCACGTTCAGGCCGGTGGCGGTGACGATGGCGTCGGCCGCCAGTTCCCTTCCTGACGCGAGCCGGATCCCGTTCTCGGTGAACGTGTCGATGCCGTCGGTCACGATCGACGCTTTTCCATCGCGTACGGCATGGAAGAGATCACCGTCGGGCACGATGCACAGCCGCTGGTCCCAGGGGTCGTAGCGCGGCCTGAAGTGGACGTCGACGTCGTAGTCCGGCGGCAGTGCGCCGCGCACGCCGTTGCGCAGGAATCGCTTCACCCATCGGGGCCGTCGCCGGCTCAACTGGTAGAACAGCAGGCCCATCAGGACGTTCTTCCACCGTACGACCGGATAGGCGGCCTTCCTTGGCAGCACGCGAAGCAGCACGCCGGCGACGGGGTCGGTGGACGGCAGCGACAGGACGTAACTCGGCGAGCGCTGCACCATCGTGACGTGCTCGGCCGTCCGCGCCATCGCGGGAACGAGCGTCACGGCCGTGGCGCCGCTGCCGATGACCACGACACGCTTGCCGGCGTAGTCGAGATCCCGCGGCCAGTGCTGGGGGTGCACGATCGGGCCGGTGAAGCGGTCGGCGCCGGGGAACTCGGGCGCGAAGCCCTGGTCGTAGCGGTAGTAGCCGGTGTTGACGAAGAGGAAGCCGCAGGTGAGCAGCACGGTCTCGCCGGTGTCGAGGCGCTCAGCCCGGACGGTCCAGCGTGCGTCGGCCGTCGACCATTCCGCCCCGGTGACGCGGTGGTGGAACCGGATCTCGCCGGCGATGCCGTGCTCGCGCGCGGTGCGCCGCACGTACTCGCGGATCGACCTGCCGTCGGCGATCGCCTTCGCCCGCGGCCAGGGGCTGAACCTGTAGCCCAGGGTGAACATGTCGGAGTCGGAGCGGACGCCGGGGTAGCGGAACAGGTCCCACGTGCCGCCGATCGCTCCACGGGCTTCGAGGATGGCGTACGACTTGCCCGCGCATTCCCGGCGCAGATGGCAGGCGGCGCCGATGCCGGACAAACCCGCACCCACGATCAGGACGTCAACGTGTTCGAGCGTCATGGCCGTCCCTTCGTTCCTCAGCCGCCATGGCCCCTGCGTACGACTCCGAACGTATCGACACAGTGTCGAGTAAGTCAACACTGTGTCGATTGAGTCGACGTGGCGTTGATTCTGTTGGTCATACCCCGGTAGGTTGGGCCGCATGACCCTTGACAGCGCCGCGACACCGCGTACGAGCCGTGGCCGCCGTGCTTCCCGGCCCACGGGCGACGATCGTGAGCTGGACATCCTCACCACCGCGGCGAAGCTGCTCCAGGAGCACGCGCTGAGCGAAATCTCGATCGACGACCTCGCACGCGGCGCGGGAATCTCGCGCCCCACCTTCTACTTCTATTTCCGGTCCAAGGACGCGGTGCTGCTCACTCTGCTCGACCGCGTGACCGACGAAATCGCCGAGGCCGTGGCGGGCACGTTCGACCGGCTCCGCGAGGACCCGGTGCGCTACTGGCGCGAGTGCCTCGTCGCGACCTACACGACCTTCGGCACGCACCGCTCGGTCCTGGCCGCCGCCGTCGAGGCCGGGCCCACCAGCGAGGAGGTGCGGCGCTGGCGGGCCGGCATGAAGGAGATCTGGATCACCAGGACCACGCAGGCGATCGAGGCCGAGCGGGGCCGCGGCGCCGCACCGCCAGGACCGCGAGCCCGCGACCTCGCCATCGCGCTGAACGCCATGAACGACTCGGTGTTCTACTCGACGTTGACCGGCGACGAGCCCGCGGTGCCGGCATCCGACGTCGTGGAGGTCCTGCTCAACATCTGGCTCACCACCATCTACCAGACCGCCCGGCCCGCCCTCGGCTGACCCGGCTCATCCGAGGGCGGGCGGTCATTGATCAGGTGCGGTCGGCGGGCATGGGCAGTCGCGCGGCCCAGTCCGTGAGGCGGCTCAGGAAGGTGGTGGCGGTGGGCAGGTGCGCGTCCTCGGCGAAGAGCACGGCCGCATGGAAGGCGTGCGGCATGCCCTCGTAGACGTCGAGATCCACCGGCGCTCCCGCGGCGCAGGCGGCGTCGGCGAAGCGGTGCACGTCGTCCAGGAGGACCTCGTCCCCGCCGACCGCGAGCAGAAGGGCGGGCAGCCCGCGGAGGTCGCCGTAGATCGGCGACTGGGGCGCCTGGTCCGGCCGGGCTCCGGCGAGGTACTGGGTGGCGACCGGCCCCATGATGGACGGGTCGATCGAGTCGCGCCCGCCGCCTGCCGCAACAGCCGTCTTGGGAGCCAGATCGGTGACCGGGGAGACCGGGACGGCCCCGGCGGGCATGGGGTCCCCCGCTTCGGCGAGCATCAGGAGCGCCGAAAGGATCAAGGTCCCGCCGGCGGACTCGCCGACGAGCAGGATCCGCTCGGCCGGCACCCCTTGGCCGAGCAGACTCCGGTAGACGGCCAGCACGTCCTCGACCGCCGCCGGGTACGGGTGCGCGGGCGCGAGCCGGTAGTCCACGGCGAAGGCCGGGCGGCCGGTCGCCCTGGACAGGCGGTAGGCCATGATCCGCTCCATCGGCGGGTTGCTGAAGGAGAAGCCACCACCGTGGACATACAAGGTCACGCCCGCCTCTACCGGGGCCCCGCCGGCGGCGACCCAGGTTCCGGGGACGCCGCCGGCCTCCGGCAGAACCGGGTCCAGGAGCGCGTCGCCGTCGAGGACGGGCGGGTCGGAGAAGACCTGCCCCATCTGTGCGCGTACGGCGTCCGGCTCCTCCGGGGAGGCGGGAATGCGGGTGACGTTCAACAAGGGAAAAGTCCTTTCTGCCCGGGACATGGCCGGGCATGCGGAAGAACCGCGCTCGGGTGCGCGGTGACAGGGTTACGGGCAGTGGGGATCGGCGCGCGTCAACGTCCGGGCTGCGGCCCCTGGGGAAGAGCGAGAACGGCGTAAGAGGCCGTCGTGACCGGCAGGATGACGCGCGGGCGCGATGAGATCAGGCGCGACCTGTGACGTGTGAGTCCACGGCGATCATCTCCCTGCATACGGTGCCGCCCACCCGCCGGCGTCCTCCCGGCCGACGTCACGCGACACGCCGCTCATTACAAGGGCATGCCAATCCGTTTGTCAACAGCCGGGCGCAACGAGGTGGACGCTGATGTAACCGCGCAGCCCTGTGAACACAACGCCGAAGGGCGCGGAACCCGGGTGCACTTCAGCACTGACGCGCGACCGTGGCGGCGCTGTACTGATCGTGGCCACCGATCATGGAGGCCGATCATCCACCCAGAGGGGGATCGATGAGTACACGGGGCAACGACAGACGCTCGAGGGCAGCCGTTGCGCGCAGGCACGGGCTGCGTGCGCTGACGGCGGGAGCGGCGCTGACCGGCACGCTGCTGGTCATCGCCGGGCCGGCACACGCCGCCACCAACGTGGGGGTGACCGCCGTCGGCGCGCTGGCGATCAACGCGGGCAACCTGGACGACGACATCACCGTATCCGTCGACGTCGACGGCTCGCTGCTCGTCACGAACCCCGTCGACGTGGTCATGCCGGTCGCTCCATGCGTGGCGGTGACCGCCAACCAGGTGGACTGCCCGAGCGCGGGGGTCGTCGGGATCAGTGCGAGCACGGGCAACGGGGACGACGTGCTGCGTAACCAGACCGCCCTGCGGTCGAGGGCGGACATGGGGGCGGGCGACGACAGGTTCAAGGGCGGGCCGGCCAGGGACACCGTCTTCGGCAACGACGGCGACGACACACTCGTCGGAGACGGAGGCAACAACGACGTCGCCGACGGCGGTCCCAACACCGACACGTGCGACGCAGAAAACGAGGTGAACTGCGAGCTCTAGCAGATCGGCCCGGGTAGGGACCGGCCCCTGCCCGGGCCCCCGCCGTTGGCGAGGGGCTCGCTGATGAAGTCGATCGCGTCTTGACCGCGGCCGCTATCCGCGGCCGGCTGCGACGTGACCGGTCAGCCGCTCCCAGTTGCCGGACCCGATGGCGGCCTTCTCCTCCTCGGTGAACGGCGCCTGCTCCAGGAACGACCGCGCGACCCCGCCGCTGGTGTCCAGGAAGGGGAAGCCGCCGGGCCGCGTCCCGAAGGTGTAGGGGTAGTCGGTCGAGTACAACATGCGGTCGGTCCCGACGACCTCCGCCGTCCACCGCAGGTAGCGCTCGCTCACCGTGCCGCTGCCGGCCACCCAGAAGTTCTGGCGGAAGTAGTCGGCCAGGGGCCGCTCCAGCTTCGCCGTGTCCCGCAGGATCCCGATGTGGTCCAGGTAGAACAGAACGACCTCACCCCAGTGCCCCGCGATCACCTGCAGATCGGGATGACGGTCGAACACGCCGGAGAAGATCATCCGCAGGTATTGCACGCCGAGGTCGTAGTACCAGCCCAGCCCGGCGCCCGCGAGCATGGGGCCCACCCCGTTGGGGAGCCCTGAGTAATACGCCTCCAGGACCGGCTGCACCGGGGTCTGCGGGTGGAAGTGCAGCGGCACCCGGAGCCGTTCGGCCGTGCCGTAGAGGTCGTCGAACTCCGGCGCGTCGGCCAGTTTGGCGCCGGTGCGCCCGTACAGCATCGCGCCGCGGAAGCCGAGCCGCGTGACCGCGCGCTCCAGCTCCGCCGCAGCCGCTTCGGGTGACGGCGTCGGGATGGCCGCAAGCGCCTGGAACCGCTGCGGGTGGGCGTCGACGATCTCGGCGAGCGCGTCGTTGGCCTCACGCGCGACGCTCACGGCGTCCGCCGGCGCGAGGTTCTGCACGCCCGGTGTGGACAGGGACAGCACCGCGACGTCCACGCCCTGATCGTCCATGTCGGCCAGGCGCCGGTCGCCGGTGTCTCGCAGCCGCCGAGCGAACGGCTCGTCACCGAAGCCGAGGTGCGGAAGCTGCGGCACCCCCGCCTTCGCCCATGCATCGAGCAGGAGGGGCAGAACCACGTGTTCCTCAAGGCCCACGATGCGCAGTCTCTCTGTCATGTCGCGCTTCTCTCATCCAGCTGTTTCCGTTGATTGCTCGATGACGATAACACAGATATCATCAACGGAATCAATAAAGCGGTATCGTTGATTCATGCCTGATTGGGTCGTGAGTCACGTTCCTCGCGGCCGTGCACGTGGGAGCCCACGCTGTGGACCCGGTGGAGGACATGCGAACTGCTGCTGCGCGGAGGCCTGTGGGGCGACCGGCGGCTCGTCCCGCGCGAATGGGTGGAGCTCGCGACCAGACGGCACATCGAGACCATGCAAATCGAGGACGGATCGCGGGACGCCGACTCGCTTTGCGGGTACGGCTACCAGTTCTGGGTGTCGCGTCACGGTTACTACGGTGACGGCGCCTTCGGGTCGTCCCGTCGCACGATCTCGTGGTCGCCGTGACCGGCGCCATAACGCAGGCACCGTGCCCCTGACCAGCCCCAATCTGGCGTTGCATCTGCGGTCGCCGCTGATGACACGGCCCGACGTCGCGTAGGTGATGTTGGCTAGGCCGCAGCTCAGCAGGTCGAGGTTGAAGTGCTCGTGAGGGCTGGGGCGCCGGTCCGGAGTCGACACCGGCGAGATCGACGTGGAACGCGAGAGCGAGCGGCGCTTCGAGTTCGCCCTGCGATGCCTGCTGGACGGGCTGGCCGCGCGCCACGGCATCCGCTGAGCCCACCGCCCCAGGCCATCAGCGGGTGGTGAACGCTCCGCCGTTCACGTGGATGGTCTGGCCGGTGATGTGCCGGGCGCCGGGAGACGCGAGGAAGAAGATGGTCTGGGCGATGTCGTCGGGTGCGCCCGGCCGCTTGAGCAGCGTTTCCTCCACGAGTGTCCGGTGGCGCTCCTCGGTCATTCCGTCACGGAAGAAGTTGGTGCCGGCGACGTAGCCGGAGGAGATGACGTTGCTGGTGACGTCCCGGGGGCCCAGAGCGGCGGCGAGAGAGGTGTTCCAGGCGGCGAGCGCGGCCTTGGCGGCGCCGTAGGAGCCGCCGCGGCGTTCGGCGCCGATCGAGCCGATGCTGACGATCGCGCCTCCCGGGGCGAACCTGTCGCGGACCGCGGCCGTGGTGAGGACTGCGGTGAGCACGTTGGCGGAAACGCTGGACAGCCACTCCTGGGCGAGCGCCTCCAGCGGCGACGTTCCGGCGGGCAGGCCACCGGGCAGGCCACCGGCGGCGTTGACGAGCACGTCGAGTGAGCCGTCCAACTCCCCGGCCATGGCGGCGACCTGGTCGGGGCAGGTGGCGTCGCAGGCCAGCCCGCGCACCCCCAGTTCCTTGGCGGCGGGCTCCACGGTGTTCATGTGGCGGCCGGTGATGACCACGTCAGCGCCGTCGGTGGCGAAACGAGCGGCGACCGCGCGGCCGATGCCGCTGGTTCCCCCGGTGACAAGCACGGTCCTGCCCATGATTCCTCCAGACCACTGATATGTTTAGACCTAAATATAGCGGAGGGCTCCCAGATGGCCGACACCCCTACCAGTCCTGCGGAGATCGCGGCCGCCTGGCAGCGCGAGCGCCCAGGTACGCCGACCGACTCCATCGAGATCGTGACGCCGATCTGGCGGCTGGCCAAAATGCTCGCCGACGACCGGGCCCGCGTCCTGCGCGCCGCCGGGATCGACGCGGCCACGCTCGACCTGCTCTCCGTGCTCCGCCGTTCCGGCCCGCCGTACAGGCTGAGCACCCGCGAACTGGCCCGTCGCACGCTGGTGACGGCAGGCGCGATCTCTCAGCGCGTGGCCAGGGCCGAGCGCGCGGGTCTGATACGGCGGAGCCCTGGCGACACCGGACGCAAGAGCGTCGCAGTGTCGCTGGCGGACGAGGGTCACGCGCTCATCGAACGATCGGTCGACTCGGTCCTCGGCCGCGAAGCATCCCTGGTCGCGGGGCTGACCACGGCAGAACGGGCCACGCTCGCGGGACTGCTGGAGAAGCTGACCTCCGAGGTCCAGCACAGGATTTCGCGGCGGGGTGTCACGCCTTGAGCAGTTGCAGGCTCAGCTCCCAGAGCCGCTGTGCCGACTTCGGATCGATGGCGTGCGGCACGACGTCGGACGACGGGATGTCGTGTCCGGCGCCGAAGGTGACGGGCGACGGGTCGTCATTCAGCGGTGAGATGTCGTTGTCCTTCAAATAGACACCACCGATCTCGGCGAGCAGCGGGCTGGTCGCCGCGAACACGGTGGTGCCGGCCCCCTGTTGCGGTGTCTTCTTCTCGTTGTCGGGGTCGATGATCGGCCGGCCGGACTCGTCGATCAGGCCCATGGCCAGGTTCATGGCGCGCGCCTGGTCCTCGGGCATCCAGGCTCCCAGGTTCGTGCCGGCGATGATGCCGGGGTGCACGGCGTAACCGCGGATCCCCTCCTCGGCCCATCGGCGGTCCAGCTCGACGGCGAACAGTACGTTGGCGGCCTTGGACTGGCCGTAGGCGAGGATGGGGTCGTAGCCGGTGGTGAAGTGCGGGTCGTCCCAGCGGATGCCGGAGAGCCGCTGGGCGCCGGATGACACGTTGACGACGCGGGCGCCGTGAGCCGCGCGCAGTGCGGGCAGCAGGCCCAGGGTCAGTTGGAAGTGGCCGAGATGGTTGGTCGCGAAGTGCGACTCGTAGCCGCGCGCGTCTCGAGTCAGGGGGATGCCCATGATGCCGGCGCCGTTGACCAAGATGTGGAGCGGACGGCCGGAATCGAGGTAGCGGACGGCGAAGGCGTCGATCGACGCCGGGTCGAGGAGGTCCAGCTGAGCGATCTCGACGCGCTCGATCCCGGCCAGGGCAGGCGCGGCGCGGTCCGGGTCGCGCGAGCCCACGGTGACGGACGCGCCGGCCTTGCTGAGCGCACGGGTGGTCTCCAGGCCCAGCCCGACGTGGCCGCCGGTGACGACGACGTTCTTGCCGGCCAGGTCGATGCCCTTGAGAACCTCGTCAGCCGTCGATGCCGCGGTGAAACCCGATCCAATGGGGTGCTGCTTATGTGTCATGCCACCAGCCTGCACCCGGCCCCTCATACTCTGAATAGTTGTCGATCCGCATTTCTTGCGCGATAGTACGGAGATGGCCACTGATCACCTGTCGGAAGTGTTCGACGTCGTCGAGGTCCGCGGACTGGTGTCAGGCGGTTTCGCGGGGCGGGGCCCTTGGGTGGTGCGCACCCCCATCGAGGACCCGCTGAAGCTCATCGCGATGGTGTACGGCAGGGCTCGGCTGACCACCGACGGCGTCGACGGGCCGATCGAGCTCGAACCGGGCGACGTCGCCATCCTGAACAACCGGTCGTGGCTGGAGCAGGAGGGCGGCACCGGCGACGGACCGCGCCGCGAGATCGCGCCTGAGGAAAACTTCACTCGGCTCGTCGGTGCCGACTGCGGCACCGACGACGTCGTCATCGGTACCGCGGTCGACATCAACCCGGCCGGCCGGGCGCTGCTGTTGCAGGCGCTTCCACCGGTGGGACATGTCCAGGCGTCGGCTGCCGCCGCGACCAACCTGCGCGGCACGCTCGACCGGCTGTTCGACGAGGTGACAGGGAACCGGGTGGGCTCCGCGTTCGCGATCAGGCAGTATGGCCAGCTCCTGCTGCTCGAGGTGCTGCGCGCCTACGTCGACCAGGCCGACCTGCCCCCGGGATGGCTACGGGTGCTTACCGACGAACGGCTGCGTCCGGCGCTCGGCCTCATGCATGCCGAACCAGGAAGGCATTGGGGCCTGGAGGAACTGGCGCGGGCCGCGGCGATGTCGCGGACGTCGTTCGCCGAACGCTTCAGGACCGTGGCGGGCGTACCGCCGCTGACCTATCTCAACCGCTGGCGGATGATGCTGGCGCAGCGTGCTCTTCGTGACGGCGACGTCCGCGTCGGGTCGCTGGCGGTCGAACTGGGCTACGCGTCGGAGAGTGCGTTCAGCACCGCGTTCAAACGGGAGGTGGGGGAGTCACCGCTGCGCTACCGATACCGGGTGCGCGATGAGCGGTCGGTCCGCGCCGAGCCGGTACAGGTATGAAGCCGAGCCACGCGCGCCTGATATGATGCCTATCAACACTTAAGCCTTCTTGGCATGGACTTCGTCCGCCGAGGAGGCTTTTTTCATGCCTGGGGCCGCTGTGCCTTCGGTGCGGGTGGCCGCTGCGGTCCTGGCCAGTGACCTGGACGCGCGCTCCCCACCATCCGCTGTTCTCGCCAAGGAGACTCATGCCTGACATATGCGTACGCCTCGCGCAGGCCGCCGACCGCCCCGTCGTGGAGCGTCTGTGGCTGATGTTCCGCCACGACATGTCGGAATTCGCCGGTGGTCTGCCCAACGCGGACGGAACCTTCCGCGGCGAAAGGCTCGAAGCGGCGTTCGCCGACACCGACTGGGCTCCCTACCTGGTGTCCAGCCGCGACCAGCCGGTCGGTTTCGCCATCGTCCGCAGCCTGACCGGCCCGGCCCGCGTACTGAACAGCTTCTTCATCGCACGCGGGGCGCGCAGGACAGGCATCGGGCTGCGGGCCGTCAGGGAAGTCCTCGCCAGGCACCCGGGCCCGTGGGAGATCGCCTTCCAGGATGAGAACGCGGCCGCCGTACGTTTCTGGCGCCGGGTCGCGACCGAGGTCGCCGGCCATGCCTGGACGGAGGAACGCAGGCCCGTACCGAACCGGCCCGAGTTGCAGCCCGACGTCTGGATCTCGTTCACCGTCCCGGACTCCTCGGGCACCAGCCCCGCCGCGGCCGCCGGCACCTGGAAGCTCGGTGACCTGACGGTCAACCGCGTCGGGTTCGGGGCGATGCGCCTCACGGGCAGTGCCGCCTTCGACCTGGGTACGCCGAGCGACCGCGAACGGTCGATCAGCGTGCTCCGGCGCGCGGTCGAGCTGGGCGTCAATCACATCGACACCGCCGCGTTCTACTTCTCCTCGCGGCGCTCGGCCAACGAGCTGATCAACCGGGCGCTGGCGCCGTACCCGGACGACCTGGTCATCGCCACCAAGGTCTGGCCGGGGCGGGACCCGTCGGGTGAGTGGTGGTGGGCCACGCCGCGGCAGTTGCGCGGTCAGGTCGAGGAGAACCTGCGCCAACTGGGCCGTGACCACCTGGACGTCGTGAACCTGCGCATCCCCCCGAGCCAGAAGAGCGGCTCGATCGCCGAGCATTTCGGGGCGCTGGCCGACCTGCGCGAGGCCGGGCTCGTACGCCACCTGGGGATCTCCAACGCCACGCCCGGGCAGCTGGCCGAGGCCCAGGCCATCGCGCCGGTGGTCTGCGTGCAGAACCCCTACGGTGTCGGCGCGCCGGCCGAGGAGCAGGAGTTTCTGCGAGCCTGCGGCGAGCAGGGCGTCGCCTTCGTGCCGTTCTTCGCGATCGCGGGCGCCGGGCGCGAGGCGGGGGCGAACGAAACCGACGGCGAAGCGGTGCTCGCCGTCGCCCGCGCACACGACGTGACGCCCGCGCAGGTCCGGCTGGCGTGGACCCTCCACCAGGGCGCACACGTGCTGGCCATCCCGGGAACCGGCAATCCGGACCACCTGGCCGCGAACGTGGCCGCAGGCGCACTGCGGCTCTCGGATGACGAAATAGCCCGCCTTTCGTCTCTCGAGTAGGAGCACACCTGGCTATGGCGCCCCGACCACCTTGTCCAGGAAGGAGCGCAGGTTGGCCTGGGTGCGGGCGACCTTCTCCTCCAGGGTGAGGGACTCATCGACGACTCCGCCCCCTGCTGCTGCCTTCTTCCCGCGGGTGTAGAGGGAGCAGGCGAGGTCGGTGCACAGGTATTGCCCGACCGAGTTGCCCTGACGGCCGGCTTCGCCGGTCCGGCGCGCGGCCATCAGGGCCACGCCGCCGCTGGTGTGCGTGGTCAGGCACAGGGAGCACATGCTGCGTGAGGTGAAGCCGCGCGACGCGCCGGAGGTCGCCCGGAGCGCGATCCCCACGAGGGTGCCGTCGCGTTCGGCGACCAGGTACACACGTTCTGGCGCGCCCGGATCTCGCCATCCGAGGAAGTCGAGGCTCTCCCAAGGAAGGTCCGTCAGGTCTTTGGGAACTCCGAGACGCTTGGCCTCCCCTTTGGAACAGTTGACGAACGATGTGCGGATATCGCGCTCACTGACTGGTCTCATGGCGGGGAGGCTAGCCTTCCTTAAGGGTAGTATGCAAATACTTAAAGACTGTAAGGAAAGGGTGGTCCATGGCACGTGCGCGACTGACCACGGAACGCGTGACCCAGGCGGCGGCGGACCTGGCCGACGAGATCGGCTTTCAGAACGTGACCGTCTCGGCGCTCGCGCGCAGCTTCGGCGTCCAGCCCGCGGCCCTGTATTCACACGTCAAGGATGTCCAGGACCTGCGGGAGAGGATGGCGATGCTGGCTCTGACGGAGCTCGCCGACAGGGCCGCCGCCGCGCTGGCCGGCCGGGCGGGCAAGGACGCGCTGGTGGCCTTCGCCAACGTCTACCGGGACTACGCGAAGGCGCATCCCGGCAGGTACGCCGCGGCGCAGATCGAGCTCGACCCGGGCATGACGGCCGCCGTCGCGGCGCGCCGGCATTCGGATATGACACGCGCGATACTGCGTGGCTACGACCTGCCGGAGCCCGCCCAGACGGATGCGATACGCATGCTGAGCAGCACGTTCCACGGCTACGTGAGCCTGGAGAAGGCGGGCGGGTTCCGCCACCACCCGCGCGAGGTGGACGCCTCGTGGTCCAGAACCCTGGACGTCCTCGACTCCGTACTCAGAAACTGGCCGCCGGGCTGATCCGGCTCACGTGGGGCCGCTCACGCGGATGGCGGCCGTACCGGCGGTGGATGGCGCGTTGCAGGGGCCCGCGGGGTCCGTGAAGCCGACGCGCGTCGCGATGGATCCACGCTGAGTGTG
Organism: Nonomuraea cypriaca; assembly: GCF_015645445.1. Taxonomy (GTDB): domain Bacteria; phylum Actinomycetota; class Actinomycetes; order Streptosporangiales; family Streptosporangiaceae; genus Nonomuraea; species Nonomuraea cypriaca. Next base: position 24,103 of record NZ_JADOGI010000027.1, on the reverse strand, counting down.
GTCTCCCATAGCAGGCGGTCCACCCGCCGCCGGCGGGGCTTCTTCATGGGGACGCCGTGCAGGGGCCTGCCCTCTCGTTCCGCGTCAGCGCCTGCTCCGCGCTGCCGCCACCTCCCGGTTCACCCCATTTTTCGTACCTTCACCACCGGCGACCCGGCGTGCACCGTGCCGCGGGCCGTCGTGCCCCGTTACCAAGGGAAGGGGCCCGAGGCGTCGAAGTAGCCGCCTGTCGGGCCGTCGGGGCCCACCTGTGCCATGCGGACGATGATCTCGGCGCCCTCCTCGACGGTCTGCGTGCCCGTACGCCCGTTCAGGTCCGTCGCGGTGTAACCGGGCTCGACCGCGTTGATCCGCATACCGGGGAACGCCTTCGCGTACTGCACGGTGATCATGTTGACCGCGGCCTTCGACGCCGGATAGGCGACCCCCGGGTACGCGTACGCCGGTGTGCCCACAGCGGTGACCCCGGTCAGCGAGGCCAGGCCGCTGCTGAGGTTGACCACGACCGGGGCGGCCGAGCGGTGCAGTAGGGGCAGGAAGGCGTGCGTGACGCGTACCAGGCCGAAGACGTTCGTCTCGAACATCGTCCGCATCTCCTCGGCGGTGGTGTCCGCGGCGCCGACCACGACGTTCCCTGCGCCGCGGCCTTCGATGCCGGCGTTGTTGACCAGCACGTCCAGTCCGCCGTCGGCCTCGATGGTCTTCGCCGCGGCGGCGACGGACGCGTCGTCGGTGACGTCGATGAGGACCATCCGCGCGCCCAGTCGTTCGGCGGCCAGGCGCCCGCGTTCGCTGTCCCGGCTGCCGACGTAGACGGTGTGGCCGGCCGCGATGAGCCGGCGGGCGGTCTCGTAGCCGAGTCCCTTGTTGGCTCCGGTGATCAGTGTTGTCGTCATGCCTCCATGCTCCGGCCCGGCGACGCGGTCAGCCATTCGTCCCGTCTTCCTGGGACCACCGGTACCAGGCAGATCGGCGGCCGGTCCGGCACACTGGTGGCATGGGGGCAGGGGAGTTCGGACAGGCGGTGCGCCGCTGGCGCGACCGGGTCGCACCGGAGGACGCCGGGCTGCCCACCGGAGGGCGCCGGCGCGCGGCCGGGCTGCGCCGTGAGGAGCTGGCGCTGCTGGCCGGGATCTCCGTCGACTACGTCACCCGCCTCGAACAGGGCCGCGCCTCCAACCCGTCGGCGCAGGTCGTCGAGGCCCTGGCCAGGGCCCTGCGGCTGTCGGCGACCGAACGGGCCCACCTGTTCGGGCTGGCCGGGCTGGCGCCGCCGGGGCCGGAGACGGTGCCGGAGCACATCACCCCGAGCGTCCAGCGACTGCTGGACAGACTGACCGGAGCAGCCGTCGCGGTCTACGACGCGGGCTGGACGCTGCTCATGGCCAACCCGCCGTACGCGGCGTTGATGGGTGATCCGTCCGGGTGGCGGGGCAACGAGCGCAACGCCGTGTGGCGTCTTTTCCACGGTCTGCGGAGCCGGGCCAGGTTCTCGCCGGAGTCCCTGCCCGAGTTCGAGTCCGCGCTGGTCGCCGACCTGCGCACGGCCGCCGGGCGCTACCCGGCCGACCAGCGGCTACGGCGGCTGGTCGCGGAGCTGCGTGCGGGCAGTGACCGGTTCGCCGAGCTGTGGGACACCGGCGCCGTCGGCCGCCACGAGGCCGCGCGCAAGACCATCGACCATCCGCAGGTGGGCCCGGTGGCGCTGGACTGCGACATCCTCACGGTGTCGGGCAGCGACCTGCACATCATGATCTACACGGCCGAGCCGGGCACCGAGGACGCCGAACGCCTCGCCCTGCTCACCGTGCTCGGCACCCAGGCCCTCACCGCGCACTCGTCATAGCAGGGTGCCGCCTGAGGCGTCGAGCCAGTGGCCGGTCACCCACCGGCTGTCGTCGGAGGCGAGGAAGGCCACCGCGCCGGCGACGTCCTCGGGCGTGCCCACGCGGCCCATGGGCGACAGTGACGACACCCAGGCCAGCGCGTCCCCGACGAGCCTGCCCTGGTGCATGTCGGTGTCGATCACGCCGGGCGCCACGGTGTTGACGGTGATCGCGCGTGGTCCGAGCTGCTTGGCCAGCGTCGAGGTGAGCACGTCGAGCGCGCCCTTGGACATGGCGTAGCTGATGGACGCGGGCATGGCCGAGCCGCGGGTCAGCATGGTGGAGATGTTGATGATCCGGCCACCGTCGCGCAGGCGCGGCAGCGCGAGCTTGGTGACGAAGAACGGGGCGGTGGCGTTGACGGCGAAGATCCGCTCGAACTGTTGCCTGGTCACGGCCTCGATGCCGGGCTCGTCGTTGAGTATGCCGGCGTTGTTGACCAGGATGTCCAGTCCGTCGGCTCGCGCGTCGAAGGCGGTCCACAGGCGTTCGGCGTCCCCGGGCGTTCCCAGTTCGGCCTGCAGGACGAAGGCCTGCCCGCCTGCCGCCTCGATCGCGGCGGCCGTTTCCTTGGCCGCCCGCTCGTGGCCGCCGTAGTGAACAGCGACGCGGGCGCCCTCCTGCGCCAGGCGGCGGGCGATGGCCTGGCCGATGCCCCTGCTCGCGCCGGTGACGAGTGCGGTCTTGCCGTTGAGTGGGTTCATGGTGTCTTTCCGGTGGTCACTGGGAGAGGAGGCGGACGGGGGTGACGTGCCGGTGGTGTGCGACGACGTCGAACCAGCCGCCGAACGTGCCGCCGGACAGGTGTTCCGCCGGGTCCTGGGCGGGGCCGATCAGCCGGGTCCTGGCCGGGGCGTCCAGCCAGGCGCGTACCGCGTCGGGGCGTTCGGCGCGCAGGTTCAGCAGGAACGCGTCGAGGCCCGCGGCGCTCAGCGGCGTCTCGGCGAAGTCCGCCGGCGGGGCGGGGACCGGCACAGGCAGCGTGCCGTCCTCGAAGGTCAGTCCGATCGACAGGTACGCGGGCCCGAAACGCTCGCGCAGGTGACCGCCCAGGCTGCCGGGGGAGTCCCTCGTGTGCGCGATCCCGCCCCAATAGACGATCTTGTCTCCGGAACGTTCGTGCCACCCGATCGTGTCGTCGGCCAGGCGTCTCTCCAGGTCCTCGCGGGCCGGCGCGGCCTGTCCTCGCACGTCGGCGAAGCGGACCTGGTCGTGCGGGTGCCGCTCGTTGTGGGCGCGCATCCATGACACGACGCCGAGGATCTCCTCCGTCCGCCAGAACGGCCGCGCCTCGGCCAGCGCCGCCCGCGGATCCCCGCGACCGGTGCTCACATACGCGTCGAGCCCGACCCGTACGGGATCGTCGCCTTCGAGGGCGAGGGAGCGGAATCCCCGTTCTTCGACCAGGAAGCGCAGGATCCGGTGGGCGATCGCCGACAGCTCGTGCGCCTGGCGGGTCGAGGCGCCCACGGTCACGACGGCGGCATCGGCGGCCAGGTCCCGCAGCGGCAGCAGGTCGCCGAGCGGCGCCTGGGGATCCAGCGTGGTCAGTGGCCAGGCGTGACGCCTGATCCACTGGGATACGGTCTCGTTCACCGGGGTCTCCCTCGTTCTTCGTACGGCCGGTTCGCGAACCAGGCTCGTTGTTGAACAAAGGTTCAAGTCAAGTCCGGGCAGCCTGTGAAGGTCTTGCCTTCTGTCTGGGATCGATCAGCGACCATGAAGAAGACATTGGCACTCGCCGCCGTAGTCGCCGTGGCCTTGGCCTCATGCGCGACCTGCGCGTGCGCCACATGGTGGAGGCGTGCGAGCAGGTCGGTGTCGAGCTGGGCGCTCTCGACCGAGCTCTTCTCGACGGGCTGGCCAACTGGGAGTCCTACCAGGCGCAGGTACTCACCGGCCTGATCCACCGCGCGTACGAGGCCGGCCGCGCCGCCCGCACGGGGTCCCAGCGATTACGTACCTGTCACCGGCCGCCGCAGCCGAGATGGTGACCATCGATCCCACCGACATCGCCTTACTGACGTGCGTCCTGGCCGACCACCAGCGCGTCGAATAGACGCTGCCGCCGGCATTGGCGACGGCTCTCGGACACGACGGACCAGTCCGCGTGCAAGCCCGCCAGCTGTGGGCCCTTCTCGACCAGGCGGACCCCGAGCTGGTCTACGACCTGGACCGCACCGAGGACGCCACGCCCGAGCGGATGGACACGCAGGCCCATCACCGCCTCGAGGCCACCTTCTACCGGCAGGCACCCCTGACCGCAGCGGCGATGAACGCCCTGATGGACGCAGAGTCCGTCCTCCGGCAGGCCGAGGACGGCGCCTGATGACCATCGCTGATCACATGGTCGTCGAGTAGGGGTGCCCGTAAGAAACGTGTCAGTGACTGAGCCCCAAACGAGCGTGATCGCGGGGCCAACGACTTGAGGCCGGTGTCGTCAAGAAGGGCGAGCCCGGTTGCACCGGTTATGTCGGGGGTCGAGGAACGACCGGACAGCCACTAGCGGTACGGGCTGTCGAGCAGGTCAGGGCGGTGCACGACCAAACGGTGTTGAGTCAGCTTTCGACTCGAACAGGCGTCACAGCCCGGCGCGACAACGCGATCTTGAGTGTTTCCGCAGGTCGCGGTGACCATATGTGCCATGATCCATCTCACCGCTAGTGGCTGCCCCCTCGTTCCTCGCCCCCGGTATCGGCGCTAACCCGATGGACGAGGCGGCTCAGGCGATGCGATAGTCCCGCCGTGAGCACAACAGCCTTCCCCGCACCCGTCTCGCTGGCCGACGGCCTCGTCCTGCGGCAGGCGCAGCCGGCAGACCTCGACCAGATCGGCGCGCTGCTGGCCGAACGCGGTGAACCGGCCGACGCCCTCGACCACCGGTTGGTCGTCACAGATCGCGACGCCGGATGGCCTGCCTGCGCCGTGGTCGTCGACGGCGACCGGGTCGTCTCCACCGCGACGCTCCTGGACGAGGACGTACGCATTGGCAGCATCCACCTGCCTGCGGGCCAGGTCGAACTGGTGGCCACCGACCGCGCATACGAAGGGCGCGGACTCGTACGGGCGCTCATGCGGTGGGCACACGAGCGCTCCGCCGCCCGCGGCCACGTCATTCAGACGATGATCGGGATCCCGTACTTCTACCGGCTGTTCGGCTACGAGTACGCCATCGACATACCGCCGGCGCTGACCGTGCACACCCGACCGCCCGGCGAGGCAACTTCCGGGCTCCGCGCCGCCCGGCCCGCCGATATCCCCGCCATGACATCCCTGCAGGAGGCGGCCCAGAACCGGTTCGACGTGGCCATGCCGCACTCGCCGGCACGCTGGCGATGGTTGCTGGCCCACGAGGCGAGCACCCTGTGGGTCCTCGAGCGCGCCGACACCGTCATCGCCACCGGACGCACCACGCCCCCCGGCCACGAGGTGCTCCTGGCCGAGGCCACCGCACTGGATGAGGCGGCGGCACGGGATCTGCTCCGCGGCGTCGCCGCCCTGGAATCCAACGGCCAGGTGCGGGTCGTCCACCGGTCCGGCACGGTGACCGCCACCGCCTGGCAGGAGTTTCTCCACCACGAACCGCGCAAGCAGGCGGAGCAGTACTACGTCCGCGTCCCGGACGTCGCGGCACTACTCGACCGGCTGCGGCCGCTGCTCTGGCACCGCCTCACCACAGCCGGGATCGATCGCACCGACCGCGACATCGTCATCTCCACCTTCGGCGCCCACCACCGGATCCCGGTGCACGCCGACGGCCTCGGCGAGGTCGTCACCGGCGGCGTCATGCAGGGGCCCGGAGCCGTGGGAGGCGCCGCAGCGGCGCCCGACCACTTACCAGCCCTGCTGTTCGGCCCGCACGGAATCGAGGGGCTGACCCGCGTCCGGCCCGACGTCTACGCCGGGGATGAGGAACTGTTCCAGACACTCTTCCCGCCGCTCACCGCCGATGTACTCAGCTACTACCTGCCGTACTGACGGGAACGCGTACCGACGGGCTCCAAACGGCTGATCACCCTCATTGAGGGAGGCTGCGGAAATCGACCGAGTCGCGGCCCCCGCCTACTGCGCGGCCCCCGCCTGCTGCGCGGCCCCCGCCTGCTGCGCGGCCCCCGCCTGCTGCGCGGCTGCCGCCGGCGCGGCCTGACCGACTCCGGCCCTGGCCGTCGGGGACGGCGCGAAGGGCCTGTGAAAGGCTGAACGCGGACGCCTGGCCTGGCCCGCCACCGGCGGGACCTTGGCGAATACACCGTGACGCTGAGCACCGCAGGACACGCTCGAGCTGCTGGTGGCCGGCCGCCACAGGGATGGCGTCGTGGCGGCGCTGGATCTCGCCGACGACGGCCGGATCGACCGCTGCCAGCCGATCCGCTCAGCGATCACCGTCGCCGGCATCCACGGATCGAGCTTGAGCTGAGCACGGATCTGCGGCTCCACCGCGTCCGCGATCGAGCCCGTGCCCGGCCGCTCGTACTTCGGCACCTCCACCGCACGCACCGCCCGCCGGACAGTGTTCTTGGAGATACCCATCAACCGCGCGATGGCCTTGATAGGCATCTTCTCGGCCCGGTGCAGACGGCGGATCTCCGCCCAGTCATCCACTGTGATCACATCCCTTTCTGTCACTCCTGGTGACGAAGGGGGTCAGTTTTCACGCGCTGTCTGGGGGTCAGTTTTGCAAGCTCGCCGACACTTGCCCGTCCTGCCTGTGACCGGATCCCCATCTGGGCCATTCGGCACGGCTCTTGTTCATGTTCGGCACCAGTCCTTTCGCCCGCCGACCGACGACGGCCTGACCGAGAGGGCACCGCAGTGTCCGCCGATGAGCTGCCCGAGACCCGATGCCGGCCATGGGCGGGGTGTCTTGAGGCCGGCATGATCCGGGGGATCGTTACGCGCCGGGCCGGGGGCGGTCACTCCACCCACTCTTTGCCCGAATCGAGGGTGCCGCCTGTCGTGATGTAGCGGCCGGTGAGGGGATCCAAGCGGCGGAACTGTGCTGTCACCTTTGCCCGATACCAGGCTGGTTTACCATCCTCTCCCGGGGAGTATCTGGCGGCGACGCTGGGTCCGGTGGGGCCCCAGGCGCTCGTGCCCGTCGTGCCCTCGCTGATGCCTTGCCTGCGCCAAATCCACGCGTTTCGGGATGCGTCCCATCGCTCCACGTTCACGACGACCTGGGCCCGTGTGACCTTTACGGTGGCGCAGTCCCCCTCGAACACGAGGGCCGTGCCCCACCCCTCGTCCAACGAGAAGAGGCCGGGTCGGCGGTGGTCGATGCCCGCCTCGGCTTTGACGCAGTACGAGGGGCCCCTGGGCCACGACGTTGGTAAATATCGTGTACGCCTGCGCCGGTTGTGGCACCGCGGTTGTCAGCAGCAGCGCGAAGAGTGCGGATAGCGGGCTAAGGAGCAGGGCTTTTCGTCTGGACATGGTGTCTCCGTCAGGTCGTCATGGTTACGGGGTGATGGAACCCAGGGGTGGTCGTCCCGGCGGCGCGGGACCGTTCACACCTGTGCGCGGGAAGGACTAATCCCGTGTCTGGAATCGGAAGAAGGGCCTCCGATTTCCGTAGTGCTGCTGGACTGCCGCCAGATCACGACCGGGTACTCGGGCGGTCGAGCAGTTCCATCCGCCATCCAGCCCTCTGCTGTCGTCCGCCTCGTGGATTCGGCTGAGAGCGTGTCGGCCATGATGGCCTGGACGCTTGCCTGCACGGCCGGACCGCTGTCCCATGACCAGCAAGCGTGAAGGACCACGACGTCAGCTGCAGCGCCCAAACATCTGCACGTAGGTCAGGGCCGGGATGGTGGACCCGGCGTCCGGATCCGCGCTTCCCCAGGCCACCTTGGTGTACATCTCCTCGAAGGTCGGGTTGAGGATGGTGTCGCGGTGCAGCTTGCTGTTCATCCACCACGTGACGGCCGCCCGGGGTGTGACAGAGGCGCTTCCCCATCCCACGTAGGCGTTCTCCGCGATGGAGAACGAGGCGCAGCGGCGACCGTAGCCGAGGGCTTGGGCACGGCTGAGCGGGGTGGATCCAGTCTGCGGATTGATGTGCGGGTCGCACTTGGTGGGGTCGTTCTTCATGGGGCGGCAGTTCTTACCCGGCTCCACGTCTCCCCACCAGCGCAGCTTGACGGCTTCTGCGGCGTGCCTGGCTGAGGCGCTGGAGAGTGCGGGGGTTCCCTTCAGCCGGAGAAACCTCTGCAGCGGCCGTAGGTTGGCCGCGGCTCGTTCGGCGTTGACGAGACACATAACTGCCGGTTCGACTTTGATGGCCTGAATCAGGAAGGCGCCGCGTCCCTGCTTGGTGTCGGGGAATGCGGATTTAGGCCGGTAGACGATATCGATGTTCTTGCACGTTCCAGCGCCTTTCAGCGGTGGAGCCGCGGCGGCTGCCGGCTGTACCAGCGAAACAGCGCCGGTCAGGCCCAACAGGAGGGCACCGGTCACGGCGACGGCAGCCTGCCGACGGCGTGACACAGCGCTCTTGGGCACGAGCCGCTGCTGGTTGCGGGAGAACGGTAAGAGGCTGCTCAGGGCCTCGGCTTCGGTGACTGCGAACCGAGTGAGGATGGTGCAGTTCATCGCGATGCGTTTCATGATTTTCTCCTTGGTGTCGTATCCCGGTCGACCCCGCGCTCGCCGGACCCACATGGTTTGACGGAGCGTGCAGAACGAGTTAGGCCCGCAGGCCTTACGCGTTATTGATAGGGCTCCGGGGTCGGGCATCACCTGATCACCCCTTGCACCGGCATCGTTAAGGCAATGTGCAAGCGCGCGCTCTTCGCCAGGTGTCCCCTTCCAGAAGTCGGTCCGGTGCCGTCGAATGAGGCCTGCCATGGTCAGGGTGCCGACGGCCGGCTGAATCGTTCGGTTCGTGGTGCCACTCACGCGGTGTACGTGACGAGCGCCGTGGAGTCTCCCGGCGGGAAGGCAGGGTCAGCGTGGGGAGAGGTAGATGGTCTTCCAGGCGGGGTTGCCGGCGGTGCATTGGATGGACGGCTCGCCGGCCCGGCGCTCTGCGCATACCTTCAGCTCGACCTGGTACACCCGGTGGTTGGTGAAGGAGAACTTCTTCGGTGTGCGATGGGCGCGGGTGCGTGCGTGATGCCGCTTCCAGGTCACCTTGTTGCCGGCCGGGTTGACCGTGGCGATGTTGAACACCGCCCATCCGCAGGTGGACGACGCGCGGGTGAGGTCGGAGATGGTGCCGGACACGGTCAGTGTGGCGGCGGACGGGATCACTTCGTGGTCCTCGCCGGTCGCGGTGATGGTGCCGAGTGTCTTGGCGCGCTTGGCGCCGGGCGAGTAGTAGGGTCCCCAGGCCGGCGGCGCGGCGGCGGCTTGGCCTGCACGCCCGGAACCGGCATCGAGCTCATCGGAGGCGGCGACTGGTTAGGCCGCGCCGGTTCGGCGCGGATGTGGATGCGTACGAGACGATCTTGTTGACGGTTCTCATGAGGCAGGTCCCTTCAACGAGCGTGATCGGATCGCTTCGGCGAGCAGCCCGGCGCCGAGCGGGACGGCGCCGAGGAGATAGGGAGCGCCCGGGTCACCGGTGAGCGTGCCGAGCAGCGCGGCCACTGCGGCGATCACGCCGGCCGCCGCCGGTATCAGCCCGGCGCGGCCTGCCGCGTACGCCAGCCCCGCCACGCCGGCGGCGGCGGCCCAGAGCAGGGCGAGCAGCGTGACGGCATGCGGCGCCAGGTCGCCGGCCGCTCTGAGTGTCGCCTCCACCGTCCCGGCCGACGCGACGACGCCCAGCAGCGCCATGGCGACGGCGGCGGGCGCGCGGGCGCTGCCGGCCGCCGGGCCGGCCAGGTCCCGGTACACCAGCGCCGTCGCCGCCACGGCGAGCCAGGCGCCGGCGGCCCAGAGGAGGTCACAGGATGCCGGGTGTGTCATGGACCCGGCGAGACAGATCGGCCCTGAGGCCATCAGGCCGAGTCCGCTGACCATCCGTGTCCGCATGGCGGCCAGGATGGGTGGGCCCGCGTCCCGCCGTCACGGGACATCCGTCCCGGCCGGTCCGGGAAACCATCCGGCTTCGTGCGGGCCGCGAGCCCGGCCTTGAGCCCGATGGCGGCCGGAGCCGGGCCCAGCCCATCGTGGAGGTCGCGGCGCAGCCGGCGGCGCTCGTCCTCCCGGGAGGCCACCACCTCGGCACGCGACCTGATCAGGTCGTCGTGCAGCCGTACCGCCTGCAGCCGGGTGCCGAGCCGGGTGAGCGCGCTCGCGGGGTCGTGGCGGTCGCCGTACATCACCCGGTTGACCGTACTCTGCGCGAGGTTGCGCAGCGGCGCCAGCGCGAGGGCCGCGCCCGCCGCGGTGAGCGCGGCGGCCATCGTCTGCGACAACCTCAGCCCGCCGGCCAGCAGCGCCACGACGGCCACGTAGCCGACGACCAGGATCGCGACGACACTGGCGTACACCAGTGACCGGTTCGCGTCTCGATAACGTTCGTTTCTCGACAAGATCACCCGAGGTGTTCCGGGGTCGGGGAACCCAGGAGCGGCCGTTGGCGGTGAGAATGATCTTGCGCGAAGCGTGACGACCGGTTCCGGTATGTGATCGCTTAAGGGTTCTACCCGGAGGTTTCTGGCCCGTGGATGATGCGGTGGATGGTGGAGCGTCCGACGCTGTACTCGGTGGCCAGGTCGGCCAGGGACACCTCGCCCGCGGCGTATCGTCGGCGGATGGAGCGTCGGGCGGGTTCGGGCAGTTTGGGTTGCTTGCCCTTGAGCTTGCCGTTCTTCTTGGCCAGGGTCATACCCTCACGGGTCCGCAAGTGCCCGAGGTTGGCCTCGAACTCGGCCACCATGGCGAGGGTCTGCAGGAACAGCCGCCCGAACGGGTCGGTCCAGTCGTAGACGTTGGCGTTCAGGCCGAACAGGACGCCGCGTCCGGACAGGCCGGTGAGGATCTCGTTGGCCTCGGCCATGTTGCGGGCGAACCGGTCGAACTTCGTCACGGTGAAGATACTTCCGTCCCATACGGCGGCGAGGGCCTGGTCGAGGCCGGCGCGGTTGCGGCGGGTGGTGCCGGAGAAGCCGCGGTCGATGTAGATCCGGTCTTCGGGGACGCCGAGGGTCAGGAGTTGCTCGGTCTGGATGATCACGTCTTGCTCGTCGGTTGAGCAGCGGGCGTAGCCGACGCGGGTTCCGTTCAGGCCCTCAAGTGTTCTGGATAGCCCCTTCACCGGAACAGTACGCGGAACACCTATACGGAACACCCTGACTGGGGAGCTCTCCCGCCCGGGCGGTGTTCCGGTGGTTGGTTGGTGAGGCTGGCAGGCCATCCGCGTTCGAGGAGGCCGATGACCACGTCCAGGGTGCGGCGGGCGTCGGCGGTGGCGGCGGCGAGGTCGGGTATCTGCAGGACGTAGCGGGCCAGGAGCCGGGCGGTGAGGTCGTCGGCGCGCAGCGCGGCCTCTTGAGCGATGGCGGTGGTGAGCGGTTCCTGGGCCACGATCCAGGAACGCAGCGCGTAGTCGCGCAGTTCCGGGGTGGCGCGGATGAGGTCGAGCACGCATTGCTCATCGGGCGTGGGGTTCGCCTCGAACGGGCCGCGCCCGGCCATGTGGTCGTGCAGTGCTGCGAGCACGCTCTGCCCGGGCCGGCGGAAATGGACGGTACGGACGAGAGCGGCGATGTGGTCGCTGCGGTCGCCGGGGAAGACCAGGCCGGCCTTGCCGTCGGGGAAGTAGGTGAACAAGGTCGCGATCGAGGTGCCGGCCGCCTCGGCGATCTCGCGGACCCCGACGTTGTCGTAGCCACGCACGGTGAACAGCTCCACTGCGGTCTCGGTGATGGCCTGCCGGGTGGCGGCCTTCTTGCGTTCGCGTAGCCCCGGCGGGCGGGCCGGTGACGGCGGCGCCGAGGAGGAGGATGGGGCCGTGCAGGGCGGGGGATGCGGCGTGGCGTGCAGTTCGGGTGCCGGCCAGCCGTGGGTGAGCAGGGTGAAAGCGGCATCGAGCTCGGCGTGCAAATCACCGGGCTGCCAGGGCTGGGCGCGATCCAGGACGAACCGGGCCACCGCGCGGGCGGCGATGTCGGCGCGCGGGGTGTCCGGCCCGGCCTGGCGGATCGCTTGGGCCAGTTCTTCTTCGTGTCGCCGCCACATGCGGCGGGCGTAGTCGCTCAGCGCCGGGGTGCGGGCGATGAGGTCGAGGAACGCGGCCGTGCGCGGATCGGCGGAACCCTCGCAGGCGCGGGTCAGCAGCCAGGCCCGCAGGGCCTGCAGGACCGATGTTCCCTGCGGGCGGTCACCGACCGCGGAGACAAGGCTGGCCTGGACGTCGTCCTCCTCGTCGAAGACCAGGGCCTCCTTGGTCGGGAAGTGCTTGAACAGCCCGCTCATCGACACATCCGCCGCCTCGGCCACGTCCTTGATCGCGACCTGATCGAAGCCGCGCTCCAGGAACAGCTGCAGCGCGGCGTCGGCGATCGCCTGCCGGGTGCGGGCCTTCTTGCGCTCTCTGCGCCCCATGGTGGCCTCGGTCATGCCCCCCAGTCTAACGGCACCTGCCGGAACAACTCTTTCAGTGGAGCTGTTATGGTTTCGAAGTGACAGCACGAGTGTGCTGGTTCTTGTTTTTTTGGGGGTGATCGGTCATGGCCGACACGGCCGACACGGCGGACACGCCCGTCCCGCAGGCGCCCGCGCCGGCCGGGGCGCTCGATCGGGATGATCCTGTTCGGGGTCATGCTGGCGATGCTGCTCGGAATGCTCGACAACCGCGCTGCTGGGCCTGGGCGTGGGCGGCCTGATGGTGGGGGGCGTTCTCGATCATCGGCGCGCTGGTGCCGCCCCGGGAGCGGGGCCGCTACCAGGGGATGACCGCGGTGGTCATGGCGATCGGCACCATCGGCGGACCGCTGCTGGGCGGAGTGATCTCCGATTCCCTCAGCTGGCGGTGGGCGTTCTACATCAACATCCCGCTGGGCCTGCCGGCCTTCGCCTGGTGCGCGGCGCTGCTGCACCTGCCCGCCACCCGCCGCAACGTCACGATCGACTACGCCGGGATCGCCTCACTGGCGGTGGCCATCGGGGCTGTGGTGCTGGCGGCGACCTGGGCCGGCGTCCACTACGCCTGGCTCTCCGCGCCGATCCTCGGCCTGACCGCGCTGGCCGCGGCCGCGCTGGCGGTGTTCGTGGCGGCCGGGCGGCGGGCCGCCGACCCAGTGATCCCGCTGCACATGTTCCGCCGCGGCAACTTCATCCTCGCCTCGGTGCTGTCGCTGGTCACCGGCGTGGTCTTCGGCGCCCGGTTCACCCGGGCCCTGAACGGCCGGACCCCCGCGACGGGCCCCGCGTACCTGGATGCGGTCGCCCATGGCACCGGCCGGATCTTCCTGGCCGTCGCCGTCACCACCGCCGCCTGGTTCGCCCTGTCCTGGCTGATCAACGAAGTCCCGCTGCGCAGCCGACCGCCCAAGCCCGCACCCGCCCCGTCCGAGCCGCGATGACGCCGTGACCACCACCCGTCCGTAGGTGCGTCCACCGCCGAGTACGGCCCACATGCCCAGGTCAACGGGCCGGGCCGGACGACCGAGTTCTTCGCCGTCGGCCGGTGACTTCAACGGCGCCGCGCAGCCCCGTCCACTCCTCGACCCGGAGAAACGCCATGACCACGCCGCTTCGGCGCACCGTCCAGCCCCGGCCCGGCCTCGACCTCGTCCTGCGCGAGGCCGGCCGCGGCACCCCGATCCTCCTCCTGCACGGCGCCCACGGCCCCGGCAGCATCACCCCCGTCATCGACCATTTCTCCCCTCGCCACCGGGTGCTGGCGCCCGTCCACCCGGGCTGGGACGACACCGCACGGCCCGGCGACCTCGACTCCGTGGCCGCCCTCGCCGCGCTCTACCTGGACCTGCTCGGCCACCTCGACCTGAGCGACGTCACGGTCCTCGGCACGTCCTTCGGAGGCTGGGTCGCCGCCCAGATGGCCGTGGACGACCGCCACCACCAGATCTCCCGGCTCGTCCTCATGGACGCCATCGGACCGGTGGTGCCCGGCCAGTCGCTCACCCTGCCCAGCGGGCCTCTCCCCGCCGGCCCCACACCCGCACCCGCAGCCGCCACACCGGCACCGCGCAACGGGCCGCCCCCGCAGACCATGACTGCCCTGCGCGCCTACGCCGGACCTCACCTGCAAGACCCCGGCCTGCTGCCCCGCCTGGCCGCCTTCACCCGCCCCGTGCTGGTGGCCTGGGGCGAGAACGACCAGGTGGTGACCCCTGCCTACGGGCGGGCGTACGCGGCCGCGCTCCCGCACGCGCAGTTCGAACTCATCCCCGGCGCTGGACACCTGCCCATCCGCGAGGAACCCGAGGCCACCTTCGCCGCCATCGACCGCTTCCTGGCATAACCGGCCCAGCCACCAGCGGCCGGACCCGACCAATCCGGCCGCAATCCGGCCGCCCAGTCTGAACCGCACCGCCGCTTCGGCCCGAGATGGCTGCCACCGCCCGCACGTTCTGCACCCGCACGTCCAGCAAGGAGCACCGTCATGACCACTGCACACCGCCCCATCGCGATCATCGGCGCCGGCCTCGGCGGCCTGACCCTGGCGCGCGTCCTGCACACCTGCGGCCTCCAGGCGGCGGTGTTCGACCTGGAAGCCGGCCGGCACGTCCGCACCCAGGGCGGCATGCTCGACATCCACGAGAACAACGGGCAGATCGCACTGCACGCCGCCGGCCTGTACGAGCCATTCCGCACGATCATTCATGAGGGCGGAGAGGAGATGCGGCTGCTGGACCACCACGCCGACGTCGTCCTGCAGCAGCCTGACGACGGCACGGGCGGGCGCCCGGAGGTCGATCGCGGCCGGCTGCGCGACCTGCTGCTGGACTCCCTGCCCGACGGCATGATCCGCTGGGGCGTCAAGGCCACCGGCGCCCGCCCGCTGGGCGACGGGCGTCACGACGTGACCTTCGCCGACGGCTCCACCATCACCGCCGATCTGCTGGTCGGCGCCGACGGCGCCTGGTCGAAGATCCGGCCGCTGGTCTCCGCGGCGCACCCGGCCTACACCGGCATCTCCTTCGTCGAACTCGACCTGCTCGAGGCCGACACCCGCCACCCCGACAGCGCCGACCTCATTGGTGGCGGCTTCTTCATCGCCCTGGACGGGACGCGCGGCATCCTCGCCCACCGAGAAAGCGATGGCAGCCTGCACGTCTACACCGCCCTGCGGACCGAACAGGACCACCTGGACGGCATCGACTTCACCGACACCCCCGCCGCCAAAGCCGCGCTGCTGGCCTGCTTCACCGACTGGGACGCCCGCTTCCAGACCCTCATCACCAACGCCGACGGCCCCCTGACCGCGCGCCGCATCCACGCCCTGCCCGTCGCACACCGCTGGGAGCGCGTCCCCGGCGTGACCCTGCTCGGCGACGCCGCGCACGTCATGTCGCCCTTCGCCGGCGAGGGCGCCAACCTCGCCATGCTGGACGGCGCCGAACTCGGCCAGGCCATCGCCGAGCACCCCGGCGACATCGAGAACGCCCTGGCCGCCTACGAAAAAGCGCTGTTCGCACGCAGTGAGACCTCCGCCGCCGAATCGGCCGCATCCCTGGAGCTGATGTTCGGCCCCAACGCCGTCACCCGGCTGGCCGAGATGTTCACCGGCCAGCCGGGCTGACCACCACCCCGGCCCGCTGCCGGGCCCACCCACGCCCCGGGCCGCCCGGCCCGGCGGCCACCATCCCCGCAATCCGATCTGAAAGGCGCCACACCATGATCAAGATCGCTGTCGTTCTGGCCAGCACCCGCCCCGGCCGTCGCGGCGAGCCCGTCGCGAACTGGGTGCTCAAGCACGCCGGCCAGCGCGAGGACGCCCGATTCGACCTGGTCGACCTTGCCGCGTTCGACCTGCCCGATCTGGACGAGCCGCTGCCGCCGGCCACCGGCCGCTACACCCACGACCACACCAACTCCTGGGCCCGCACCATCGCCGGCTACGACGGCTTCCTCTTCGTCACCCCCGAGTACAACCACTCCGCCCCCGGCAAGCTCAAGAACGCCCTCGACCGCGTCCACGCCGAATGGCACAACAAGGCGGCCGCCTTCGTCTCCTACGGCTTCGATGGCGGTGTCCGCGCCGTCGAAGCACTCCGCCCCGTGCTGGGCGCCCTGCAGGTCGCCGACGTCACCGCCCAGGTCGCGCTCAGCCTGCACCAGGACTTCACCGGCTTCACCGAGTTCACCCCCGCCGACCACCACACGACCGCGCTGGCCACCACACTCGACCAGCTCATCGCCTGGTCCACCGCGCTGGCCACGCTGCGCACCCCCGCCTGAACCACCCTCTCGCCGCCCCAGTCGCGGCGGGCGGCGGGAACCGACACCAACCACCCCGAGACGGGACCGCCTCGCCCGAACCAGCATGACACCACGGCGGACAGGAGCAGCCAGGCCGGGCACGGCGGACGATTCGCCGTGCCCCTGAGGGCCTACACTTCCTCCTCGGTCACGCCGCCGCCGTCGGGGAGGGCGGGGGTGTCAGGGATGTCGCCGAGCCGCCGCAGGCCCTCGGCCGGCGTGGAGGAGGCGATGGCGCGGGGTGGGCCGCCCGCCTCGGGCGAACGTTCACGGCCGTCAGGAAGGCCGATCTCGACCGGCCTCACGCGGTCTCGAGTTTCCTGTGGGCGGCCCTGATCCTCCTGCTCGGACGCGAGGTCGGCGCGTGGACCGTGATCTCGCCGGTGCTCTGCGCGTGGGCGTGGGCATCCTGGCGGCGGGGGCGGTGGTCACGGCCGTCCGCTGGCCCACCCTGCCGTCGGAGAGGAAACGCTGGGCGGGCGCGGTCGTCCCCGCCGTGCTGTTCGTCGCGTACGCCCTCGCGTGATCACCTTGTGTCCAGGCAGCAACGGACGAAGTCCTGGACGACGGGGTTGGCGTCGTCGGCGGGACTCCAGGCCACGCCGACCTGGGTGGGGCTGACTCCGGTGACGGGCCGGTAGATCACCCCGGGACGGGCGTAGAAGCGGGCGGCCGATTCGGGGGCGAGGGCGATGCCGTAACCGTTGGCGATGGCGCTGAGCCATTCGTCCGGTTGGTCGGTGACGGCGCCGACGCGGGCCGGGTGGCCGTCGCGTTCGTCGACGGCCAGCCAGTAGTCCCGCCACCGGCCCGTTTCCGCCGGGGCCGCCACGAACGGCTCGTCCCACAGGTCCATGAAGGCGATCTGCTCGCGTACGGCCAACGGGTGGGCCGTGGGCAGCGCGACGCAGCGCGGCTCGGTGAACAGCACCTCCACGCGCAGGCTGTCCTGGCCGGGGAAGGGCAGCCGCAGCAGGGCGGCGTCGACGTCGCCGTGGGTGAGCCCGGCCGTCGGGTTGGCCCAGGACGCCTGCCGCATGTCGGCCCGCCAGCCGGGCCTCAGGCGGGCGAACTCGGCGATGATGTGCTGGGTGGCCTCGTTGGCGGCGCTGGCCAGGAAGCCGACCCGTAGCACGCGGGCCGCCCGGCGGGCCGCGCTCCTGGTCTCCCGCAGCGTCCGGTCCCATCCAGCCAGCAGGGCGGGCACCTGTGCTGCCAGGGCCCTGCCCGGTTCCGTGAGGACCATGCCGGCCCGGGACCGGGTGAACAGCGTCACTCCGACCTGGGCTTCCAGCTGTTTGATCTGCTTGGTCAGGGCCGGCTGCGACACGTACAGCCATTCCGCGGCGCGGGTGAGGCTTCCTTCCTCCGCCACAGCGGCGAAGTAACGCAGCAGCCGGGTGTCGACATCCATGCCAACAGGTTATAGACGCAGGTATTGGACGCCGAGAACGGGCCTCCACGAGGCTGGAGGTGGTCGAGCGACCGATCGATGAGAGGAGACGTCATGCCCGTTCTGATGATCCGTTACAAGGTGGCCGGGGAAGGCGTCGCGGAGGTCACCGACGCGATCGAGAAGGCTTTCGCGGCCTTCCGCCTGCTCGGCTGAGCGGGGGGCCTGCTCCATGTTCACCGCGTACGCGATCGTCACCGTCGTCACGATCGCGGTCAACGCCTGGGCCGCGATCGCCGACTTCCTCAGGGCCGGGTTCGTCCTCGGCAACATGGCCGAACTGGGGATCCCGCGGTCCTGGCTGCCGCTGCTCGGCGGGCTCAAGGCCGCCGGAGCGGTCGGGCTGCTCCTGGGGTTGCTGGGCGTCGACTGGATCGGCGTCGCCGCCGCGGCCGGGCTCATCCTGTTCTTCCTCGGTGCCATCGCCACGCACGTACGGGCCCGCGTGTACGTGAAGACGGCGATTCCCGGCTGCTTCCTGATCCTGGCCGTCGCGTCCCTCTCCCTCGCCGTCGCCGTCGCGCGCTGAACGCCCTGCGGAATGACCAGGCAGGGGGTGGGTAGCTGCGACTGATGGAGATGAAACACGATCGTGCCGAGACCAACGGCGTGCGGCTTCATTACGTCACCGCCGGGTCGGGGCCGATCGTGCTGTGTCTGCATGGCTGGCCGGAAACACACCGCGAGTATCTGGTCATCATGGAGAGGCTGGGCCACAAGTATCGCTTCATCGCCCCGGACCTGAGGGGGTTCGCCGACAGCGAGAAGCCGTTCAGTGGCTACGAGCCGAAAACGATCGCGGCCGACATGCTGGGCCTGCTCGACGCGGAAAAAGCTGAGCGTTTTCACGTGCTCAGCCACGATCTCGGCGGGCCGTCCGCTGTCGCGCTCGCCTATATGGCGACGGGTCGCGCCCTGTCGCTCGCGACGATCGAAACGCCGTTCTTCGGCCTCGACTACCCGGGTTACGTGGATCCCCGAGTTTCCTATTGGCACCTCGGGATGCACATGAACATGGACATCACGCGTTTTCTCGTCGAGGGGCGCGAAGAGGAGTACTTGCGGCACTTCTTCCGGGATTTCGCCTACGATCCGACTGCGGTGCCGGAATCTGAAATCCAGGCCTATGCCACGCAGATGCGCCAGCCGGGTAACCTGCGCGCCAGTCTCAACCTTTATGGGTTCATTCCGCAGATGGCCGAGCAGACCAAGGAACTGGCCGCAGAGAAGCTGACGGTGCCGATGATGGCGTGGGGCGGCCGATCGTCCTTCGGATCCCACTGCATCGACAGCGCGAAGGCCATCGCGACGACGGCGCAAGGCGGTGTCATCGAGCGGTGCGGCCACTGGGTGTTCCAGGAGCGGACCGACTTCATCTGCGACGAACTGGATCGATTCTGGACCGCGAACGCTCCTACAGGAGCAGGTTGACGACGACCGTGAGCACGATGGACAGCAGGATCGACAGGACGATCATCGCCAGGCAGCCCATCCAGCCGCCCAGGATCCGCACGTCCCAGCTTCCGAACCTCATGCGGACCGCGCCTACCCGAGCGCGCGGCCACCAGATCTCCCGCGGGCAAGTCTTGACCGAAACGTACCGGTGGGAAAGAGCAGCGCGCAAAATCAGTTGCCGGTGCCCCGGACCGGCCAACACGACCCGGCTGCCCGGGGTGACGGCGCGGCAGGGTGACGCCCGGCACCTGCCGTTGCCTGACGCGAGCGTGGACGCGGTCCTGCTGCTGGGCCCGCTCTACCATCTGGCCGAGCGGGCGGATCGGGTGCGGGCCCTGACGGAGGCGGCACGCGCCGTACGGCCCGGCGGCGTGGTTGCGGCCGCCACCATCAACCGCTACGCGGCCGTGCACGACTCGGTCTACCTGGGCCATTACGTGGATGAACGGCAACGGCAGGCCGCGCACAAGGCCATGACGAACGGGATCATGCTTTCCCCGATGCGCGGCTTCACCGCCTACCTCCATGAGCCCGACGAGGTCCCCGGCGAATTCGCCGACGCCGGTCTGCCCGAAGCCCGGCGATACGGGCTGGAGGGCGCCTTCCACCTCTACGGCGATGTCAACGACTGGCTCGACGACCCGGAACGCAGGGCGCTCATGCTCGACGCCCAACGCTCGATGGAGTGCGTGCCGTCACTTCTCGGCGTCAGCGGGCACATGCTCACCATCGCCCGGCGGGGGTAGTCACTTTCCGCTGGAGCTACGCCGGCCCGCGCTTGGCATGATCGTTTGACTCCATGGCGGCCGCCAGGAAGGATGACGCGAATGGCCGACCTCAGCGAACGCGCGAAGAACGCCCTGAAACTGGCGACGCGGGCGGGGCGGCGGCTCGGGCTGGCCGCGCGGGAGCCGCGTGTCCTCTACGACGTGTTCAACGTGCAGGTCCACCTCGCGCCCGACCCGGTCGTGGTGCGCGTCCCTTCCTTGACGTTCTCCTCCGCCGACGAGCAGGCGGCCAGGCAGCGGCGCGAACTGGCCGTGGTGGGCTGGCTGGCCGACCGCGGCGCGCCGGTCGTGCCGCCCAGCCCGCTGGTGCCGCGCGAGCCGGTCGAGTGCGACGACAGGTCGCTGACGTTCTGGGAATACGTGGACGAGCGCGACTCCATCCGCGACGCGCGCCCGGAGGAGCTGGAGGGCCGCTTCGCGGAGCAGACCGGCTGGGTTGCCGAGCTGCACCGCCTGATGGCGGATTGCCCCGTCGAGCTGCCGGTGCTGACCCCGCTGGTGCCGGGGGTCGAGCAGCTGCTGTCCCGGCTGCGCGCGCACCGGCCGGAGCCGCTGACGGCGGCCGATCTGGACCGGGCCGAGCGGGAATACGCCGTGGCCGAGACGCTCGCCGGTGACCTGACCCGCTACTTTCCCGGAGCCCGGCCGCAGACGCTGCATGGGGACTCGCCGCCGTACAACGTGCTGCTGACGGCGCACGGGCACCTTTTCGGCGACTTCGAGGACGTCACGCGGGGGCCCGTCGAGTGGGACCTGGCCGGGGCGGGACCGCGCGCCGTCGAGGAGTACGAGCGGGCGGGCGGCAGGCGGGTGGACCCCGAGCTGCTGGCGTGGATGGAGCGGGCCAGGCTGCTCCAGGCAGTGGCGGCCCTGGCGCTCGCCACCCAGATGCCGGAGCTGGGCCCGATGCTCGAACCCCTGCTCGCGCAGTGGCGCGAGCACCCGCCGCTCACGCTGGAGAAGACCGGCTGACGTCCTCGCGGCGACCAGCGGGACGCGCGGGCGGGCCGGGGCCGGGCTACGGTGAGGGGCACGGACAGGGAGGAGGAGGCGGTGCGGAGCAGACTGCCTGCCGCGCTGGTCTTCCTGCTGTCCTGGTTCCTGCCGGCGACGATCCTGCCCGCGACCTCCCCGCACACCGCCGCGGCGACCCAGTCCGCCGTCGTACGCATGGCGGCCGCGTGGGCGCACGACCCGCAGGGGGTACGCCAGGAGCCGCCGCGCGACACCACCATGCGGGCCGGAAACGGCCTGCTCGGCCTGGCCGCCCCGGCCGGGCCCGCCGTGCTCCCCTCCGGGCACCGGCAACCCCGGCCGACGTGGGCCGTCGTCGCAGCCCCCGTGGCCGCCGACGCGCCCGCGGATCGCCGCCCCACGACGGCCCCGGCGCGCGGGCCACCCTCCACAGGGTTCTGAAGTCCCCTTTTCCGCACGTCCGAGCCTGTGGAGGCTTCCATGTCCCGTGCGCCGTTCTGGCGTGCGGTGACGGCGCTCGCCGTCATCGCGATCTCATCAGCCCTGGCCCTCACCATCGCGCCGCGCCTGGGCCTCGACTTACGCGGCGGTACCCAGCTCGTCTTCGAGACGAAGGACTCGCCCACCGTCAAGGCGGACGCCGCCGCCACCGACCGCGCGCTCGACGTGCTCCGCCAGCGGGCGGACGCGCTCGGCGTGGTCGATCCCACCCTGGTCCGCTCCGGCGAGCGGCGGATCATCGTCGAGCTGCCCGGCGTGCTCGACCCGCGCCAGGCCGCCGAGGTCATCGGTAAGACCGCGCAGCTCGCGTTCCATCCCGTCCTGGGCGATCAGGAAGGCGTACGCGACGAGAACGGCGGGCTGCTGACGCTCGGCCCCGCGGCCATCAGCGGCGAGGGCGTGCGCGACGCCGCCGAGCAGAGCGACCCCCAGCGCGGGCCCGGCTGGTGGGTGAGCCTCGACTTCCGCGACGCGGGCGCCTGGCAGCGGCTGACCGGCACCGCCGCCTGCGAGCCGCCCGGCGATCCCAAGCGCAGGATCGCGATCGTGCTGGACGAGGAGATCATCTCCTCGCCGCCGCTCGACCCGTCGGTGCCGTGCCGTACCGGGATCGCGGGCGGGAGCGCCGACATCGCCAGCTCGTTCACCCACGAGGAGGCGCGCGACCTGGCCGTGCTCATCAAGGGCGGCGCGCTGCCCGTCCCGCTCGACCTGGTCGAACAGCGTACGGTCGGTCCGACGCTCGGGACGGCGGCCATCGAGGCCAGCGCCAAGGCGGCGGTCGTGGGCCTGCTCCTGACGGCCGTTTTCATCGTCGCCGTCTACCGCGTGACCGGCCTGCTGGCGGCACTCGCGCTGGCCTGCTACGGCCTGATCTCGTACGCGGCGCTGGTGGCCATGGGCGCGACGTTCACGCTGCCGGGGCTGGCCGGGTTCGTGCTGGCGATCGGCATGGCCATCGACGCCAACGTGCTGGTGTTCGAGCGGGCCAGGGAAGAGTACGCCCAGGCGCCAGGCCGGGGGCTGCGGGCGGCGCTGGAACGCGGGTTCCAGAACGCCTGGAGCGCGATCGCGGACTCCAACGTCACCACGCTGATCTCCGCCGGCCTGCTGTTCTGGCTGGCTTCCGGGCCGGTCAGGGGGTTCGGGGTGACGCTGGCGATCGGCGTGCTGGCCTCGCTCATCTCCGCCATGCTGATCACCCGTGTGCTCACCGGATCCGCCATCGGCAGGATCGGGCCGCGTGCGTCAGGTCTGGGCTCGCCCGGAGCCGTCAGGACCTGGCTGACCCGCAGGAACCTCCGGCTTATGGCGGCCAGGCGGTGGTGGCTGGCGATCGCGGGCGGGCTCGTCGCGGTGGCCGCCGCCGGGCTGGCCGCCCGTGGGCTGAACTTCGGCGTCGAGTTCACCGGCGGGCGGCTCGTGGAGTTCGCCACCGCCCGGCCGATCCCTGCCGACGTGGCCGGCGAGGCCGTGGCGCGCGCCGGGGTCCCGTCGGCGGTGGTGCAGTCGGGCGGCGACGGCGTCTCCGTACGGGCCGCGCGGCTCGGCCTCGACGAGGTGGCCGCGATCGAGCAGGCCCTGGAGCGGCACGGGGGCGAGGTGACCAAGCGGCGCGAGGAGTTCATCGGCCCGAGCCTGGGCGCGGAGCTGCGCCGCAACGCCCTGGTCGCGCTCGCCGTGGCCGTGGCCATGCAGCTGCTCTATCTGGCGGCCAGGTTCAGGTGGACGTTCGGCGCGGCGGCCGTGCTGGCGCTGCTCGCGGACGTGGCCGTGGTGCTGGGGATGTTCGCGTGGCTGGGCAAGCCGGTCGACGGGGTGTTCCTCGCCGCGATGCTGACCATCATCGGGTACTCGGTCAACGACAAGGTCGTGGTGTTCGACCGGGTACGCGAGCTGTGGACGGCCCACCCGGGCAAACCGTTCGGCGACGCGGTGAACGGGGCGATCCTGCAGACGCTCCCGCGTACCGTGAACACCGGCCTCGGCGCGCTGTTCATCCTGGTCGCGCTGATGGCGTTCGGCGGTGACTCACTGCGGGACTTCGCCATGGCACTGGTCGCGGGCATCGTGACGGGCACCCTGTCGTCGGCGTTCGTGGCCGGTCCCGTGGCCATCGCGCTGGCCAGGTTCGACAGGAAGCCGCCGCCCCGGCCCGCCGACCGGCGCGGGCCGCGCCGGCGTGAGGGCTCGGGAGCGGTGGTGTGACATTCCGGCGATGAGTTCCGCCTCCGGACCCGGTCTCACCTTCGGCGCCGCACCGGGACGGCATGGGGGCGGCCTTCGGCAAGTTCCTGGCCAGTAGCGGATTCGGCGACGACGATCAGGCTGCTCCGGCGGGGCCGCCCGGGGGTGGGGTGGCACTCGCCGCCCCACCTGAAGAACCACACCAGATCCCGGACGAGACGTGCGCCCGATCAGGAAGACGTGACCTTCGGCGTGACGCGCATGCCGAAGTAGACGCAGCCGGTGCCGTCCGCGAGGGTCGAGAACACCACGGGCATCCACTCCCCGCTCAACGGCCCGTCGCCGCGGGCGGCGAACACCGTCTTCGACACCGGTACGAGGTCCGCCTCGATGGGCGGGGACATGTCCTTCATGTCGCCGAGGAGCTCGTACACGAGGTGGGGGGTGCCGGCCCGCTCGCTGACGTGGACGGCGACGCCCTCGCGCCGGTAGGTGCCGGTGAGCGGGGCGAAGTCGACGGC
>NZ_JADOGI010000269.1 GCF_015645445.1 Nonomuraea cypriaca | reverse complement strand
GGGGGTGGCGGGGGCGGGCCCGTGGTTCCCGCCCCCGGCCACGTCCTCAGTGATCTCGAACACGGCCGGCACCTGGCGCAGCGCGGCGGCCTGTTCGGGATCGTCCACGACGGCCTGGCCGTCGACGAAGACGACCAGACCGTGTGTGGTGCGGATGGGCACGTTCCCGTGGGGGAAGCGCCCGCACTGGAACTTGGCCACGACCTACGCGCCGGCGGGGGCGCCGACGCGCAACAGCTTGCCGTGCGCCTTCTCGTTGCCGTACTTGAGGCCGATCTCGCCGTAGATCTGCCGCTTCTCCGCCGCACCGACCCGGGCGAGCTCCTCAACGAACAGGAAGCCCTTGCCGGGGATGGGCAGGAACACGGGCGCGCACTCCTCCAGCGACACCACCGACAGGGTCGCGGTGGGCATGTGGCGGTTCAGCATCAGGTTGAGCCGGCCGAAGTCGGTCTCGAACGTCGTCAGCGACACGCCGCCGACGTTGCGGGTGGTCTCCTGGAAGTTGCGGTCCTTGATGAAGATCTTCGTCAGCGCCCTCTTGAGGCTGGCACCGACGATGACGGTGGCCGTCTCCGACTCCTGGATGCCGCCGTTCTCCCACACCTGCTGCAGCAGGTCGAACACGACCGCGTCCGTCAGCGGGGTCGGCTTGTAGACGACGCCGCCGCCGTCCGTCGCGAACGCCACCGCGGCCCCGCCGGGCCGGGCAGCCACGGTGAACGTGTCGGCGTCCGGGGCGGTCCGCACGTAGTAGATGGTGTCCTCGGTCAGCACCGTGGCGGCGCCGCCGGTGAGAGTGCCGACAACGATCTGGTCGCCGACCGCCAGGCCGTGCGCGGTGATCGTCCACAGTTCGGTGTCGGATTCGATGGTTGCGGTGCCGACCGTGGTGCCCTTCGTGGTGGCGTTCGTCGACGTGGCCTCCAGGATGCCCCGCGTCCGCCTGGCCGTGGCGTTGGTGGACGGGTTGTTGAACGTGCCCGTGATGCAGCTCTTCTCGAAGTCGCGGGCGATCTGCTTGAGGTGCTGGGCGATCTGCCAGTCGAGCTCGTTCAGCACCGGGTTACTGCCGGAGATGCCGACGCTGCCCGCGTGGCTGGAGCCGGTCGAGTTGAACTGCCCGGTCGCCGCCAGCTTCGTGTAGGAGAGCTCCAGGGCCTCCTGGTGGATCTCGACCACGTTCGTCGTGTTGAAGCGCACCCGGGCCTCGGCGGTGGGGGCGTCGGCGCCCTCCTGCCGCTGCCGGGTCGCGGACGCGTCGCGCAGGTCGTAGCCCTGCCACTGGAACAGGGTGGCCGACGCGCTCTCACCGCCGGTGAGGCCGCCGATCGCGGACAGGAAGGGCGTGTCTTCCGGCGTGACGGCGAAGAGTTCGCCGACGTAGTTCGGCAGGTCGAAGGTGTCGCCCTGCCCGGTGATGCCCGCCATGGGTCATCCTCTCTGTTCGAGGTCGGGCAGGCGCACGGGCCTGGCCCTGTCGTTACTTGCTGGTCTGTTCGAGCACTATCTGACTCTTGAGCTGCCGCGAGAGCTTGTAGTCGCCCTTCGCGACGGCCTCGCGGATCTGCTCCTGGATGTTCTTGGCCGGGGCGCCGGCGCCGTTGCCGCCGCCGAAATCGCCACCGGACCGGCCCGGCCCCTTCGCGGGGGCGAGCTTGGCGAGCTTGTCGACCGCCTTGGTGATGGCCTGCTGGTCGACGGTGCCGTCATCCTTGACGAACTTCCCCAGGTCGATCAGGTCGGCGGCGTCGCCGAGCTCCAGCCCCTTCTTGGCCAAAGCGGCGTCGAATCTGGCCTCGGCCAGCTGCTTGCCGTGCTCGCGCGCAGCCTCCGTGCGGCCCTCGGCCTTCGCCTGCTCGACGGCCTTCTCCTGCTCGGACATCGCTGCTTCGCGTGTCCTCTGCAGCTCTTCGGCCGCCTTCGCGTTGACCTTGGCCTGCTTCTCGAACGCCTTGCGCTGCTCGCGTTCGCTTTCGAGCGCCGACTTCAGCCCGGCGAGGTCATCGGCCGACTTGGACGTCTCGTCCCCAGCCGTGGTGTCCTCGGTGGTGCTGTCGTCGTCGGTGGTGGTGTCGTCAGCCATGCGGCTGCTCCTTCAGGGTGGGATGCCAGGCATCACGCCGGGCATGCCGAAAAACCCGCCGAGCGTCACGCTGGACGGGCACCGCCGCGGTGGTGCGACGGAAGATCAGGTGGCGCGGATGGTGGCGTACCCGTTCGACCAGCCGCCGGCGACCAGCGCGTCATAGACGGCCTGGTCGCTGCCGCCTGGTGTGCGCCTGCGCACGGATTCGACCACGTCGCGGGCTTCGCCGGTGTCGTAGACCAGCGTCCCGCCGTCGAGGCGGATGGTGTCGAGCACGGTGCCGTCGGAGACGTCGATGAAGTGCAGCATCAGGTGATTCTCCTGGTCGTGCCGCGCGCGTGCGCGGCGATCGCCTCCAGGCGGGCCATCATCGCGTCCCACCAGGCGCGACGGCCCATCCGCTCGAACTCGGGTCGCAGCTGCTGGAGCCGCTGCCGGGCTTCGGCGATGTCGTCGGGGTGGAGGTCGTTGTCGATCCACTCGCCGATGCCGTGGAAATTCGGGGGGTCTGGCCGGCGCGCGAGCAGGGTCCAGAATTTGCCTTCGGCGTGGATGATCGGTTTCCCGGCGGCCTGGTTGACGGCTTCGTCGTTCCAGAAGCCGAACGCCAGCCCGTGGTCAATGCTGACGATGCGCCCTCGGTGCATGAGCCAGTTGTAGGAGTGCCGGTCAGGGTAGTCCAACAGGGCGTCCAGGAATGCGAGCCGCCAGCCGTCGTCCGAGGTCAGCCAATCTTTCGGCTTTTTGGCTTTGGCTGCGAGGGTGCCAGGCATGAACTCCTGCCACAACTCGGTCGGGCCAACGCGGTGCGTGCGCGGCGCGGGGATGCCGAGGGCGCGGGCCACATCGCCGGCGAGGATTTCGGCGTCGACCTGATCCTTTGCGTCGTCGCCGAAATGGGTGCGCTTGGCAACCTTGTGTACGACGCGGGTGCCGTCGTTGAGGGTGACGAGGTTGGTGTCGCCGTACATGCCGCCCGACAGTTCGGTGCGGGAGCGTTCGCCCAGGGCGATGCGTTCGGCCAGTGTCAGCTCTGCTGCGGGTTCCGGCCGGGTCGGTTCGGGCGCGGGTTCGGGCGCGGGTGGCGTAGGACGTGCCGGTGGCGTGGTGTCGGCGTCGAGCGGCAGCACGCCCTGAACCGGCGGCTGCAGGTCCTGGACGGGCCCGCCCGGGGCTTCGCCGCGCGGCACGTTGCCGGCCCCGATCTGCTCCCGGTACGGCAGGCGCTTCAGCTTGGGGTGGGCGGCCAGGTGGGCTCGCAACGCTGCCTGGGCGGCGCGCACGCGAGCGCCAGCGTCCTTCTTGGCCTCGGGGGTGAGCGCGCCCACGGCCTGCTCTTTCGCGGCCCGGATACGCCGTTCCAGAGCGCGCTGCCGCTGCCTGGCCTTATCACCCTCAGGATCCGCGGTGCCCTTCTTGAGGGTCGTGACGCCGGGCAGGTAGGCGGAGATGCTGTGCCGGCAGTTCGGGTGGAACAGCCCCTTGGCCATCGCCCCGGGCAGCGTGTCGAGCACGTCGACGGTGACCATGACGTCGTCCTGGGTGGCGTGCTCGACCTCGATCTTGCCGGTCGGGCCGGCGTCGCGGCGCAGCACTTTCGACTCGAACGGCCTGCAGACGCGGCACTCCTGCACGTTGTCCGACACGTACACGAGATCAATGCCGATGCTCTCCAGCCGGTCGGTCTGGCCTTGCACGGCGGCCCGCTGAATGTTGGTGCGGCCCATCATCTCCACGTACGAGGAGAGTTTCCAGGTTCGGCCGGCCCGGTCGGTGAAGTCGACGATGCCGCGGTCGATCAACCGTGCCCAGGCGGCTTGTGAGGCTTCGCGGCGGGTGTAGGCGCCGGATGCGATGCGGGCGGCGGCCCCGGCCTGGACGGCCCGGTAGGCGTCGACGGGGGCTCGCAGGATGTTCTGGTCGACGCGGCCGACGTCGCGGTGCAGCGCCTGCGCCAAGTTCTCCAACAGGCGGGCGTTGGGTACGACTGCGACGGCCTGCCGTGCGGCCTGACCCACACCGGAGCGCGGAAACCAGGACGCGGGCAGGTCCGCCACCGCCGCATCCCCGCCCGACCGGTACGCTCTCGCGATGGCTTCCCGGATCAGCTGCGCGCGCCTGATCTGCAGGCTGGCCAGGATCAGGCGCGCGCTGGCCTGCAGCTTGCGGATGGCGTCGAGCTTCTCCTCCTGCATGGGGCTCGGGAGGGGAAGGTCTGCGCGCAGGCGCTGCGCCACGGTGCGGACGAGCGCGGTCTCAACCGACCGGTACAGGTCCGCGATCGTCGAGGCGACGCGGTCGAGGAGGTCCTGGTCGACAGCCACGAGGAGGACCTCCTCGAACTATTTCCGATTTGGAAAGAGTTGCCCTACTCGGGACGCCATTCCTCGCGGTAGTCCGGGTGGTAGTCCGGGTGGTCGGCGTACGGCAAAGCGAGCGCCTTGACCGTGGGGCAGACGCGGAGCTCGACCCACAAACAGTTGTCGTCAAGATCGCTGCACTCGTGCGAGCCCTCGTGCATGGCCATGACCAGCCGCTTGGCGCCGACCTCGCGCAGCACGCGGGCCGGGCTGTGATGTAGGAGGTGCTCGAACTCGGCGCCGCCGCGGCACCGGAATTCGTCGTACTCGTTGGTCCAGCAGCCCTGGTCTGCGGCCTGGGCCAACTGCTCGTCCTCGTCGAGGCGGGCACGTAGGAACGCGATCAGGTCGTCCATGCTGGTCATCATTCCTCACGCTGAGGCGGCCCGTCCTGCTCCTGCTCGCCGTCCTCGCCTTCCTGGCCGGGGCCGGTCATGTCGCCGGGCAGCGCGAACGGATCCTGCATCGGGTCCGGGCGCGCATCCCCGATCAGGCGCACCTCTTCCGTCACCTGGTCTTCGTCCCAGTCCGGGTGCAGCATCCGTACGAGGGTCTCGTCGGATGCGGCCTCGGCCCGGCGCATCAACTCTGCCGTCTGGGCGAGTTGCAGGATGTCGGGTGAGACGGAGTCGCCGAAGACGACGGTGGGCAGTTCGGGCGTGACGCCGCTGGAGAACAGCGGGGACGCTTCGAGTTGGAGCAGCATCTCGATCGCGGCGGCCAGCTCGGGCGCCGTGTACAAGGCTTTGCGGCTGCGCGTGGTGAGGGAGCGGCGTTCCTTGGCGGCCACCTCGGTCGCGGTGATCGCCACCTCCCCGGACAGGCCGAACGACTGGGCGCTGTAGCCGGTGGCGCGCAGGATCGCGGCGAGCAGTTCAGCGGCGGTGTCGCGGTGCTCCACGACCCTGATGGCGAACTGGGTGGCGGTCAACTCCATGCGGTCGTCGCCGCCCAGCACGTTCATGGCCTCGTAGATTTCGCGGTCCGGGTCGAAGAACGCGCCCTGCCCAGGCCCGTTGTTCTTCAGGTAGGAGGCGGGGACGTGCACCCTGCCTTTGCCGATGCGGATGTCCCGCATCCACGACGTCCAGGTTTCGTCCAGGCTGTCCATGAGCTGCATGACCGGGCCGTCGAAATCCGACCTGCCCAGGTTGGCGCCGGCCGGGAAGTTCCGCCACGCCCGCTGGGGCCGCATGTTGGGCACGTACACGGCGGTGCACCGCTTCAGCCCGGTCTCGATGACGGGCCGCATGGCGGCGGTCTCGGCGTGGTCGGTGAGCGGGATCTGCTTGCCGAGCGCGGCGGGACCGCCCTGGTAGAGCGCGTTGGAGATGAGGCCCGGCTCGTGGTGTTCCAGATGCCAGAGACAGGTCTGGTCGTCGGTCTCCAGGATCCGCCAGAACGTGACCGCCCACAGCCGGCCCCACCGCCATTCGGGTACGGCGGCGTCGGCGTGCACCGCGGCGAGCCACGGACGTTCGGCCACCGACGTGTCCCACACGGCGCGCAGGTAGTAGCCGCCCAACGCGGCCCCCACCTCGGAGCCCTCCAGGAGGGCGGCCTGCAGTTGCGGGAGCATGTCGTCGATGCGTTCCTGCGTCTGCGCGTTCTCGACCGTGATCGACGGCGGCTCGGAGAACAGCAGATCCGAGCTCATGGTGCAGATGTCGGACGCGACCGGAACGTGCAGTTTGGCGCGGCGTTCGCCTTGGGGTGTGGGCTGTCCCCAGAACATGCGGCCGATGAACCCGGTGATGCCGCCGCGGTGCTGCCACGGATGATTCGCCGGCTGCGTGCGGGTGGGGTCTTCGTAGGTGCGGGCGAGCCGGTCGGGATCGCCCGTATACCAGGCGTCGAGGATGGCGTAGTGGTTGTAGATGGGTTGGAGGTGTTGGGGCGGCCAGGTGCCGCCACCGCTGGGCAGCGGCATACTGACGCTCCTCTCAGGCGAGGGTTTCGACGATCGCGCGGAACAGGGCGTCCTTCGCGCGCTGCTCGACGGGCAGCTCGTCGTACGGCACCAAGCACGGGTGCGTCTTCGCGTCCGCGTCCTTCGTCGGGCCGTACGTCCAGCCGTCGGCCCGTTTCGACTCGCACCACGCCTCGTGCAGCTCTTCGTCGGTGACGCCCTGCTTGGCTGCCTCGACACCCTCGATCGCGGAATCGCGCTGCCACTGGGGTGCTTCATCCCAGTGCGGCGAAGGTGCGGGGTCCTCGGTGAGGCTCTGGATTGCGCGGTTGGCCTCGTGGCAGATGCGGGCTACCCAGTCCACGGGCATGACGAAGCGCTTCACTTCCAGGCCGGCCATCAGGACTTGTCCAGCGCGGCGCGGACGAAGCAGTCCTTCGCCTCCAGCAGCTTGCGCAGGCCCGTGGTGAGCTCGGGGCCGTCGGGCAGGGCGGCGATCATCTGCTCGGCGAGGTCGTGGCACGGCTTGCTGATCGCCTGCAGGTGTGCGGGCAGGTGCTCGTAGTCGAAGTAGCGGGCGATCTGGTTGGTGCTCGGGTGGCGACCGATCAGGTTCATGTTGATCTCCAAAAGGCTCGATTTTTGGATCTTGCTTGCAACTTGCGGGAAGTAAAGATTCCCCCAAGCTAACGATCAGTAGAGCAGTGCTCCGAACTAGAAAGGATTCCTTTCACGTTCGGATCGCTAGCTACTGACGGGTACTCGAGCAGAATGACAAACCGCCCAAATCAGGCAGCCTTGCTCGGTGGTGCGAGCTGCCCGTGCCAGATGTTGCGCGTCGTCCGCACCCCGTACCTGAGCGCGTCACACCCGTGATCGGCCACCTTCAACGGCTTGTCCTCGCCCTTCTCACTGGCGTCCGGGTCCCACGCGTAGCCGGGAATCTCCTTGATCAGCTCCTTGCACGAGGCGTGCACGAGGAGCCGGCCGGTGGCGAACAGGGAGGCGACGTCGCGGATGCCGTCGACCACCTCGTTGTCGGCGAGCGTGCTGGTTTGGCCGTCGCGGTGCAGCTGCACGCGGAAGCTTTTCGCGGACGGGTCGACGATGACGTACGACGGCGTGATCCCCAGCGAGGTGACCCAGGCGCGCACCCGCTCCGAGTATTCGGCGTCGGTGAGGGCGCCGCGCTGCTTCTTGCTGTCCCACCGCCACTCGTGCCCGACGTACAGCCGGCCGTCGACGCCGAGGCCGATGAGGAGGGCATGGAACGGGTTCGTGGTGCCGTAGTCCATGGCCAGGCACAGCCACTGAGCGATGGGCGGCAGCTGCTGGACGACGTGCCGGGCCGGGTCCCAGGACTCCCAGATGACCCCTTCGGCGAGGCACCATTCGCCGAGGATCAGCCGGCGGTACCACAGGCCGGTGAACTCGGCGGACACGTCGGCGATGTACTCGGCGGTCAGGTTCGGGTTGTTGGCCAGCTTGAACGAGAACCGGTGCAGGTTCAGCGTGTCCGGGCTGTCGATGTGGTGGAGCTGGCCGTCGATGTCGAGATGCACCCTGGCGCGCTCGAGATAGTTCACCAGCAACCAGTGCTGGGGGCCGTCCGGGTTCGTCGTACCGAACAGTTGCGCGCCCGGGATGCTCAACCTGGTGAGGAGCATCGTCCAGAAGCTCTCAGGCATCGTGGAGACCTCGTCGACGTACGCGCCCACCAAGCTGAGTCCGCGGATCTTGTCGACGCTGCCCTCGTTGTAGGCGCCCGCCACGTAGACGACGCGGCCGAGGAGGTGCAGTTCTCCAGAGCCCGCGTTGAACTGGCAGCGCTTCTTCCCGAGCATCTCGATGAGCGGGTCGATGATGTTGCGCTTCAAGGTGCGTTCGGTCTTGCCGACCATGAGCAAGGGGCCGGGCGGCGCGGTGCGGACGAACCGCAGAAACCGCATCAGCGAGCTGATCGTCTTCGAGGACCGTACGCTGCCGTCCCAGATGTTCAACCGGGCCGTTGCCAGCTCGACGGATTGGCGCTGCTTGGCGACGAGCGGGTTGACGATCACGCGCCCATCTCCGTGAGCCAGGCGTCCACGGCGGCGTGCGACTCGCCGGAGTTGTCGTGCTTCTCGATCACCAGGTGCTTGTCGACGGCGACCGCGGCGGCGGTCATCAGATTCCGGAGGTCGGAGACGGGCGGCTTGGGGAGCTGCTTCTCGTTGTAGGTGTTGTCCTTGCCGCCGAAGTTGAACGCGAGGTGCGGCTGGTCCATCTGGTCGAGGAGCTCGTTGGCCTTCACCAGCAGCCGGCGCGACGTAGCGGCCCGGAGCGCGGCGTTGTCGGCCTTCGCCGCCTCAGTCGCGTTCTTGGTCGCTGACCGGTCAAAGGCTGTGGTCAGTCCGGCACGTTTGGCGATGTTGGTGACGGTGCCGACGCTGACGTTGTGGTCGCGGGCGATCTGGTTGCGCGACTTCTCGCCGGCGTTGATGTCGTCGAGGATGTTCTGGCGCACGTTGTCGGGGATGGGTCGGGGCACACGTGCTCACCCCCGAACATGACGAAAGCCCCGCACGATGGCGGGGCCGATTCTGGGTATGCAGCTGCAGAACCCATTATCCACAGGGGTTCCACCTGCGTCAACGCAGCCGATCATCGCGGGGATTGAGGCACACAGAGTCGCAGCAACGATGCTTGCGAGCTTGTCGCTCAGCTTCCAGACCAGCAAGAAGCTCATTTGTCACTTCAAGGCAAATCCGGTACCGCTCCATGAGCGCGTCGGCTTCATCGGGAGTCATGAGGCGATCGCGTTCCTGGCTCGCTGGGCCCGCTCGTGTTCGGGGATGACGTGCTTGGCCAGCCTGGTCCAGGTGGTGATGGGCCAGCACGGTTTCCCCCACAGCCACGTCGCCACGTGCTCGGCCGGCGGATCACAGTTGACGCCGTGACAGACGATCGCCACCTGGTTGCTGGGGAGCACCTCCACCTTCCACGTGTACGCGCCGCCGACCGGCTGCTCTTCGGCGCGACCGTCACACCAGGGGCAGACGACTTTCACGGTTTGGCCGTGGTAGAGCATGCCGAGCACGCGGGCCGTCCGCTCGTGGATCTTCTGTACCCGCGGCCATGCCCACTCGACCACGTCGTCGGGCAGCTCGTGGAGGCAGGCGAGCGCGTATTGGAGCCATGGCCGGGCGTCGTACTCGCCGAGGCGTGGCGAGGCCAGGATCGGGCGGCCGGTGGCGGGGTCGAGCTGCTCGGCGAGGTCGTCGGCCAGGTCGTCGGCGTACACGACGATGTCGAGCACGGTTTGGAGCACGTCGACGTCGACGGGGGCCGGCGACTCACCCCACGACAGGTTGTTGCGGAAATACCTCTCCATGTGCGCTGCCGCATCTCGTAGAACTATTTCCTCTTTGGAAATAGTTCGCGTCTGCCGCAATGGTTTCGTCGTCAAGGGCATCCGCGATTCGACCAGATCCGGCCAGTATTCAATAACCCATTCCAGGTCGGCGACCACAATTTCGCGCACGGGTTCCTCCTCAGAATGGCGGCTGGTCGGGCGTGGGCGCGTTGAACGGGATCACTAATTCGATCGGCTGTGATGGCGGTGGCGGGTGATGCGGGCCGGGCGGGCACCGGTGTTCGGCCACGACGGCCCACTTCCTCGCGCCCAGAATCCGGAACGAGGTGCGGTGCCACACGAAGGGGCGTCTCGGCAATCCGAGGGGTTGCACGTCGTACGTCGCCAGCCCGGCCAGGATCGCCTGCAGCTCTTGGGCGGCGTCGATCGGGGCGGGGTCGACCTGGGCCCAACACCCCTCGCTGTAGCCGGACAGGATCAGCTGGCCGCACCGCCGGCAGTTGGTGAGCGACACCGGCCCCGAGATCATTTTCCCGCCCCGATGACGGATGACAGTTTTCCCGCTATTGACGCCCTTAGCGCGGGCGTGTTACACGCGCGCGCACACACGCATGTAAGAGCGTGAACGGGAGGAAAACCGTCATCCGTCACGATCATGGTGGACGTACGCGCATCCTTGCAGGTGAGGACGCCATTTTGGTGGATGACGGATCCGTCACCCGATCCGTCATCGGCGCGCCTGTGAAGCGTGTTCACCATCCCGGCCCGCCGAACTTGTCGCCGTCGTCGGGTCGGGTGAACCTCGGCTGTGACGGATCGGGGGTTCCCGTTACGGATCCGTCATGATCTTGTTCGGGGGTGATGAGGGTGATCCGCGTATAGAACCGGGCGGTCGAGGAGCGCGAGTCGCCGACCCCGTGCCGCTTGGTGAGCTCCATGGTCAGCTTCTTCGGCGAGACGGGCGTCTCCCCCTCCTGGAAGCACCAGTGTTCGTAGGCTTCGCGAAATTTGGTCACGTTGATCTGCACCTGCACGCTGTCGGCCTGGTGGCAGCATGCGGCCACGAACCTGGCCACCGTGTCCTGGTCGGCCGCGTAGTGCTCGGTGGCCGCCTTGACGCTCTCAGGCTCGTCCAGGCCGCCCTGATGGTAGGCGGCGGCGCCTGCCACGATCCAGGCCAGCAGCGCGGGGCCGTGATCGCGGGCGAGGATGCCTTGCAGGTCGTCCACCATGTTTTCCTCGGGCACCTCGTGCTCGAACGGGATCAGCCTGAGCCGCCGCCAGAACGCCCGCCCGCCGGCCCGCACGCTGGGCTGGTGGTTGCCCATCAACCACAAATGGTGTGTCGGATTAAACGTGAAATGGTCCTGCCGCATAAAACGCGCCGTCAAAGTATCCCCGCCGGTGAGCTGTTTCACCTTGACCTCGTCAAAACGGTCGTCGTCCGCCACCTCGCTACAAACAACCATCCGCATACCAGCCAGGCGCGCTATCTCGGTTTCGTGTCCGGCGTGCGCTTTAGCCATCAAAAAGCCGCTGGGCGCGGTGGTCGCATAGTCGCCGAGAACGCCGACCAGGGATTCGAGAAAGACGCCTTTGCCGTTGCCGCCGCTGCCCACGCAGAACGGGAGCACGTGCTTCGCCACGCTGCCGGTCGCGCTGTAGCCGACCAGGCGCTGCAGGTAGCTCACAAGGTGGTCGTCGGCGCCGAACGTGTCGGCCAGGAACTCGCGCCACCTGGACGGGTCCGCGGCCGGGTCGGGCGTGCACGCGGTCACCTTGGTGTGCAACCTCGACGCGTCCGACGGGCCAAGCAGGCCCGTGCGCAGATCCACGATCCCACTCGGGGTGTTCAACTCCCACGGGTGGGCGTCGAGCTGGTCGAGGGCGACAACGACGCGGATGTCGGTCTGCGCTTGGGCGAGGATGCTGCCGGTGCCCAAGGCGCTGAGGGCTTTCTTCTTGTGGCCGACCGCCGGCTTGTCCCCCTCGGGGAGGCCTCGGGCGATCCGCTTCCCGTACTCGCGCACCAGGCCGCCGCCCTGCGGCTGCCACTCCCAACGCACCCCGGTCCAGGCCAGCCATCGGCCGCGCTCGGGCACGTACCGGATCACCTCCCCGAACCTGTCGACCAGCTGGAGGGCGTTGCCGTCGTCGGATTGGGCGTAGGTGCGCTCTTCCACCACCTGGAGTGGGGGCGGGCCGTCCGGGTGGAGGGGGACGACGGGCGCCAGGTTGCCCTCTGCGGGCGGCGGGACGGGCGCCGGGGCCGGGATGGTCTGCTCAACACGCTGCCCGTACCCGGCCGCCTGCAACGCCTTGGCGGCCGCGGAGTGGTCGCCCCCGTAGTCGAGGTGGGCGACAGCCCCGAACCGGTCGTACGGTCTTTCGGCGGCGAACTCGGTGCTCGTGGAGAACACGTACAGGTTGTCGGCGTCGTTGCGGCCGGTCGTCGCCGAGAAGCCGGTCGACTTGCCGGGCCGCCGCCAGTAGACGGTGCTGCCGCTCGTCCACACAGGTGTCCAGCCGCGCGGCGTCAGGATCTCATTCCACGTCGTGCGCGCGTTGTAGTCGTCCCCGGGCGACACCCCGCCGTCGTCGTCCCAGGCGGGCGCGGGCTGCGAGAACAGGGCGCTGGAGGGCGCTGCGGGGGTTTCGCCGGGGGCGGGCATCTGGTCGAACGCCCCGGCCAGATGGTGCAGCGCGTCCCGTTCTTCAGGGGTGATGACCGCGATGGTGTCGGGCCCGCCGGCGAGCAACTGCCACGACTTGCCCGTCTCGTGCGTGGAACCTCCGGAGGGGGCGAGAACTACCCAGCCGCCCTCGCCGCGCGTCTCCACCAAAACTTTGATCTTGTCTTTCGGGTTGTCTGCGAGCTCGTCGGCGGTGGCGGGCCGTCGGGCGAGCTTCGCGTTCCCGGCCACCTGGCCGTCAGCGACCCGGTACAGGAAGTGCAGGCCGCCCGACGGGGTGAGCTCCGCGTATCCGGCGGTGACGGTGCGCCACAGCTCTCCTAGGCCGGACGCGTCGGCCAGTGCGGTGACTTCCTGCACGAGCCCGGCCTGGACGGCGCGCCCCTCAAACTCCAGCATTTCGAGGTTGCCGGAGACGGCGCCGCACACGACTCCGAGGCCTTGA
Source organism: Nonomuraea cypriaca (assembly GCF_015645445.1). Classification (GTDB taxonomy): domain Bacteria; phylum Actinomycetota; class Actinomycetes; order Streptosporangiales; family Streptosporangiaceae; genus Nonomuraea; species Nonomuraea cypriaca. The sequence continues at coordinate 391 of NZ_JADOGI010000269.1, read as the reverse complement.
GGGGGCGGGGAGGCGGTCAACCACGCCTCAACCTCTTCCCGTTCGGGCGGCACCTGCTGGTAGCCCTTCCAGGCGACTGCGGGCCGTTTGCTGCCGTCGGCCGCCGCGGGCAGCACGCACAGCCCGAGGTCGTGGAGTTGGAGGGCCGTGTGCAGCAGCTGATTGTTCAAGTCGGGGCCCCGTTCGGTTGTGCTGGTGGTGGAGATGGGTGCGGCCCCGGCAGGATTCGCGCATCCAGTCGGGGCCGAACTTCGGGCCGTCCCTACTGGACGGCGGGGGCGGGCGGCGGCACGGTCATGTTGAGCGCGGCCATGGCGGCGGCGGCTTCGGCCTGGTTCGCCACCGGGGCGACCGGCGCCGCCTGGGGGACGGGGGCGGCAGCCTGGGGGGC
>NZ_JADOGI010000268.1 GCF_015645445.1 Nonomuraea cypriaca | reverse complement strand
GGTGCGCCAGCACCATCGCGCCCAGCGCGGCGGGGATCAGAAGCGGCGGCGCCAGACGTCGATGGCCATGATCTGGCGCATGCCCGCCGACTCGTACAAGCCCAGCGCCGGGGTCGTGTTGTTGGCGTCCACGTGCAGGATCGTGCCCTTGCGGCCGCGGGCGGCGTCGGCGGCGAAGGCGTGCAGGAGCAGGAAGCGGCCCAGGCCCCGGCCGCGGAACTCCGGCAGGACCGTCAGCGTGGCCACGTAGCCGCAGTCCTCGTCGGAGACGAAGTCGTCGCCGCCGATCACCACGCCCGCCGGCCGCCCGTCGAACAGGGCGAGCGTGAGCTGGCTCCAGTCGTTGACGCTCATCCCCTGGCGGCGGGCGTACCAGTGGTCGTAGTCGGTCTTGACGAAGCCGAAGTGCTCCGCGAACCCCTCCTGGTAGACGAGGTGCGCTTCGCGCCGTGTCTCCTCGTCCTCCCCTGTGCGCAACGTCAGCCCCGGCAGCGGCTCGGGCGGCTGAACGGGGTCGGCGTGGTCGATGCGCATGCGGTGGTAGCTGGTGCCGGGCTCGAAACCGCGGCCCTCGGCCTGGGTCCGCTTGGCCAGGTCGGCCCGGTAGACGTCGACATCGACGGTGACCCCGTCATGGCCGCGTTCGGCGCCGAGTTCGCGGGCGCGCTCGATGACGATGTCCCACAGCTCGTCCGCCAGGCCGGAGGCCCCCGGGCGGACGATCACCTCGATGATCACACGGTCGCTGTCGCCGACCCGGCAGGCCCACGCCCAGCCGACGAGCCCGCCACCGGCGTCGTACACCAGCCAGCCGTCCTTGTCACGGTCGAAGTCCGGCTCCACTAGCCCGTCGGCGACGTCGTCGAGCGTCATGTCCGGCGCTCCGAGCACCGGGGTTTCGTAGGCTGCCAGGAGCTCGTGAATGGCGTCGGCGTCTTCGACCCGCGGTCGGCGCATGGCATACATGGGCAGGATTGTGCACTTCTCCCCCGCCCACGTGCCTCCCATTTTTCACCCCGCCGGTATCGGCGCCCCGTATGCAGATCTTGCTTACTTGCCGCCCGGCAAGCATAGAATGAGGTCAAACTTACTTGTCGGCCGTCAAGTCGGATTGGTGCAGAGTGCGGGAAGACACGCGTACCCGAATCCAGGAGATCGCGCTCAGGCTCTTCATCGAGCAGGGCTACGAGGCGACCTCCCTGCGCGAGATCGCGGAGGAGCTCGGAGTGACGAAGGCCGCCCTTTACTACCACTTCAAGACGAAGGACGACATCGTCACGAGTCTGGTCGATCTCCGCGTCGCCGAGATGGAGGAGCTGCTCGCATGGGCCAAGAGCCGGCCCAAGACCCCGGAGATGCGGCGCGAGCTGCTCGAACGCTACGCCGAGAGGCTGAAGCAGCCCCGCTACCTGGGCGTCACCCGGTTCCTGGAGCGCAACCAGACCGCACTGCGCGACCATCCGAAGCTTCGCAAGATGCGGGAGACGATGCTCGCGCTCACCAGGGAGATGAGCGAGCCAGGCGACCCGCCGGCGGAGCGCCTCAGCAGGTCGCTGGCGCTGTTCACGTTGCACGCGGCCAAGCGGTTGATGGACGGCGACCTCACCGAGGACGAGGCCGGCGAGGCCGCCATGGAGGTCGCCACCCGGCTGCTGGAGCCTTAGCTTTCGGGCGTATGACCTCGATTGGGACGATTGAGACACCGGATGGAGGGCAGGAGCCTCCCACGCATCCGCACGTGAGGAGGCGCAGTGGAGGCGACGATAGCGCTCCGGCTGCCCAGGGATGCGGCGAGCGTGCCGCTCGTCAGGCAGTTGCTCGACGGCACACTGCGGTCGCTGGGCGTCGAGCGGCAGGTATGCGACGACATCGAGCTCATGCTCACCGAGGCGTGCTCCAACGTCATCAAGCACGCGGCTCCGAGCGACGAGTACACCGTGAGCGCCGCCGTCTACGACCACCTCTGCGTCATCAAGGTCGTCGACACCGGGGGCGGCATCGACCCGCTCAAGGTGATCGACCCCGACCCGGGCGCCGACCACGGGCGCGGCATCCAGATCATGCGCGCGCTCGCCGACCACGTCCGGTTCACCAACAAGGACAGGAACGGCGCGGTGGTCTGCCTGGAGAAGCGGCTGAGGTACGGTCCCGGCGCGCCCGGACCGGACCTCATGACCACCTAGACCCTGGTACGGCGCTCCATCGGACGGTGCCCGGCCGGCCGGGCCCTGCTCCGGTCACCGCCGGGGCGCCGGCCGGCGCCGAGCCTGAGGCGGCGGCGTACGGGAGGGGTGCTTCCGCTCAGCTCCGCGCGCAGCCGGTCGGGCACCGCGCGCCCGCTGATTTTGAGCGTCAGCCGCGGCTCGCGGCGGGTCAGTCGTCGCCACAGTCTGCGCCAGTTCGTCATCGACCCCGCCATGACCGTCAGCACGGTCAGGGCGACGACCGAGATGACGAGCACGGCCAGGGCGACGAGAACGAGGACGACGGCAAGCGAGCCGATCGTGCCGAGCACTTCCAACATTGGGCGGAAAGTGCCCGTTCACCAGCGGTTTATACCTATAAATGGAGCTATATCGTCCTTACTCCGTCGGGCCGTTCAGCTGGTCGAGACGTCCGGGCAGGATGTCGAGCCGGCGCAGTATCACTCCTTCGCGCAGCGCCCACGGGCACACCTCCAGCCGGTCGACCTCGAACAGGTCCATCGCCGCGTCGGCCACCAGCGCCCCCGCGGCGAGCTGCGCGGCCCTGCCCTCGGACACGCCGGACAGCTCGGCCCGCTCGGCCGCGCCCATGGTGGTCAGCTTGACCGCCCAGTCGGCCATGTCCTGCCGGGACAGCGAGCGCGAGACGTAGGGGCCCTCGCTGGAGGGCGCGGCCCCGGCGATCCTGGCGAGCTGCTTGAACGTCTTGGACGTGGCCACCGCGCGGTCGGGCTCGCCGTAGCGCACGACGTCGCCGACCGTGCGGGCGATCTCGGCGCGTACGTGCCTGCGCAGCTTGCGCACCTCGTCGGCGGGCGGCGGGTCGGCGGTGAACCAGTCGCGGGTCAGCCGCCCGGCGCCCAGCGGCAGCGACACGGCCACGTCGGGCTCCTCGTCCACCCCCGCGGCGATCTCCAGCGAGCCGCCCCCTATGTCGAAGGCCAGCAGCCGCCCCGACGACCACCCGAACCACCGGCGCACGGCCAGGAACGTCAGCCTGGCCTCGTCGCGCCCGGACAGCACGGCGATGCGGACGCCGCAGCGCTCCTCGATCCCGGCGAGCACCTCCTCGCCGTTGGCGGCCTCGCGCACGGCGGAGGTGGCGAAGGCCAGCAGGTCCTCCACCCCCTTGTCCTCGGCCAGGTGCACCGCCTCCTCGACGAAGGCGCCGAGCCGCTCGACGCCCTTGGCCGCCAGCCGGTCGTCGGCGTCGAGGTGTTCGGACAGGCGCAGCCCCTCCTTGTGGGAGTAGGCGGGAATGGGCCGGGCGCCGCGATGGGCGTCGACCACCAGTAAGTGGACGGTGTTCGAGCCGATGTCCAGCACGCCGAGTCGCATGGCGAAACGCTACCGGTCCGCGGCTTGGACGGCGAAACGGAGCCTGAAGTGGTCGAGCGAGGAGGGCAACGGATCCTCCAACCTGGCGGACGGTCTGACTGAGCGCTCACGCAGGAAGGCGTGCAGGAGCGTGGCCGAGGTGAACAGCACCATGTCCTCCCCCGGGCAGCGGGCGAACCCCGCGCTGAACGGCACGCCGGCCCAGGTGCCGCCGCTCTGCCACAGCTCGGGGCGGTAGGAGTCGCCGGGCTCGGCGCGGTTCACGTACGCGCTGTAGATGATCACGATGGTGCCCTGGGGCACGTCCCAGCCGACCGGTCCTGCGACGTCGCGCAGGATGGCCTGCGTGGTGGGCCAGAGCCGGACGGACTCCAGCACGGCGGCCCGCAGCCCCTCATGGTCCCAGGCCCGGGGACGGGTGGCGTGGTCCCGGGTGGCGAGCAGGGCGAGCGCACGGTAGGTGGCGATGGCACCCGCGTCGAAGGCGAACAGCCAGTGCGGCACCTGCCCCTCCGGGTGCACGTCGGCCCGCGCCTCGCCGGCGGCCTGCGCGGCGGCGAGGAGGCTCGCGAGGCTGCCGGGCTCGGCCCGCGCCAGGTGCCGGGCCAGCCGGCGCAGGAAGGCGTTGCGGACGTCGGTACGCCGGCCGCGCAGCCACGACCAGTTGGCGTCGTGGCGCAGCCGGTCGAGCTGCCTGGTCAGCGTCACGTCGTCGCGGGCGCCGTCGCCGAGCACGACGCGGCGCACGATCCGCCGGTGTGCGGCGTGGAAGCGCGGCCAGGTCAGCACCCCATGGCGGGGCAGCGCGGCGGTCTCCTCCTCGATCGCCCCCTCGATGGACCGGCTCAACCGGCTGAAGCCGGAGCACACGTGCTCGTTGAGCGCGCGCCGCCGGTCGCGCAGCTCCCGTTCGGCCGTGATCAGCACGCCGTCGGGCTGGAAGTGGGCCAGGGCGGCGCGCTTCTCCCTGCCGGCCGGGGTGAACGCGCGATCCTCCAGCACCGCCAGCACGTCCTTCGAGGCCAGCGGCAGCACCGCCAGGCCCCGCCCGGGTACGCGGGCCACCAGCGGGCCGTCGCCGTACTCGGCGCGCAGCCGGCGCAGGAGCCTGACCGCCCGGCCGTCGGCGTCGGCGAGCCCGGCCAGGCCCACCATCGGCGAACGGCGCATCACGACGCCCTGCGCGAGCGCGGGCAGGATCAGCGTGGCGGCCAGGGAGAGCGACTCCGCGGCCGTGACCCGGGGCAGCCGCGTGATCGTGGGCATGCCCCAGGCACTACCCTTCCTTGGTGTCATGACACGTTTGGGGGAGCTTTGAGCGCTTGCTGTGGCCCGAGCAGAGACACCGCGGCGGGGCCGTACCAGGAGCCTGAGCGGATCGCCGTGCGGCGGACGGCGCCGCGTGGGATGGTGCGCGTTCCCGGTGGCACGTTCCTCATGGGCGGGGACGATCCCGACGGCCGGCCCGAGGACGGCGAGGGGCCGGTGCGCGAGGTACGGCTGGACCCGTTCATGATCGATCCGGCATGCGTGACGAACGCCCAGTTCGCCACGTTCGTCAAGGAGACCGGCTACGTCACCGAGGCCGAGCGGATCGGTTGGTCGTTCGTGTTCGCCCAGTTCGCGACGGTCGGGGTCATGGACGCGAGCGTGCCTGGCGCGTCCTGGTGGGCGGGGGTCGAGGGGGCCACCTGGCGCTCCCCCGAGGGTCCAGGCTCGTCGGTCGGCGACCGGCAGAACCACCCCGTCGTCCACGTGTCCTGGAACGACGCCACCGCCTACGCCGCGTGGGCGGGCAAGCGGCTGCCGACGGAGGCGGAGTGGGAGATGGCGGCAAGGGGCGGGCTGGAGCGGGCCCGCTATCCGTGGGGCGACGAACTCGCCCCGAAGGGCCGGCAGCGGTGCAACATCTGGCAGGGTCACTTCCCGACCGCGCCGAGCAGGGGCACGATGCCGGTGAAGTCGTTCCAGCCCAACGGTTACGGCCTCTACAACGTCTCCGGCAACGTGTGGGAGTGGACCGCCGACTGGTGGGGCACGACGTGGGAGGCGCCCCCGACGGGAATCGCCGACAGTCCCACCGGCCCTGCGGACGGCACGGCGAAGGTGATCCGCGGCGGCTCCTACATGTGCCACGACTCCTACTGCAACCGCTACCGGGTGGCCGCCCGCACCTCCAACACTCCTGACTCCGCGACCGGGCACACCGGTTTCCGCTGCGCGGCCATACTCTGATCGCATGTCACGAACCCTGCGACTGTTGATCACCGGCGGCGGCACCGGTGGTCACACCTATCCGGCCCTGACGACCCTGTCGGCCGTCCAGCGACGTCAGGTGCCGCACGACGTGCTCTGGGTGGGCACGGCGAACGGCCTGGAGGCGCGGATCACGGCCGAGCACGGCATCCCGTTCAAGGCGATCACCACGGGAAAGCTGCGCCGCCGGCCCAACCTCAAGGAGCTCGGCACCAACATCGCCGACGTGTTCCGCATCCCGGTCGGGGTGTTCCAGGCGGTCGGGCACGCCGCCCGCTACCTGCCCGACGTGGTGTTGTCGACGGGCGGCTACGTGGCGGTGCCCATCGGGGTGGCGGCCAAGCTGATCCGCCGGCCGCTGGTCATGCACGAGCAGACGACCGTGGTCGGGCTGGCCAACCGGATCCTGGCCAGGCTCGCGACCAGGATCGCGTTGTCGCACGAGTCGTCGCTCGACTACCTGCCCGACTCGGCGCGGGGCAAGGCCGTGGTGACGGGCAACCCGATCAGGCCGGAGCTGTTGCAGGGGAACAGGGCGGCGGCGTACGACCTGTTCGGGCTGACGTTCGAGGTGCCGCTGATCTACGTGACGGGCGGCGCGCAGGGCAGCAAGCAGATCAACACGCTGATCGCGGAGATCCTGCCGCGGCTGCTGCCGCACGCGCAGGTCGTGCACCAGTGCGGCCCCGCCTGGATCGACCAGATGCGGGCCGTCGAGCTGCCCCCCGACCTGGCCGACCGCTACCACCCGGTGCCCTACGTGGGCGGGGAGCTGGCGGACCTGTTCGCGGCGGCCGACGTGGTGGTCGCGCGCAGCGGTGCGGGGACCGTGTCGGAGCTGACCGCCATCGGCAAGCCGGCCGTGCTGATCCCGCTGATCCCGACCGGCGGCGACGAGCAGCGCAAGAACGCCGCCTACCTCGCCTCGGCGGGGGCGGCGCGGGCGTTGTCCGAGCCGCGCCCCACGGGCGAGCTGCTGCTGGCGGAGCTGATGCCGCTGCTGGCCGATCCCGGGCTGCGCCACGCGATGGGGCAGGCGGCGGCCAAGCTGGGCCGCGTGGACGCGGCCGACGCCCTGTGCGATCTCCTCCTGGAGGCGGCTCAGGGTCCCCGATAGGTCCCAAGCCCTCTCAGGGACCCGATAGGTCCCGGGCGCAGGTCTCTCTCAGGACCCCGATAGACCGCCCTTTCAGGGACCCCGACGGGTCCCCGGAGCAGGTCTCTCAGGGGTCCAGGGAGCGGAACGCCTCCTGGGCGGAGCTCAGGCTCCGCCGCAGCGCCTGCTCCAGCTGGTCGGCGTCGGCGGCCAGCCGGTCCAGCTCGGGCACGGCGAAGCCGTCCGCGCCGGTCTCGGCCACCAGCTCCTCGTACTGGTGCAGCCGCCCGCGCAGCTCCTCGATCTGGTGGTGCGCCCGGTACGCGCGCTCGGCCTCGGCCACGTTGCCCGCGTAACGTTCCAGCGCCTCGACGCGGGCCACGACGGCCTCCTCGCTGCTGTCGAGCGCCCGTGCCAGCGGCGCGGCGACGGCCTCCACCTCGGGCGTGAGCCCCAGCGAGACGGTCTCCCTGTGCTTGGCGCGCAGCGCGGACAGCTTGGCCAGCAGCCGGGCGATCTCCCACTCCTGCGCGGGCAGCATCACCGCGTTGCGCACGTCGTCGAGCAGTCCCTCGGCGTTGACGCGGGAGTTCGTCACGGCGGCGATGGCCCGCTGGGCGCGGCGCAGGAGCCTGCCCGCGGACTCGTCGAGGTCTTCAGTGAGCACGTAGCGGCCCTGGTACCAGCGCAGCTGGTCGTAGACGTCGCGCTCGAAGTCCTCCTCCTCGTCCCCCGGCAGGTCGTTGCGGACGAACAGCACGATCAGCAGGGGGATGCCGAAGAGCACGGCCATCAGCAGGCCGAGGCCCCTGCCCAGGTTCCCGAGGCCGAGCAGCAGGCCGAAGAACGCCACCGTCGAGAAGGCCGACACCATGCGCACGCGCGCGCCCGACATGCTCCGCCGCGGCTCTGGGACCCAGCCCTGGCGCATCCTGAGCAGCACCCGCCGGCTCTCCCTGAGCAACTGCGCGTCATCCGGCGGCACTCCGGGGTCTACTACCACATCCGCCACGAAATCGGATCCTAAGCGAAATCAGCCATTAAGGTGGCGGAATGCCTCATGAGCGGAGCTGACACTGTTGCGTAACGCCTGTTCAAGGCGGTCGGCGTCGTCCGACAACTCGCCCAGCTCGGGAACGGCCGAGCCGTCGGCGCCCGACTCGGCCAGCAACTCCTCGTAACGCGGCAGCCGGGCGCTGAGGCGTTCGATCTGGTGCCTGGCGCGGTGGGCGCGCTCGGCGTCGGCGACGTGGCCCGCGTACCGTTCCAGGGCCTCGACGCGGGCGAGCACGGCCTGCTGGCTGCTGTCGAGAGCCTTGCCGAGCGGTTCGGCCACGGCGGCCACCTCGGGGGTGACTCCCTCGGAGACGACCTCCTGGTGCTCGGCGCGCAGCTCGGACAGCTTGGCCAGCAGCCGGGCGATCTCCCACTCCTGCGCGGGCAGCATCACCGCGTTGCGCACGCCGTCCAGGAGGCCTTCGGCGTTGACGCGGGACTCCATGACCTGGTCGATGGCCGCCTGGGCGCGGGTCATGAGCGCGCCGGCCTGGTCGTCGAGGTGCTCGCGCAGGACATAGCGGCCCGCGTACTCGCGGGCGTGGTCGTAGACGTCGAGTTCGAGTGCGTGCCGGCGCTCCACCTCGGCGTCGGGTCTGGGCCTGAGCAGGACACCGACGACCAGCAGCGCCGCCAACGTCATGACCACCGCGAAGGGGGTGTAGTCCTCGGCGAGGAAGAACCCGAGGCCGTACAGTGCCGCCGCCACGGCGCTCATGCTGGCCCCCAGCCGGGCCACGAGGCCGGCCCCGGGGCGGTGGCGCCGGTGTGCCGGGGCCCAGCCGGTCCTGATGCGGGCGAGGAGCTTGCGGTTGGCGCGCAGAAGCTCCGCGACGTCGTCGGGCACCGCCGGATCGACTACCACTTTCGCATGACGACCGGGCACATATCTGATCCTATGTGCCGTTCTGTCCGGCCGTCAGAGATCAGACCGGATGGCCATACCTGCTTCACCGGAACGGCAGGCCCCATCAGCGCTCCAGGTAGCGGAACGCCTCGTGGGCGGACTCGACGCTGCGGCGCAAGGTGCGTTCGAGCAGATCGGCGTCCTGGGCCAGGCGTTCGATCTCGGGTACGGCCATCGCGTCCGCCCCCGACTCGGCCAGCAGTTCCTCATAGCGCGGCAGCCGGGCGCGCAACTCCTCGATCTGGCCGCGCGCGTGGTAGGCGCGCTCGGCCTCCGCCACGTGGCCTGCGTAGCGCTCCAGCGCCTCCACCCGGGCCACCACGGCGGCCTCGCTCTCCGTCAGTGCGCGTTCGAGCGGCTCGATCACCGCTACGACCTCCGGGGCGATGCCCCTGGCCAGCAGCTCCTTGTGCTCGCCGCGCAACGCGGAGAGCTTGGCCAGCAGCCGGGCGATCTCCCACTCCTGCGCGGGCAGCATCACCGCGTTGCGGGCGTCGTCGAGCAGCCCTTCCGCGTTGACGTGGGTGCGCAGCACCGAACCGATGGCCCGCTGCGCCCTGGCCAGCACGAGCGCGGCCTCGGGGTCGAAGTCCTCGGCCAGGAGGTAGCGGCCGTCGTACCAGCGGGCCTGCTCGTACACGCCGCGCTCCTGCGGGCGCTCGTCCTCGGGCAGCTCGTTCATGGAGGCGATCTTGACCAGGACGATGAAGACGTACGTGCCGAGCAGCGCGAAACCGGCGGCCGGGAACGGCGAGGCGAGCAGGACCGCCATGAGGGCGATCATCACGGGCGTGGCGACCAGCAGCATCGCGCTGGAGGGGCTCCGGCGGCGCGGCGGCAGCACGACGGCGGGGGGCACCCATCCGGCCCTGATCCTGGACAGGAGGGCGGCGTTGGCACGCAACAATCCGGAGACTTCGGGTGGTACTTCCGGATCGACGACCACATCCACGCTCTGTCCTGGCACCCTGGCGCCCCCAACGCTCGCGATAGGGGGATATTAAGTGACATTCCGCTTGAGTGTCAGCCTCCTGAACGCCACTTCGGGGAACCACCAGTTGCGCGCGCCGAGCACTTCCATGGCGGCGGGCACCAGAACCAGACGCACCACCGTGGCGTCGACCAGCACCGCGACGGCCAGCCCCACGCCCATCACACGCAGCGCGCGATCATCGAACGCGCCGAATGCGGCGAACACGCAAAACATGATCGTAGCCGCGGCGGTAATGACCCTGGCGGTCCCGGCGAGCCCGCCGGCGACCGCGCGGCTGTTGTCGCCGTGCCTGAGGTACTCCTCCCTGATCCGGGAGAGCAGGAACACCTCGTAGTCCATGGACAGCCCGAACATGATCACGAACAGCATCGTCGGCACCCACGCGTCGATGGGTCCCGCGGTGCCCTGGCCGAGCGCGTCGTACTGGAAGACGGCCACGATCACGCCGTAGGCGGCGCCGATGGACAGAAGGTTCACCACGATCGCCTTCACCGGCAGGACCAGGCTTCTGAACACCCCGGTGAGCAGCACGAACGACGCCAGCAGCACCGCGCCGGCCATCCACGGCAGCCGGTCGGCGGAGTGGCGGGCGTAGTCGACGGCGGCGGCGGTGGAGCCGGTGACGAGCACCGGTTCAGGGAGGCCGGCGCGCAGGCGGTGGATGAGGTCCGTGGTCCGCTCGTCCTGGGGGCCGGTCTCGGGCACCACGATCGCGGAGCGCTCCCCGGCGGGGAACGCCCGCGCGACGCCGGGCGTACCGGCGGCCTGCAGGACGACCTCGTCGAGGCTCGTCCGGGTGTCCCCGACGGCCAGGATCAGCGGGCCTTCCATGCCCGGCCCGAACCCCCGGGCGAGCAGGTCGTGGGCGCGCCGCGTGGTGTCGCTGACCGGCCTGTTGCTCGCGTCGGACCAGCCGACCCGCAACTGGGTGGCGGGCAGGGCGAGCACGACGAGCGCCACGAGCGCCAGCGCTCCCGTCAGCCACGGCCTGCGCTGCACGACGCGGCTCCACCGGTACGACAGGGGCCGCCCTGTCGTGCGGTGGGGCAGCGCGAACCGGTCGATCCTCGTGCCGATCATCCGCAGCAACGCCGGCAGCAGGGTGAGTGAGGCCAGCATCACCATGACCACCCCGCACCCGGCGGCCAGGGCGATCCCGCCGCCGATCGACGGCCCGAGGAACAGGATCCCGGCCCCTGTCGTGATCACGATGAGCCCGGCGAACAGCACGGACCTGCCCGCCGTGCGCATGGCCCTGGTGACGGCGGCGTCCACGCCGATCCCCTCGTCCAGCCCGGTGCGGAACCTGGTGACGATCAGCAGCGCGTAGTCGATGCCGACGCCGAGCCCCAGCATGATCGTGAGGTAGACGGCGAAGCTGGGCGTGTCGACGACGTTGCCGAGGACGGTGAGCAGCGACACGCCGCAGACGACCCCGATCACACCGATGATCAGCGGGAGCACGGTGGCGATCAGCGAACGGAACGCGACCAGCAGCACGATCGCGGCGGCGAGCAGACCGATGGCCTCGGTGAGCCCGCCGGGCGTGAAGGCGGCGAAGTCGTCGCCCGCCAGTTCGGCGGTCACGCCCGGGCCGCGGAAGGCGTCCCGGATCTTCCCGAGCTCCAGGGCGGCGGCCTGGTCCGGGTAGTCCACGGGGATGGAGGCGACCGTCCCGTCCGCTGACACCCGCTGCGCGTCCGGGGAGACGCGGACGCCGGGGACGGCGTTCATGCGGGCGACGAGGCCGGTCACGGCCTGGCGCGGCCCCGGGTCCTGGACGCCTCCGGGGGCGGAGACGACCAGCGCGCCCGGCGGCTCCTCCGCGCCGGCGCCGAGCAACTCGGCGGCCTGCCGGCTCTCCGAGCCCGGAAGGGTGAAGTCGTCGTCGGACGGGCCCGGCCACGTGGCGCCGGCCGCGACGAGTGCGGCGGCCAGGGCCAGCCAGAGGACGACGACGAGGCGTCTGTGCTGGATGCAGAAGCGGATCATGCGGCGACCGTAGGTATCGCGGCCGCTCCCGTACGTCCCCCAGACACGGGCAACCGGCTACACCACCCGCTGTACCCGGCCCGGGTGTGGGACCAGGCTGGATGAGGGTCAGGCCGGGCGGTTGGACCGGGCGGTTGGGCCTGGCATTGGTCGTGAGGCTGGTTGGGGGGTCAGGTCGGGCGGCCGGGGCGCACCAGGCCGGATTCGTAGGCGATGACGACGAGTTGGGCTCTGTCGTGAACCGCCAGCTTGACCATCATGCGGTTGACATGTGTCTTGACGGTATGAGGGCTCATGAAGAGTTGTTCGGCGATCTCGGTGTTGGTGAGTCCTTGCGCGACCCGGGTGAGCACCTCGCGCTCGCGACCGGTCAGCGGGGACAGCCGGTCGTCGTCCAGGCCGGCGGGGCGCGCCGTGAACTCCTCGATCAGCCGTCTCGTGACACCGGGCGACAGGAGCGCGTCGCCCCGGGCGGCCACCCGGACGGCGTGCCGGATCTCGCCGGGCTCGGCGTCCTTGACCAGGAACCCGCTGGCCCCGGAGCGGAGCGCCTCGTACACGTACTCGTCGAGGTCGAAGGTGGTGACCACGACGACGCGTACGCCGGTGCCGGCCAGGGCGCGGGTGGCCTGGAGCCCGTCGAGCTCCGGCATGCGGATGTCCATCAGGACCACTTCCGGCCGGAGCCGCCGTGCCTCCCGTACCGCCTCGGCGCCGTCGGCCGCCTCGCCGATCACGGTCATGTCGTCCTCGGTGTCGAGCAGCGCCCGCAGGCCCGCCCTGACGAGGGGCTGGTCGTCGGCGAGCAGGATCGTGATCACGCGGGCAACCGTGCGGTGACGCGGAAGCCGCCGGTGGGACCGTTCCCCGTGGTGAGCAGCCCGCCCACGGCGGCGACCCGCTCGGCCATCCCGGTCAGGCCGTGCCCGCGCGGGGCCCTGCTCCCGTCGCCGTCGTCGTCCACGCGCACGGTCACGGCTCCCGTCTCATAGGTCAGCGTCACGGTCGCCGTGCCGGCGTTGGCGTGCCTTATGGTGTTGGTCAAAGCCTCCTGTACGACCCGGTAAACGGTCAGATCGGCGGCCGGTGGAAGCGGACGCCGCTCCCCCTCGACGTCGAGCGCCACCTCCAGCCCGACGGTCCGGAGAAGTCCGGGCAACTGCGCGGTCCCAGGCACCGGATGCCGCGCCTCACCTGCCTCCCACCGCGCGACGCCGGCCGGCGGCCGCCCAGCCTCACGTGACCCGGCCCGCTGGGACTCCACGCCCGCAGAATCGCGGAACCCCGCATCAGGCGACCCCAGATCGCGAGACTCCCCGCTATGGGACTCCCCGCTATGGGACTCCCCGCTATGGGACTCCACGTCACGCGAACCCACACCACGAAGCCCCACACCACGAAGCCCCAGACCGCGGAACCCCAGGTCCCGGGATGCCGGATCACGGGACGCCGGATCGCGGGACCCCACAGCCCGGGACTCCAGGTCGCGGGAGGCCGGATCGCGGGACGCCGGGTCGCGGG
>NZ_JADOGI010000267.1 GCF_015645445.1 Nonomuraea cypriaca | reverse complement strand
GCACCCCGCTGACCTGCAGGAACGCCACCGCCTAGAGACACGCCTCCCCGGCGTGCCCAGACGCATTTCCCCAGCTCATCCCCCGAATTCCGCCCTCTATCCGAACCGAATTATGTCGAACGCAGGTGAACGTGGCGAACACGTGGGACAGGGCAGCGCGGACTGCGGCGTCGGGGTCCAGCACGATGGCCTCGGTGGCGTCGTAGACCAGCCCGACGGGCAGCCGGAGGGTGAGCTGGCCGCGGGCGGCCTTGGCCAGGATTCCGCCGCGCAGCCGAGCGCGGATCAGATGCAGTTCCGCCTCCGACATGGCGCCTTTGAGCCCGAGCAGGAGCCGGTCGTTGAACGCGCACGGGTCATAGAGCCCGTCCTCGTCGCAGATCAGGGTGTTGTTGAAGGCGCAGATCTGCAGCAGGCGGTGCCAGTCGGCGTTGTTACGGGCCAGCCGGGAGCATTCCAAGCCCAGCACGATCCCGGCTTTGCCCAGGGAGACCTCGGCGACCAGCCGCTGAAACCCCTCCCGGTCGGCTGCCGAGGCTCCGGAGTGGCCTTGGTCGACGTCGATGACCATGACGTGGTCGGCGGGCCAGCCCAGCGCGATAGCCCGTCCGCGCAGGTCGTACTGGCGGCGGGTGGATTCGGTGTTGTTGGCCACCTGATAGAGGGTGGACTGGCGGACATACAGGTAGGCGTCACGGCGCAGGTGGGCCGCCGTCACCTTGGCGGAATTGTCGCTCATCAGGGCAGGTCCCTTCACCGATCGGGGGTCATCAGGGCAGGGTCAGCGGGCGTGGGCAAGCGTCATCGCGGCCAGTACCGCGACGATCTGGGCGAGGTCGCAGTCGGGCAGGGACGCCGGCGCAGGTAACTGATCACCTCCCTTCGGTGAGCGGGCTGGGGTGGACGGGGTCGAGGTGGACATGGACCACTGCGTCGGCGTCCCTGCGGGACTGGATGCGGCGGCGCCCGATGGTGCCGATCGAGCCGGCGGATCCGGCGGCCTCAGGGAGGTCCACGCGGTGATCCAGCCCGCCATGCCCTGGGTGGCCAGTACGTTCCAGCCCTGCCGCCAGGGCCCGGATCGACCGGCGAGGGCTGCTGTTCGGAGTTGCTCATAGCCGGCCAGGAGCCGTTGCCTGGCGGTATCCCGGCCGATGTCCGCACTATCAGGCGGGTCTGCCCCGGATTCAGCGGCTTCTTTTGGTGCTCCGGTCGGGCTCCTGACCGGAGCGCTTGAGTGCGCGTTCGATCGAACGGGGATGCACCCGCCGACCGAACCGCTCGGCGATGGCGTGGGCGAGATCCGCCGCCCGCAGCGAGGGATCGGCGGCCAGCAGTGCCCGGATGTGCTCCACAACGTCGGGGGTGAGCTTGTGAGCGCCCCTCGGGCCCGGCTTGGCCGGGACCAGCGCCGCCAGCCCGCCCTCGTCCAACGCGGCGGCCGCCTGGTAGAAGGACTGGCGGGAGAACCCGAAGGCCGAGGCGGCGGCGCTGACTCTGGCCCCGTCCTCGCGGGCCGGGCGCACCATCTCGTATTTCACCTGCACCAGGTCGCGGGGGTCGAAGAAGTCCGCCGACAGGAAGGCCTCGTCGGTGACGTCCTGCGGGCGCGGGTTCAACGTCCTGCTCGCGCGCAGCGCCTCGGTCTTCGGGTCGGGCCTGTTCTGCCAGGGCATGCCACCTCCCGGACCATTGCGTCCAGGAGATTATGTTCGTGAGCGTCGCAGATCTCGCGTGACACGCCGTCGGCGGACCCATTTTTGCTGGACAGTCCAGCGAGAGTAGATCGACATGCCTAGTGGCAGCATGGCCACGAGTACTGTGATCGGCATAATCACCATGACACTCACGGCGTAATCCACCTGACACTCGTCGGCGTTGCCGGCAACCGTTCAGCACGCATCTGCTCAACGAGATCGGCGAGCTTCAGCAGGTCGTCCGCGCGGAACGCCGCACGACCGTCGGCCATGACGACGAACGGATCTTCGGCGACGACGTCGGTCCACTCGGCCGGCAATGAGACCAGCTCACCGTGGGTGTCGTAGACATATACCCGATCATCGTTGCCGTAGTTCTTACGGCGCTTGACGAACTCCAGCACCTGATCGAACAGCGGATGGAATCGATGCGTTACCCGGACACGGGCCGGGTATAGCGCATTATCCGCATCACGCGCAGTCGACGGCGAGGTCCAACAACCAGGCCGAGCGCGACCTGCGACCCGCCAAAACCCAGCAGAAGATCTCCGGCAGGCTCCGCTCGGAGAAGACCACCGAGCAGCGCTACGCCGTTCGCGGGTACCTGTCCACCGCGCTCAAGCACGGCCTGGACGTCATGACCGTCCTGCGCGACGCGCTCGTGGGCAACCTCTGGATGCCACCCGATCCAGCCACTGCCTGACTTCGGCAGCAGCACTCCTGCACGCCCCAGGGCGATCACACAGCGCGATCATCAGAACCCGAAATGCGCACAACGTGAATGCTTACCAACGATCAACGATCACAACAGAGTAGGGATGCCTACCTGTGAGCGCTGACTGCTATCTTGGTTTGTCGGCTCCCCATCATCGCCTCGGAGAATAGCCTGTGAATATCGGAAAATCACGCTCGCTGCTGAGAAACCGGAACTTTGCGCTGCTGTGGTCCAGTCAGTCATTATCCCTGCTAGGCGGCCAGATAACCTTTGTAGCCATTCCCATCACCGCCGTGGTGATACTCGGCGCCACGCCGATGGAATCCGGTGTCTAGGCGCCCTCGAACGCATTCCTTTCCTGGTGTTCGGGCTCGGCGTGGGCGTACTGGTGGACCGTATCGCCCGCCGGCCGGTACTCATCGCCGCCGACGCGATACGCGCGCTCGCGCTCGCCTGGATCCCCTTCGCCTTCGTCGCTGGATTCTTGACGATCTGGCAACTCTATGCGGTGGCCTTTGTCGTGGGGACGATGACGGTGTTCTTCGACATCGCCTACCAGTTCTACCTTCCCGGCCTGATGGGGCGGGACCGGCTGATGGAGGCCAACGGCAAGCTCCAGATGTCGGAATCGGTGGCCGAGGTGGGCGGGCCTGGCGTAGCCGGTGCGCTGATCGGCCTGTTCAGCGCCCCCGTTGTGATCATCGTGGACGTCATCAGCTACGTGACATCCACCCTGGCCCTGCTGTGGATGCCCGCCGACAAGCCCTCCACCCCGAGCTCCGGAACTTCCCTCTGGGCTTCCCTGCGCGAAGGGTCACCCAGGTCCTCCGCCGGCCAGTGCTGCGCTGGTGCATTGCCACCACGGTCGTGGCCAACCTGTTCTTCGACGCACTGACGGCCGTGTTCTTCCTGTTTCTCATCCGCGAGATGGGCATCGCGCCGGCGGGCGTCGGGCTCGTCGTCGCCGTTGGGAGCGCGGGGGCGCTGTGCGGTGCTTTCGCCGTGGATCGGCTGACGAGAGTAATGGGCGTCGGCCGCACGCTGGTGCTGTCCACCGTGCTGCCCGGCGTTGGGGACGATCATGCTCGCGGCGGTTCATGGCAACTCGCCGGGGGCGATCGCACTGGCGGCTGCGGCGAACTTCGTTTCTCTAATCGGCTGGCCGATGTTCAACGTGACCGTTATCAGCTTCCGGCAGTCGGTCACTCCCGACCACCTGCTCGGCAGGGTGAACGCGACCATGCGCACCATCGCGTGGTCGGCTCTGGCGCTGGGCGCCTTGCTAGGAGGAGCGCTCGGCTCGTGGCTGGGACTGCGCGAAACCGTGATCGTGGCCGCGATCGGTCTGTTCGTGCCGATGGTGATCTTGTTGACCTCGCCCATCCGGAGGGTGCGCCGCCTGGAGGAAATGGAAAGCGCGGAGACCGCCGCTCAGCCGACCTGACGGACAGTCATGCGGCCAGGCCATGGACGCCTTGATGAGGTTCGCTTCGATCGCGCCGGCCGGAGAGACCGGCCTTGCTGCGCCACAGGGGGATACGTTGAACCAGGAAACAACTGCAGAGGTAGGGACTCCGGTACGCCGACTCCTTATCTTGGGTGATCCGGCTTTCCAATATTCGCTGGTGCCGCGCAAGCAGCTGCCCGTCGTCACGATCGATCTGCCGGCGGACACCGATGGCGGCGATCGGGCTGTCGAGTACCTACGGCCGATCGACACGGCGTCCGCCTCGATCCGCTTGCTTGCAAAGGATTCGGTTCCGATCGAGGTGCCCGTCGACGAGGCGCGACCCACGTGGTGCGGCTGCTCGATGTCGGAATCGTTGAGGACCCACCTCGAGTCGGTGTGGCCGGCGGCCGCGGCCACCGAGCGCATCGAATTCCTGTCGCCGATCATGGTGCTTCGACTCCACGAGTCGCATGAGCAGACGAGGGTGGAAGTGCTCGCCTGCACCCGTCTGCGCGAAGTCGGCGCGGTATTCGCGCGAGTCGCTGAATGCGAGTTTCCGGCGACGGTGACGGCTGACGACGTGGTCACGGTCGCGCTGAAGTCGGCGGGAAACCTGCGCGAGCATGTGGCCGTCGAGAACCAGGTTTTCCGCAATCTCGTTCCCGGCGTCGAGATCGAAAACAAGATAACCCTTCGTGGTGACGTGTCGATCTGGCGCTTGACCTCGGACCTCGCCTCTCAGGTCGGCAGCGCCTCCTTCCCCGGCTTCATTCCGGATGTCGGCAACGAGGTGCAACGCTGGGAGGTCTTCCAGCACACGTTCGAGGTGCTGAGCCCGGCGGCTGAGAGCGGCTACATCGCCTTCCAGGAGCAGCCGTCGGGGGCCTTCCTGCTAAAGCACAAGATTTTCGCCGAGGACACGCTACGGCGCGTCGAGACCTTCCGGCACAACCTCACCGTGCCCGGCAAGGACTTCGCCGCCTTTCTTGAACTCGAGTATCCGCACCTCACCTTCCGGGCCCTGCGCACCTTCAGCCGTACGCGCTTTGACGTCAACCTCGAGTCCAGCGCGACCGGTCATTTCTTCGGCATCGAGATCGACGAGGTGCGCACAGCTGGCGACGAGCACGTCCTGCGGCAGGCCGAGATCGCCTACCATCGCTCACGAATACACGACGGGCTCGACATCACCACCGTTGAACCTGAACTTGAACGCCTGACGAACCTCGTCGACAGCTATCTGGCCCGAAACAACGTGGATCGCGAGCGGACGTTCTATTCGAAGCTCTCGTTCCTGCGTGACATCGAGAGACGGAGTGCGGCCACGTTGCCCACGGACAGCTGATCGGCGAAAAGACACCAGGGAGGTGCGAATCCGTGCGTATTTCGATCATCGGGTTGGCGGGTTGTGGCAAGTCGACATCCGCGGGCCTGATCGAAGAGTTCGCGAAAGAGTTAGGCCTGACGTACGCCACCGTCAAACTCGCCAAACCGTTGTACGACCTGCAGGCCCAGGTTTATCAGGCGGCCCGGGTGAAGGTTCCCGTCGGGGCGCAGGACCAGATTCTGATGGAGTCCCTGGCCGACTCCATGCGCCGCATCAGGCCCGAGTCCCTGGCCGACGACTTCCTGATTCGGTTGGCCTCGACAGACGCCGACATCGTGGTCAACGACGACCTGCGTGATCCTTTCATCGACGCCTTGGCCCTGCGTGCCCATGGATTCCGGGTGCTGCGTGTCACGGCGGCGCCGGAGGTGCGGGAAAAGAGACTGGCCGGCCGCGGCGATACCAGCAGGGCGGACCGGTCGACGAGCGATCTCGACTTGATCGAGCCGGACGTCGTCCTGGACAACAGCGGTCCCCTCGCGGAACACCGCGATGCCTTGCGCCAGATCGTGCGGAGGTGGATGTGATCCTCACCGGCCATGAGATTCACCGGGAAGTCATCGCGGGCCGCGTTCACATCGACGACTTCGAAGCGGAGCGCCTCGAGCCGAACAGCTACGGCTTCCGCCTGGCCCGGGAGATCATCTCCTACGAGACGGACATGATCGACTCTCGGTCGCCGATCGCGTCTCGAACGGTCGTCATGGACGACGACGGGATGGTGCTCACTCCGGGGCGCTTCTACCTCGGCGGCACCATGGAGGCGATGGGGAGCCCGCACTACGCGGCCACCCTCTATGCCTGCCGCTCGGTGTCGACACTCGGCGTCTGGATCCAGTTCTCGGCGCCGCTCGGTCATAGCGGCGCCATTTTCCCGTGGACGCTGGAGATCGCGGTTGCCGCGCCGGTCCGTCTGTTTCCCGGCATGGTCATCGGGAAGCTGGCGTTCTGGGCGATGCAAGGCGGCCCCGTTGGCTATGCGGGCAAATACAGCGGTTCGGCCTCGGCCGTCCCGTCGCGACTGAGCCTGGACATGGTGTCGCCCGCAGTCCAGGCTCTGCCGCAGGGGGGTGGGTCTCGGGGCCACCAGTCGTGGCCATGAGTCATTTAAAACGTGGTCTTCATGCCTGAATCTGTGATCGACGGGGGTCAATCATCATGCTCGAATGGCGTCAAGCTAATCCTAAGGTACTCGAATCTTGGTACGAGAAGTCGGGAGTGCGCGGGAGCTCGCGCCGAATGATTTCTGGTGACGACGACATTCTCAAAGATTTCTTTCCCCGGCATCTGGTGACACACCTGGCACATCCTGCCGTTGCTGAGACCGACGAAGTGCTCAAGCGATATCTTCTGGCCCAGCACCTGTATCAATGGCTGAACTTCACGAAGGCGTTCGAGGTGGGAGTCGTCTGCCGGGCGACCAAACTGATCGCCGAACAGGACTGCGGCATCGAGGTGCCGAGCCGCGTGCGCATGGACGCCTACAAAATCCTCGTCGACGAGAGCTACCACGCTCTCTACAGCGACGACGCCGTCGAGCAGATCCAAACGCGCTCCGGCATCGAGGCCTTGCCCTATGACTTCCAGCCCTTCCTCGCCAACCTCGACCGAATCGCCGCCGACTATCCGCACCATCGTCGGCTGGTCCAGCTGGTTCAGGTCTTCGTCTTCGAGACGCTCATCACCGGGCTGCTCGTCGACATCCCGAAGGATCCGAACGTGGTTTCGCTAGTCCGGGAGATCGCCCGCGATCACGCGATAGACGAGGGTCGGCATCATGTCTACTTCGCCGACTTCTTCGGCCGCTTGTGGGGCCAGCTCGAACCTGGCGACCGACGGGTGGTCGCGGCCCTCCTGCCCGACATCATCGTCAAGTCGTTGCAGCCGGCGACGAGATCCGCCTCGTCCGCACTCCAGGAGATCGGGTTTTCGCCCGACGCCGTTCGTTCGATCATCGCCGAGTCGTACGACCAGGAGTCGGTTACGGCCGGCATCCGGTCCGCGGCCGAGCGGACCATCGGGATTCTCGAGGGTTACGGCGTGCTGGACCAGCCGGGAGCCCGGGAAGGCTTCGCTGAGTCGGGGCTCTTGTCTCTCTGATCTCTCACCAGCAACGCAAGTCGATCGACAGTACGCGATGGGAGCCCGTTGTATGTCACAGCCTCCTGAGGACCGGCAACTCGTCGTGCTCGGCGCGAGTGGGCAGATCGCAGCCGTCGCGAGGCGCCTCGGTTGCCGGCTCGTCCACGTCCAGAAACCAGGGAGTCCCCTCGAGCAGTTCATCGAGCCGGACTCCGTACGGTCGACCTATTACACGGCCGACTACACCGCGGACTCCTTCTCCAGCTTCGTGGAGCAGGTTCTCCGGCCGCTGGCGCCCGACGCCGTCGTCAGCGTGCGCGAGGACGGGCTTGGCCCCGCGGCCCTAGCCAATGCCCGCCTCGGACTCGCCGGAACCCCGCCGGAAGTGGTGGAGACGCTGCGTGACAAGGCGAAAATGCGAGCGTTGCTGCAGGGCAAGGCGCCGCACCTCACGGTCCGGGCGTCCACCCCAGCGAGCCTCGACGAGGCCGTCGACACCTTCCTCGGCTGGGGTGGCCGGCTGGCGATTCTCAAACCCCGCGCGAGTTCCGGCAGCCGGGGCGTCGTGCTCGTGGAGAGCGTCGACGATCTTCTGGCGCAGGGCGATCCCTCCGGCCGGATGCTGGAGGAATATCTCCCCGGCCAGGAATACAGCGCCGAGAGTTTCAGCGTCGGCAGCGTACACCGCATTGCCGCGCTGGTCGAAAAGCACACCGGCCCGTCGTTCGTCGAGATGGCGCACGTGGTGCCCGCACCCTCGCTGGGCCTCTCCGCGTCGTCGGCCATTCAGGAGCAACTGATCGAGTTCCTTGACGCCGTGGGTCTGACGGACGGGCCGGCCCACACCGAGTTCAAGGTGATCGACGGTGGGATCCGCATCATCGAGTCACACAACCGCATCGGCGGCGACGGGATCCCACACCTCGTTCGCCTCGTGACCGGGATAGACCTTCAGCGCTGGAGCATGGGGTGGCCGCTCGGCCTCGGCGGCCCCGAACCTCAGGATCGCCCGGCTGCGGCTGCCGCCGCAATCGCCTTCGCCACCGCGCCGGAGGGTGTGGTGCAGTCGGTCGCACTTCCGAGGCTGGAAGTCGCGGACGCGACGGTTGAGGATGTGCGGTCGTTCGTGAAACCGGGCGATGATGTCGCCGCCTTGACGAGTTCGTCCGCGCGCGTGGGCAGCGGGAGTGTTTCCGGAGCCGATGCCTCGCGGGTCCTCGCCGCCGCGCTCACGCTGGCCGCGGGCATAGACGTGGTCAGCCGGCCAGCCGGAGCCCGAGGGTGAGAAAGCCGCTGTTGATCATCAGCCGGGATCCTCACCACACCCTCTTCGACGGCGCGCGATGCCTGCTGCCGCTTGCCGAGGTCGAGCCGCATCTGGTGACCAATCCGTGGCTGGTGGAGGGCGTGGATTCCAGCGACTTCCGCCATACCACCGTGTGCGACTTCGTCGATGACGACCGGGTGGAGCAGACCTGCGACTGGATCGTCGAGGCGAATGGGATTCGCGGCATCGTCGCGTTGCACGAAAAGATGGTCATCATGGCCGCACGGCTGCGGACCGCCCACAGGCTGCCCGGCCTCCAACTGGACACCGCGCTGCTCTTCCGGGACAAGGTCCGGATGAAGAGGGCGGTTCGAGCTCACGGCGTGACCGTCCCCGACTTCCGGGCCCTCGACGGCGAAGGCGAACTGGGGGCGGTCGACTGGAGCCGGGGCTGCCACGTCATCAAGCCGCGCCGCGGAGTCGGCTCGAACCAGATACACATCGTCGACTCGCTGGCGACCGCGCGCGAGGTCTGGCGCCGGATCGGCGCGCCGGCCGGCGCGTACGAGATCGAGGAATTCATCGCCGGAGACATGTTCCACTGCGAAGGGATAGTCCAGGACGGGCGCGTGTTTCACACCAGTGTCGGGCAATACCATGCCCGTCCGGGCGACGTCGCTCCCGGCGCGATGGCGGGGAGTTATCTCTTGCCCGACGGAAAACTGGCCCAGCGGATCGCCGACATGCACGAACGCGTCGTGGGTGCCCTCGGCTTCGGGTCGGGCGTGACTCATCTCGAGGTCTTCCACACGCCGCAGGACAGGCTGGTGTTCTGCGAGATCGCGGCGCGCCCCGGTGGTGGCGGCATCGACCGCATGGTCCTGCGCCGGCACGGTGTGCACCTGCGGGAGGCGGCGATTCGGATCGAGGCCGGCCTGCCGCCGGCGGTTGCCCACCCGCCGGTGTCAGCAGGTGACCAGACGGTGTGGGGCCGGGTCGGCATCTATCCCCATGGCCGAGCGCCGGCCGAGCTCACCGCACACGAGTGCGGCGAGCTCGGCGTCGCGGAGTACGAGTACCGCCCGGCCGCCGGTGGCAACGACGGCCTTCCACGCCACAGCGCGGACTACGCGCACCGGTTCATCCTGAGTGGCAGTAGCCCGGCTGATTTCATGGCGAAGGCCGCCCGCCTCAGGGCAGCCGCTGAACGCTGGCGTCGCTGATGATGACCTCGCCATCGCCGACGAACCCGGGCACCGCGACAGCGGGAACACCGGACTCTCGCAGCAGGATGGCCAGGTGGCCCAGGGCGGAACCCTGCTCGAAGACGAAGCCCGCAACGTGTCCGATGAGGACCGACAGGGCGGCATAGGGTAGTCGCGCGTGAATGATCGGGCGCTCCGGCAGGGACAGGACCTTGTCCAGAATCCTGGCCATGCCATCACGGGCCGCCGCGCTAGTGGAGGCGTCGATGCTGATCGCCGGGCCGATCGACATCCTACTCAGCAGCTCATCCTCCTCCAGCCGGAGCAGCGGCCCGCGCGCGGTGCCGGGCGAGATCAGCACCGCACCCTCCGAGGACACCACAAGCTCATCGGTGCCGAGCACCGAGTAGTCGACGAAATAGGGCCGCCCAGCGCTGAGAACCCATTCCAGCGTGACCGGGCCGTGCTTGGCATACATCGCACCGGTCAACCTCGCAAGGGTGTGCAAGTGCGGGAGCAGCGGTTCGGCCCCGACAGCGGCGGTCAGGTTTCCGGGCTCGTCGAACGGCCGCTCCAGGTCGGCGATGACGATCGTCTCGCCGCCCGCGGTGCCGCGGTTCAGCGCCATGAGTCCATCGGCGGTGAACTCCACCACGAGACCGGCACCGGATTTGCGGGAGATCACCCCCAGCTCACCCCGGAGGTAGTCGCGAATGATGACCGCACGCAACTCGGCGTCCCCGGACCGCGCCCCGGCCAGTTCAGCCAGGCACGGCAGCACGTCCTGCTTGGGCAGCACGATCTGCCGCAGTTGGTCGCCGAGGTCCAGCACGCATTCGGAGGCGACACCCGTCCGCAGCACGTCCTGCAGGCCGGCGACGGTCGCCTCGTCATGCAGGCCCCGCCCGTTGAACTGAATCGCCCAGGCCGATCCGGTGCCGGCGCCGTGGGCGGCGGCCAGGCGGTAGGCGGAGCTGCGCTTGGCGACGTACCTGCCGTACAGCCGCGCGACGTCACCGAGATGGAACGTCGGCGGTACCTCCTCCACGTACATCGGAACGGCCTGTCCCACCGGTTCGGTCGCGGCGCGCGGCCGATCGATGGTCGCGGTGAGCGGGCGCACCTGGATCAAATGAACACCGCTGTCGTCGGCCGCCCACTCGACGTCGACGTGGTGACCGCGCCTGTCCCGCAACGCCCGCGCGACCGCCACCACCTCCGCCAGCGGGGAATCAGGGGTGGCCGCGACCTCGTCCGAGGTGGTCCTGACCGGTACGACGACACCCGCAACAAACTGATCGGCGAGGCCCTCGACGTGTTCGATGACGACCCGCTCCGGATCGGCCGCCTCCAGCCCGGTGAACGCGACACCCGCGAGAGTTGGCTGCACCATGGCCTGCACGATGACGGCGAGCCTCGGTGAGGCGTCGTAGTTGTCCGCGCGCAGACGTGCGGCGACGCCGGGGGCGTCGTAGTAGGACGCCCAGCACTGCTCGATGGCCGCGACGATCCCGGCGAATGTGGACACGTTCAGCACGCTGTGATGCACGCCCGCGAGGCTGCTGGCGTCGGCGTCCTCGTCCAGTCCCGACGACCTGACGGCGACGCGGAGATCGGCCCGATCGCCGAAGATCTCCGTCAGCCGCGCCCGAAGCAGGGAGCGTGCCGACTCCGGGAAGCGGATCTGTGCACCGATGCTCTGAATCCGCGCCAGCGATTCGGTGTAGAACGCACCGACGGTCGCGCGAAGGTCGGCGAACGCATCGGCCAGAGCGGCGGTCTGCTCGGGGGACACGGCGCCGGCGAACTCCCCTGCGGGGATACAGAACGCGGGCGGCACGGAGAATTCACGGCTGCTCGCGGCGAGAGCGGCGAACTTCGGGCCCACCTCAGCGACGGAGACACTCGCCCCGAGACCCGGGAAACGCTGTCTCGCGAATTGTTTGTCGTAGTCGATGTAGATGTCGCTGGACCGCGGCCCGGTCGCGCCCTGATACTTTCCGTGGTACAGGTCGACGTCACCCTGCGGTTTCCACCACATCATCTGGCCTATGTTGAGGCCGGCATAGACCCGGATCCGGTTCAGCGTGTAGAGCTGTAAGGTCCATTGCCCCTTGTAGCCGATGTCGCCCAGGCTGGCGGACAGGTTGATGAACATTCCGAGGCGCGCCACGGATGACCTGGCGGCGAAGGTCGGCGCGTAGTGGTCGCTGCCGAGGACCTCGATGGTGTGGGCGAGATAGAGCTTTCCGGGTTCGAGCACGTAGCCGTCGTCCGGAATCTCGATCTCGATGAACTCGTTAGGAGTTCGAGGGCTCAGCGTCTCGCCCGAGTAGACCCGCAACGTCTTGCCCAGCCTGAAGTTGTAGCTGTTCGGATTCACCTGCTCAGGTGTGAACGGCTCGATGGTGATCCGACCCTGGGCCCATTCCTTCTCGATCTCACTACCGGTCAGAATCACAACAGTTTCCCCCATGGTGAAGTCCGGCGTGCGGCCCCCGCGTTCGCTGGCCAGCACGCTACTGAATGCCCGGTTCCGGTGCCCTTCGCGTCGCTGTCATGCGGTCACTCGGCGATGCTACGAAAATGGCTTGTCAATTCACCGTTCTCCACGACGTGGAACACCACGCCGGGTACGTCATCGCGGTCGAAAGTGTTCGCCCACGCCAACTGGTCGGTCGTGGTCCACGGTAGGCGGGTGGTGGAGAAGATGCCCGGCGCTGCAATCAATGGAAGGCCGGCGAACGTCCCCGCGGCGGCGGCGTGCGCGTGTCCACAGAAAACGGCTCGCGCGGTGGACGACCCCCGGAGCACTGCGGCCAGATCGTCGGGGTTACGGAGCCGAATGCCGTCCAGGAGCGGGTTGTTCAGCCGAATCGGATGATGGTGGAGGCCGACGAAGACCGGCTCCTCGGAGTCGGCGAGAACCCCTTTCAGCCAGTCGAGGGTCTCCGGCGCGAGCAGGCCGTCGTCCTCTCCGGGAATGGTGGAGTCACAGAGAGCGAACAGCAAGCCGCCAGCACGCTTCAGCTGATTGATAGGCGCTGAGCCATCGCTGTCGAGCAAGATCTCACGATATGCCGCCCGATCGTCGTGATTGCCGGGCAACAGCAGGACGGGGACGTCGGCCACCAGCTCGGCTTTTACCTGGTTATATTCCTTGACGTCGCCGTGGTCGGCCAGATCGCCGGTGACCAGGATCACGTCGACATTGCAGCCGCGCAGATAAGTCATAGCCCGCCGAACACGGCTCAACGCACGTTCACTGCCGTCAAAGTGGGTGTCGCTTATATGTGCGATTATCGTCATACAGTGTATCCTGCCATCGTCGCTTGTGGACGTAAAGGGACGGTGGACGATTCCCGGGTGGATAATATACAGCCCGGCGGCTACAGGGTCCGGCGTTGTTCATCTATGTCCCAATGCCGTTAACTTTGATGATCTTTGCTGATCAGGCGGCCTGAGCGAGGTTGTGAACGCTGCTGTCCGGGGTGGTGATGGTGTGGATGGCCGCGTCGGGCGGAGTTTCGGGGTGGGCGGGCTGCCGTGCTTCGAGGAGCCAGAGGGTGATCTTCGTGCGGGGTGGGAGGGGCTTCTT